>CAZGMN010000182.1:0-6617 GCA_964526905.1 uncultured Eubacteriales bacterium
AGTCTATCAAGTCGATTATTTAGGGCTTGAAAGCTACCATCTCCATAAGCTGGCCAAAAGATATATGAAGCTTGTCGATTCGGACGACGGAAAAGGAAATGAGATAAACCGCTACGGCCATCTTCTCAGCTTCCGGGTTGAGGGGCCTGCGCACAACGCGCGAAAAGTTTTTGACAGATTCAAGCTTATCTTCAGGGCCACGGATTTGGGCCGAATCAAGAGCGTGGCCACCATCCCGGCAATCTCAACCCATCAGCAGCAGGGTGAGGAGGCGCGAAAGATGGCTGACGTCCCTCCTCAGCTGATAAGACTTTGTGTCGGAGCTGAAAATCCTGACGATGTTATCGCCGATTTAGACCAGGCCCTCGCTTCTTTGTGATTCTTACAAATCATAGCCTTAGCCGAATTCTTTCTCAGTTGTAGCTATCATCTTCTGGCCATGTACTTTTCCTGCTCAGCAGCAATGATTCCAAGCTTGAGAGGAGAGATGATAGGAATCTAAAATAGACTATATAGTGGGGAGAAATTTAAGATTAACGCCGCTTCGGCGGAGCTTGCGAGCGCTGGAGCCAGTGAGCAAGAATCTGACATCACGCGTCTCAATAAGGCGGTGTACTTCGTTTAATAGGTCAGGAAGGCGTTGGATTTCATCTATGACCACGACACGATCTTCCGCAGTTAGTTCCTGCTCGATCCGCCCCGGATTCTGGCTTAGAGCCAGATAAATCGAAGTATCGAGGAGGTCGTAGACTTTCACTCCTCTCATTGTATGGTGAATCAAAAAGGTTTTGCCTGTATGGCGAGGTTCGAACAGGAAATGGGATTTCTTTTCCATAAGAGCAGGGAGGTCTAAAATCCTAATGATATGACAGCTGTCAATAAACATTGACTTGAATCACTGCTCGGCAATATACTTTTACCAAAGTTAACAGCATTGATTTTGGGACATGCGCATATCTCGGATCAGAAAATTATTTTGCAACTTATGCTATTATTTGCTGGTTATATAATCGAATACAAAAATCCCATAAAAATATTTAAATATGAACAACTAATTCAAAAGGAGGTAAGGATGAAAAAACTGCCTATTCTTTTTATTCTTATCTGGCTTGGCTTCTTGGTCAATCACAATTATGGCCAGGAGCTTTACCAGGAAGGGAGAGGCAACCACTTAGATTGGCTCTATTTTTCTCTGGGAGGGGAGAACACCTCATTCTTTCAGTTGGGGGGTATCTTCAGAAATCGCCTGAATAATCATTTTGATGTGGGACTGATAGCTGATTTTTTCACCCAGCGATCAAGCAAGCTCCAGCCGGATTTTCCCCAGGATCCAGAAGGAGAGAGTATCACAGCAGGGCCTGTTTTTGGCTACACAAATATTTTCGCTTCATCCGGATGGGGCATCCGTTCTTCATTCATATTGAGAGTGACAATTTCCAGCCTGAGCGGCACCTCCACATCCAGGAGAATGGAACTTGCCGGATATGGAGCAGATGGAGATATTTCCTTGTTCAAACAGGCTCGCTTAGGAAAATTAACCGAGATTTTCCCGAGCGTCGGGATTTATTTTCATTTGTCGCATTTCACCGGAATCAATCAAGATAAATATGGCCTGTCCCATATCTATTTAGCAGAGAAACGGAAGAGATTTGAGGAATCTTCAGGAACTTCTTTTCGGCCCGGGTCTCTTTTTCAATTGCCAATCTCATTCCAGGTTTTTGGGGATAAGCGTCTTGTCCTGACTCCCGCTTATTATTTGGAATCCATTTATTCTCTGGGGGCAAAAGCCAAAGCCAACGGCCTATTCAAGCTTGGCTTGCGATTCAGCTTTTAAAGGAATTATCAATTTGCTCGATATGTTCCCCAGAAGATGTTAAGCAACGGTCGTTGATCAGACATCTTCTCTTATGTAATTCATATTTGCATAGAATCTAAAAATATTCCCTCCAGAATCTTTTGATAAAAATTTCCTCTGCATGAACCAGGGATATTGGTTTTGCTGTCACGCCAAGCGCCTGTAACCATTGCCTTCATCACATTATAATTTCGTAGAACCGGGCCGGCCTTTTTATTTGACATGCAGAGCTTCCCGAGCTACGATTTGGGCAGGAATTAAGCCCTCAGCAGTTACGACAAATAACTACCGTTGCGAGAGGCCATGACAAAAAGAATTTTCCTAGTCAATTACGCCCTTCTCATTCTCTTGCTGTCTTTAATTTCTATTTCTTTCCTCAAGGCACAATCGCCGCTCCCTCCTTTCGCCAGATACAAAGTTATTCCGAATCCTGAAAAAGAGGTTGTAACTGTCGAAGCTCAAATCGAGTTACAAAACGTGACGCCTTATATCAAAGATTTCGGCCAGCTCCAAAGCATAAGCTGGCTCGTCGGCGGAAAGGAAATCGCTGTCAAGTCCGAGCGGCTTAAAGACATCATAATCTTCAGCCAGGTACCATCCTCCGGCAAAGCCGAGATTATCTATACGATTAAATTCATGACTCAGCTCGACAATAAGACAAGGCCTCAAGATATTCATCTCTTTGGCGGCCCGGATTTCCTCTTTGTCTGCGAAGGCTTATTTCTTGGCCTGAACGGAAAGGAAGGCGGTCTTGTCGAGGTTCAATGGGAATTGCCGGAAGGATGGAAGCTCGGACTGGGAAGGACTGGTCTCCAGCTGTTCCATGATACCCAAGAGAGATTTTGGGTCGCAGGACGGCTGAAGCATACCGAAGAAAGGAAGGTCGGAAACGCTTTGCTTCAAATCGCTGTCCTGGAGATTCCACCCAATCAAGATATAAATTGGCTCGTAAATTCCATCGCGGCTGTCTTTCAATATGCCTGGCAGACCATCGGGCCTCTTGAGGACCAAGATTATGGCATCGCGATTTTTCCGATAGGCATAATGCCCCAGCCCGGCTGGGCGAAGTGGCGATCTTGTTTTGCCTCGACAAGCCCCATGGTTCCCCCTCATGAAATCCTGCATTTCTGGAGGAGCAACACCCCGGCCTGGTTCCGTGAGGGAGTTCTCGAATACTTATCGAAGAAAATCATGGTCCGCTGCGGCCTGATGAACGAGGAGATGCTTCAGCTCTGGTTGAGGGCCGGCCTCATTATGCATGCCACCCTCGTCAAGAAGCAGGGAACGATTAAAACCCTGGCCGAGTCATCCGCTGAGCTTGAACGCGGGACTGGAGGAGAAGACATTTATGCCCTTATGCCTGTGCTCGCTTACAAGCTCGACAAAGAGATCCAAAGGCATAATCCAAAATCAAGCCTCGACGATGTCTATTCTGCTGCATGCCGGAAACCTCTCTGGCAGCAAGTCGATGTCATGGCCTTGATTAAGGAAACGACCGGCTATGACCCAAAGCCTCTCTTCGATAAGTATTTCTACGCAAAGGTCGAAAAGCCCGAGGAGCTGCTGAATTAGGGTAAATAGCTTATTTTCACAGTCTGTGAAAGACAATTCAATCATGAGGAGTAACTATTAAAAATCGGAATGTAAATCCGAATTTTCAGGGTACGGTACTGCGCAATCTCCGATCCATATGAAAGGCGCAACGATTTGAGCAGTTTCTTAAAAAGTACCGCGGCAAAATTGTGGCTCTGATGAGGATGCTATTTATCCTTATTCTCTCTTCTCCAGAAAATACCTCATACCAACAAAGTCAAAAGTTAAAGCATAGGGCCTGAAGAACCCGTGCGAGATCAAACCTCCGATGCGAAACCCGAAAGCATTCTCTAAAGGAAAGGCGCCTGTGGACATTCCCCGAACGTTTTGTTCCTTAGCATCGCCCAGCGTCAATTCCTCGACCACGAAGGGGATGACCTTCACCTTTCCTCCTCCGCCGACTCCTTCAGCGGCAAGGCTTTCCTGTAATTTGATTCCCACCTCCTTTAAGGTAGACTCCGGGCAGGTGAATCCACCGCCTGCTAATCCTGTGTCCACGAACAGGAGAAGCGGCTGGCTCTTGTTGATTGCTCCCCAGGCCACCATGTAGTGGTCGCCGGCCATCCAAAAAGGGATAACGATATATTTTTTTGCCTGCACTTCTTGCTCCACTCTTTTCAGGTTTTCCTTTATCTTGCGGTTCAGAACGAGTTCACCCTGGGGATAATCCAGGGTAGAAAGAAAGTGATAGAGCAAGACTGTTCCGATGATACCGTCGACTCGTTTTCCTCTAAAGACAGGCTGAGAGAAACGGCGGACGTTCATGATATGAACAGGAACATTCTTGACAGTGAAGTCGCCAAGTTTCAGGGAATCCACGCGTCCGTGCTGGAAGGCTGCTTGTTGTCCGCCGGCAAAGGTTCCTGTCACCGAGCCAAACTGCGCAATCTTCATCTCCCTGGCGAATTCGCTGTCAATGACGACTTCAGCGCCGCCTGTATCAATGAAGAAGTTAACAGGCTCGCCATCATTGACTCGCGCTTGGATAACCGGCAAGGGGTCGGTCATGACGAACTTCAAATGAGTGACCTTGGCTTTCCCTTTGATTTGGTAAGGTGCCACTCCTCTGAAACTCTCCAGCTTTTTTGCGACTGCTTCTTGACCTATAGCCCGGAAGAGCGGTGCGGCGCGCGTGAAGTCATCCTGGCGATAAAAGACTTCTGCCATCATAGATTTGGGAGCTCGCTCCTCAGGCCTAAGTTCGATGGCTTTGGCCAACCACTTTTGCGCTTCATCCAAGTGGTTAGCCAGAAGAGCAATACTGCCCAAGCGAACAGCAGCTTGAAAATTTGTGGGTTCTGCTGCCAGCACTTTAGCATAGAGCTTCTCTGCTTCAAAAAACCTTCCTCCCTTGAATAGGCTATCGGCAGCCTCAAGCCCGCTTTGACCGCTTTGAGCCTCATCGCTCATCAGCATCACACTTCCAAATGAGAGTAGAATTGCAATGAAGACAACCTTGAATGACGTCATAGCCTGCTCCTTTCCAATCTATCTAATAAGTATTATTCAAAATTTCTAACGACACATTCGATATTTCAGTTTCAAGCGATTTGAGCAAGTTGAAGCAAATTCATTAATCGTTTTCAAGCTGATGGAAGATTGGCTTTGGGAATCGCAATATTTTAATCGCTTTTAAGCTTAGAGACCTTTTTGAATCTCAAAGATTAAAACAGACAACCTTTGGCTCTGTCATCTCCAGCAGCGCGAATTTGATTCCTTCACGGCCGAGACTGCTCCATTTCACGCCGCCGAAAGGCATCATGTCGATGCGGTAATCGGTGGAATCGTTGACCATCACCCCTCCGACCTCAAGCTCCTTGATGGCTTTGAAAGCATTCTCTATGGAGCGGGTAAAAATGGCTCCATGAAGACCGTATTTGACACTGTTCGAAAGCTTGATGGCTTCATCGAGAGAAGAAACTTTGTAAAGATTCACCACCGGACCGAAGACTTCCTCGCAGTTCAGCTTGGCAGCCTGGGGCATGTCTTTGAAGACGGTCGGCTCGAAAAGAGTCCCCTTTCTTTTCCCTCCGCAGAGAAGCTTGGCACCTTGCCCGACCGCTTCCTTGACCCATCTCTCCACTCGGGCCGCTTCTTCTTCGGTGATCATCGGCCCCATGTCGGTCTCCTCATCAAGCTGAAAGCCGACCTTCATCTTTTTGGTGCGCTCGACAAACATCCTTTCGAACTCAGCGTAAACCGCTTGATGGATATAGATTCGCTGAACGCCGATGCAGTTTTGCCCAACAGCCCAGAAAGCGCCTGAGACGGATAGCTCGACGGCCTGGGGAAGGTTGGCATCATCCATGACAATCACCGGCGAGTTTGAGCCGAGCTCCATGCCTATTTTCTTCAGCCCTGCTTTTTTGACAATATCCAGGCCTGCTTCGGTCCCGCCCGTGAAAGAAATCATTCTCACTCTTGGGTCTGTAACCAACGCCTCGGCGATTTTTGAAGCACGGCCGGTGACGATGTTCAAGATCTTCCAGGGAAGTCCGGCCTCGACAAGAGCCTCTCCCAGCTTTAAGGCAGAAAGAGGAGTGACAGTCGCCGGCTTGAGGACAATAGAATTTCCGCCGGCGATGGCCGGGCCGACCTTATGAGCGACGAGGTTTAAGGGGTCGTTAAAGGGGGTAATGGCCGCGATGATGCCGATGGGAAAACGCTGGTAGTAGCCAACCCTGTTTTCCGACCCGATTCGGCTGTCAAAGGGAATGGTCTCGCCGACAATCCTTCGCCCTTCTTCGGCGGAGATAGTGATTGTATCCACGCAGCGGCTGGCCTCTTTTCTCGCCTCGCGGATGGTTTTGCTCCCTTCGGTGGCTATCATCCTGGCAAATTCTTCCTGGCGATTTCTTATGATTTCGGCAGTTTTATAGAGAATCGAGATTCGGCGATGGACAGGAAGGTCACGGTTGATTCTAAACCCTTCCTCTGCTGCTTTGATGGCTGCTTCCACATCCTTCTTATCCCCGGCAGGAACAGTGTCAACCAGTTTATTATTATAAGGATTGCGGACTTCAATCTTTTCGTCCTTGTCAACCCATTTTTCTCCGATAAGCATTCTCATTTTCTTGCCTCCGTTTTCATTTTCAGAGATTAAACGACTATCATATAAAAATCAACACTGATTTCGAAGGGATGAGCATTTCCAATTTCATGATAGAGA
>CAZGMN010000183.1:0-6599 GCA_964526905.1 uncultured Eubacteriales bacterium
GCTTTTGACCGTTCCGCGCCCCATTCCTCTTCCCGTTCCTCTACCCATGCCGAAACCGGGGCCCACAGCTCCGCCCAGGCCAAAATGAGAAGGGACATTGGGCTGAGCGATTGGCTGGAATTTTCCCGCCTTATACTGCTCGACAGCTTCTTTAACGCTTCCCATTACCTCGACAATGACCTCGACTCCAGCCGCCTGGAGAGTTTGGAAGGCGTTGGGCCCACAACTTCCTGTGAGCAAAGCCTTGGCCCCCTTGTTAGCGATAAGTTGAGCCGATTGGATGCCGGCTCCACTGGCAGAGGAAATATTGGGATTTTCCACCGCTTCAAATTCCATGGTTTCGGTGTCAATAAAAAGGAAATAAGGGCATCTTCCAAACCTCGGGTCAACGGAGGCGCCTAAATCTGAGCTGGAGGCAGAAATAGCGATTTTCATCCCCTTTCTCCTTCGAGTTCTTTGATACGTTTTTCGATCGCTTCCAGTTCATCCTCGACCCTCCCTGCCTCTGCTTTGAGAAATTCGAGTTCTTTCTCAGGCGTTATCTCCGCGGCTCCCCAGGGGTCATAAGGCGTAGGGTAGCCAGGCATAGGAAAGCCAGGCGTCGGGGCGAATGGAATCATGCCCCGTTGCCAGGCATAATTCATCTGGGAAGTTGGCCAGGTTCCGGTCATCAGGTATTGAGCGGCTGGACCCAATCCAGAAGGGCTTCTCCCCATCCAACCAGGGGAAAACCCGAATCTCATCCAGCCGGGCAATCCCGTAAGCTGATACATCCATCTATGTCTCATTTTGACTCCTTTTGTTGTTTTTTGAGCTCATCGAGCCTTTTCTGTATCTGGCCGATTTGATCCTCGAGAATTTTGGCCTGCTCTTCAAGGAAGGCGACTTCTTCAGCCTGAGTGAAAGGCGCAAAAGGCGTCCCGTAGGGCGCCATGAGCCACGGACTCCAGCATCTCATCCAGGGTGCTAAATAAGGCCCATAAAACCATCCTGCTCGTCCCATTCCAAATGGCATTTGACTCACCTCCTTTCCTCGGAAAATTCTCGTTCTTAATTAGCTTTTTGGTCCACCGGGCTGAGACCAGGGTATGGAGCTAACTCTATAGGGATAGCTATAGGCAGGCGGGAAGGGATAGCCGTACATCATTTCCGGAGGATAAGTAATAGGAGCGACCGGCGAACAAGGATATCGCCAGCCCCGGCCATAACCAGCCCGCCAGAAGCCGCGGCCCCTGCCAAAGCCCAGACCTCTGCCAAAGCCGCCTCCGAATCCGCGGCCGAAAAGAAAGCCCGGATAAGAATTCATGTATCCTGGATAAGGGTAACCGGAACAATATCCCAGGCCGCGCCCGCTTCTCGGACCCAATCCCCAGGGACCTGTTCTATCTCCCCATGGCATTTTCAATCACCTCCTTTTTTAAAGATTTTTTGATTGACAGTTTTTACATAAGCCCAAGAATTCAATGTTATGGTCCTTGATGGCAAAGTTATATCTTTCGGCCAGAGCTTCTTCTGTTTTTTTCACCAGCTCCAGCTCTTCTTGCACAAAGTCACGGTAATTTATGATTTTGCCGCACCGACTGCAGATGAGATGATGGTGGTGGTCTTTCTTGGAGTCTCCCTTGAGTTCATACCTGTTCTGGCCGTCGCCGATGCTGACCCGGGTGACGATGCCCATTCTGGCCAAAAGGTCAATCGTCCGGTAAACTGTTGTCAGGCCGATTCCGGGATACATCTTATACAAAGATGCATAAATTTCTTTGGGGCTCAGGTGTTTGTCAGTCTGGCTCAGAAGGCCCAGGATAATGTCCCGCGGCAGGGTCCAACGGGCCACCTGCCCGCACATCCGGTGCTGCCATTTATAAGGACCTGGCATCGAAGCTCCTTACAGCGATAATGATAATCATTTGCAATAAAATGATAGGCCGTTTCTTTTTCTTTGTCAAGTCCTCCACTAAAGTTTTTTTCTTTCCTGTCTTCGCCCTTGGGTTTGCTCCAACATCGACCCTTCGCTGCCTTTGAGCTGCTTATGAGATTGATTTTTTTCCCCTCTTGAAGTATTCATAATTCAGCTAGGAAAAGAAATGACCAAGAAGAAAAAGAAACTCCTTAATCTTTTATTCCTTTTTCTCTTTCTTACTGTTGCTCTCTTTATTAATTTTTTTCATACTGAAAAAACAATTAAAAAAAGTGATTCCTGTCCTGCTTGTCATTTCCAAAGTTCCTCTTTCACAACCCATACGATCAATTTCTTCGTCCATCCTCAACTCTTTTTTCTTGGAATCTTCAAGATTTTCGAATCCTTCAATTACGATACTTTCTTTTCTATAAACCTTTGGCTACGAGGCCCGCCTCAAGTATAAGTCAAACTTCCCTCCTTCTAACATTTTTGTTAATCGAATTTCCTATTAAAGTCCTGAGGAGGTTAGATGGCTTTGAAAAAAATAGCATATATCTTTATGTTCATGTTTGGCATGGCCGGGATTTTATGGACTCAGGAAGCACAGGGGACCGCTTTATCTTTAGAAGAGTGTATTGCTCTCGCCCTCAAACAGAATCCGCTGCTTCTTTCTTCCTTTGAGCAATACAGGGCATCCTTAGCCCGGATTAATCAAGCCAAAGCCCTCCCTCAGCCGTCCCTGGATTTTGACTCTGACCTGCAACCGAATATATTCAATTTTAAAGATTCTGGGGAGTCTTATCTTGGCTTTAGCCAAACCGTGGAATTTCCTTGGAAAAGGCTGTTGAGAGGGAAAATAGCATCCAGAGAATCTGACGAGATTTTATCCAAGATCGATCTTCTTAAGCTCGATATCACTTTTCAGGTTAAGCAGGCTTTCTACAGTCTTCTGCTTGCCCAGGAGAAAATCAAGTATGCTCAACAGGACCTTGAATTATCTCGGGATTTTCTAAATAAAGCCGAACTCAAACAGGCTGCCGGAGACGTAGCCAAAGTGGAGGTTTTAAGAGCCCTTGTTGAAGCTTCAAAGGCAGCCAACGCTGTCAAGGTTGCTCAGAATGAAAAAAGGCTGGCAGCGGCCATGTTGAATTTTCTTCTCGGCCGGAAAAAATATGAACCAATAGAAGTGCGGGGTGAGATAAAAAGACCTTTTGTCACACTCGAGGTTGAGGAATTAAGGCAAAGAGCCTTTTCGTTTCGTCCTGAGATAAAAAGAATAAACTTCGCTTTAGAAAGAGAAACATTGAAGAAAAAGCAGGCTTATATGAGTTATTTGCCAAATTTTGACATAGGAATTTCTCAACACAGACTCGCAGGAGAACAAAAGACATGGGATTTTACCGTTTCCTTACCCATTCCTATTTTTTTCTGGCAGCCAAAAAAAGGTGAAATCGCTGAGGCTGAAGCGAATATTGAATCCTTGAAAAAAGAAGCAGACCATCTGAAGAACGCTATCAGCTTGGAAGTGGAAGAGGCCTACACGAACGCTTCGACAGCCAGCAATCAGATTAGACTTTTCGAAGAAGAGATACTGAATCAAGCTGAAGAAGTCTATAACATGTTCCTCTTCAGCTTTCAGGAAGGAGAAATTGGCGGCATCGAATTGATTGAAGCGCGGAGGACTCTGATTGAAGCCAGAAAGGCTTATGCCGATGCCCTCTACAATTATAACCTGACGATAGCTGCACTTGAAAAATCGGTGGGGCAAACTCTCGAAGGAGGCAAAGGTGATTAGAAAATTAATAATCATAACTTTTATTTGTCTTTCAGTTTCTATAAGCTGCACAAAAACAGCTTCAGAAAAGGAAAGGATAAGCAATGCAATATCTCAAGAAAAACAAACGACTTCACAAGAGACAGAAAGATGGGCAAAAGGAAGAATCAATATTATCAATCTTTCGGAAGAAGAGAAGAAGGCGATAGAAATAGAAACTGTAGCTGCTTCGTATAAGTCTATGACTTCTCAACTCCAGGCTATGGGAAAGGTCCTGGCTCACCAGTTCCGGAAGGCGATTGTCAGTTATGCCTTTCCAGCCAGGATTTCCCAGATTCATGTAAAAATAGGCGACTGGGTGAAACCTGGCCAAGAACTTGTGACCCTTCAGAGCGAAGAAGTGGGCAAAGCCAAATCAGAATATTACAAGGCTGTTGCTGATTATGAGCTGGCCAAGAGCAATTATGAGCGGGGAAAAAGGCTCTTTGACCGTGGAGTCGGGGCCCAAAAGGATTTGTTGACATCCGAAGCAGGACTAAAAGTATCTCAAGCAAACCTGAACGCAGCAGAGAAAAAGCTTCATGTTTTGGGATTTACAGAAGCAGAAGTCAAAGCTATTGCTGAAACACACCAGATAAATCCGGCTATAACTCTTTTTGCACCCATCAGCGGAAAAATCATCCAAAACATTGCTGTCTTAGGTGGTATGATTGATCAGTCCACAGAAATCCTTACCATTATGGATCCCGGCCTTCTTTGGGTCGATGCCGAAATTTATGAAAGAGATATCGCCAAAGTGAGGGCAGGGCAAAGCGCGGAAGTTACAGTCCCCGCTTATCCGAATGAAACATTCTCCGGAAAAATCTCCTATATAAGTGATGTTTTAAAGGAAGAAACAAGGACGATTACAGTCCGAACTGAAGTAGAAAATAAAGGCTACAAACTCAAACCTGGCATGTTTGCCAATATTAAAATCTTTCTCAACCACCAGAGCAGGGCCTTAGTTGTTCCCGCAGAGGCTGTTTTAGATGACAAAGACAATAAAATTGTTTTTATTAAAAAGAATGGGAGTTTTTATCCCCAGCTCGTGGAGATAGGAACAAAAGAAAATGATTATGTTGAAATTATTAAGGGAATCCAGGCAGGAGATGAAGTTGTGACCAGAGGAAATTATCAACTGAAATCGAAGCTTTATGATGAAATTCTAAAGAAAGCCGGAGTCCATTGATTTCCAGGCCGTGCCAATTGATAGAAATGTTAATTTAAAAGAAATTTCAAGATGGAGAATTGCCAATGATTGATCGAGTAATTGATTACGCCTTAAAACATAGATTGTTGACTCTTTTTCTCATTTTTCTTGTTTCGATCTGGGGAGTGATTGTCTATCTCAGAATCCCCAAAGATATTTATCCGGACCTCAATGCGCCCTTAGTCAAGATCATCACCGAAAACTCGGGCATGGCTTCTGAAGATGTGGAGAGATTGATCTCCTTTCCTCTCGAGAGCCTGATGTCCGGAGCTCCCCAGGTGACAAGAGTAAGGTCCGAATCTACAACCGGCAGCTCTGTTGTCACCGTAGAATTTGACTGGGGGACAGACATCTATCTTGCCCGGCAGATCGTCTCGAGCAAACTCGAGCTTATCACCGGGCGGCTTCCTCTTGGAACAACTCAGCCAATCCTGGGGCCCATCTCTTCGAGGATGGGAGAGGTCTTCGAGTTTGCAGTCATCGGCGAAAACACAAATCCCATAGAGCTCAGGTCGATAGCAGATTGGACGATCCGTTATAGACTCCAGGGTGTCCCGGGGATCTCATTCATCATCAACCTTGGCGGCTTTGTCAAACAATTTCAGGTATTTCTCAAGCCTGAGATGTTAAAAAATTATAACATCACTATCAGCGATGTCAAAGAAGCCATAGAGAACAGCAATAGGAATTTCTCGGGAGGGATCATCAATAAAGGTTCCCAGGAAGTTCTGATAAAAGGAATGGGCCGCGTTGAAACCCTTGATCATATTGATAACACAGTCATCACTTCCAGGAATAATGTTCCTGTGTTTGTCAAGGATGTGGCTGAGGTCAAAATCGGCGGCAAATTCAGGAGGGATGCGGCCAGTCACAACGCCCAGGAGGCCGTCTATGTCACAGTGGAAAAACAATACGGCGGAGATACCCTAGCGGCGATAGGCAATATCAAAAGGGCAATCTCTCAAGTTGCCAAAGACCTTCCGTCCAATATTCACATTAAGCCGTTTTACGACCAATCGGTGTTGATCCTCAAGTCTATAAATCATGTTGAAGTGTCTATCCTTGAAGGCGCTATTCTCATTGTCCTGGTTATGGTCCTTTTCATGTGGAACCTGAGGAGTTCTCTTATCGCTTCGCTCACCATCCCTTTTTCGATTCTTATCGCTCTGATCCTCATGCATATCTTCGGGATCAAATTGACCGTCATGTCAATCGGGGGATTAGCCATTGGGATAGGCAAAATGGCCAACGGCTCGATCATCATGGTTGAGAATATATTCCGGGTGTTAAAAGAGAAGAGAGGGAAAGCGGATTCCGCAGAGTTGATATCCGAAGCGGCGAAGGAAGTAGGGAAGTATCTATTTTCAGCAAGCTTGATCATCATTTTGGTATTTTTGCCTCTCTTAACTCTTCAGGGCCTGGAAGGAGCCATGTTCCGGCCAACAGCTTTTGCTGTGGCAGCCGCGCTTTTCGGTGCCATGCTGCTGAACATCACGCTCCAGCCAATCTTAGCCTCTGTTTTTATTACCGAAAAGCATTTGAAAGATAGGCGAAATCCTGTTAACGAATTCCTGCAGGACAAGTATCAGCTAATCTTAAGCAAGGCTCTACAACACAAAAAAATCATTATAGCCATATTTGTCTCATTAATCCTGGCAGCCCTCATTTCCTATAAT
>CAZGMN010000184.1:0-6595 GCA_964526905.1 uncultured Eubacteriales bacterium
AGCATGCACCTCCAAAAGCAAAACCGGGGAGGTAGACTCCTATTTTCTTCAAAGTCTTCATCCAGGAAGAAAAATCGGGTTTGATCACTTTCTCCTCGCGGCTTGAGATATTTCTAACCATAAAGAAGCTCAGCGAACCGAGCAGAAAGCACGAGGCAGCCCAGACAAGAAGGGGAGTCCTCCAGTTGAAATGCTGGGCCAAGCAGCCTGAAAGGATAAAAGCGATAAAGACTCCAAGGTTTCCAGAAGCGCTTTGGATGCCCATGGCAAAATCAATTCCCTGGCTGGCGTGGGTCTTCGAAACCCAGGCCACGCCAATGGGATGATAAAAGCTGTTAAAGACTCTCATTAATAAGAAAATAAGAAGAAGAGAAGCATAAGAAGAGGAAAAAGTGAGGAGAACAAGGCAGAGACAAATTCCGGCGTAACTGACGAAAAGCATGAATCTGTATTCAACCTTATCCGAGATAATGGCAATGACAATTTGGGAAAAAAAAGTCATAAGGAGGGCCAGGTTGGAGAGAATGCCGATTTGATAGTATTTCTTTATGATGAATTGCTGGCTGTAGAGGAGAGGCAAGACCATGGGCACAGTCACCGTCGCAGCGTCATTGAGCATATGGAAGAGAGAGGCGGAGAAAAGAACCTTTTTGTTCATGCCCAAAAATAAAGGGATTTATACTAAACCCATTATCCTTTGTCAATTTGAATGGCTCCGACTGAGCGGTTCGAAAACACGCAGGCTTCGAACCACTCAGCCTCCGCCTAAAGATTACGTTTTGTTCTTGAAATAAAAAAGAACTCTTCACTAGCGAATTAGACTGTCATCAATAATAAGGGACTGCTCCTGAATTATAGATATTGATTCTGAGGCCTGAATTGAGTAATTTAGGAAAGGAATTCAATTTTAGCTCAAGAAGGAGGAACAATGCGAAATAAATTCTCAAGAAGAGACTTTCTCAAAACAGGAATTGGTTTGGGCGCTGCTGCCGTCCTCAGTCCAGGGAAAAATTTGGCGAGGGCAGAGCAGAATCAGGCAAACATCTGCGCAGTTGCCAGTGGAAATGGGCTCCGTTCTGTGGAGAAGGCTATGGAGCTTCTCAGACAAGGACAAGACCCTTTGGATGCTGTCATCGCCGGCGTCAACATCGTCGAAGATGACCCCAATGATATGTCAGTTGGCTATGGAGGCCTCCCCAACGAGGAAGGAGTTGTTGAGCTTGACTCTTCGGTCATGCATGGCCCAACTCATAGTGGCGGTGCGGTCGCCAGCTTGAGAAACATCAAGAACCCGTCCAAAGTTGCCAAGCTTGTCATGGAAAGAACAGACCATGTCCTTCTTGTTGGAGAAGGGGCCCTGAAATTTGCCCTGGCCCATGGCTTTAAAGAAGAGAATCTTCTTACAGATAGGGCGCGGGAAATTTGGCTCAGACGAAAAGAGACGCTCTCTGACAGAGACTTCTGGTTTCCTCCCAAATCTAATAAGCTTGAGCCTGAACTGCGCTCTTATATAAATTCTTACGGGACGATCAATTGCATCTGCATCAATGCCTCAGCCGATTTGGCAGGCGTGACCACAACCAGCGGCTTCTTCTTCAAGATTCCCGGAAGGGTAGGGGATTCGCCGATTATCGGTGCCGGAGTCTATGTCGATAATGATATAGGAGCGGCTGGCTCAACCGGAAGAGGAGAAGCCAACATCCTCAACTGCGGGAGTTACTCTGTCGTCAACTTCATGGCCATCGGCCTTTCTCCAGAAGAAGCCTGCCTCAAAACTCTGGAAAAAATTGCCAAAAAAACAAAGCTTGTTCCCCGGCTGCTGAATCCAGACGGCCTTCCCCAGTTCGGCCTCAACTTTTATGCTATCAACAAGAAAGGAGAGTACGGCTCAGCTTCCATGTGGAGCGGAGCTGACTTTGCCGTCCATGATGGAAAAGAAGCGAAATTGAAGCCCGCTGCTTATCTCTATAAAAGAAAACAATAAATTTTCAAAAAGCTTTTTATCTTCTTCTCCAACGGCCTTTTATCCATACCCAGTGCTGCCCCCTTTTATCCCAGCGTCCCGCAATCCAGACTCTTCCAGGCCGTGCTTTCACCCAGTGCCCTGTCATCCAGGCGTACTTTCCGCCTTTCCAGCCCCAATAGCCTGAGATCCAGACATAATCAGGCCCTGGCTTAGCTATCACGACTTCAGTTCTGAGCGGAGGCGGAGCTATAGAGGGACGCCTGACAACGATACATCCGCAGAGGACAACGAAGACCAAACTCACGAGAAGAAACCAGGAAATTCTTTTCATCTCTCCTCCTCTAAAGAATTGCGCTCCTTCTCTGATTTATCAGAAAATCTTTGAAACTTATGGGGAGTGCTGTTCTTCCAAAACCCGAGCCTCATAGCCTTCTTTCAGCAGTTTTCTCGCAATTTTTTCTGCCGCCTCCATGTTGCGGGCCTTGATTCTCACTCTGTAGTAGGTTTGAGAAGATGTTTTAAGCACCGAGATAAGGACATTGCGATAGCGACGGGCAAGCTCCTTCTTAAGGCTTTTTGCATTCTTTTTGGCGACAAAAGCTCCGACCTGGACAAAATATTCCTGTGAAGATTTTTTTGGAGAATATTTTTTAAGAACCTCTATCACAACGGGAACGACTCCTGACCCGCTCATCCCGAGCTTTGTTGCTGCTGCATAAGAAAGGTCGATGATTCGGCCCTTAACAAATGGTCCACGATCGTTGATGCGGACAACCACTGATTTTCCATTATCGAGATTGGTGACTCTGACATAGGTTCCAAAAGGAAGAGTGGGATGGGCGGCTGTCAAATCATACATATCGTAGATTTCCTTGTTTGAAGTGACCTTTCCATGGAATTCAGGCCCGTACCAGGAAGCCAGGCCTCGCTGGGAATTTCCAGAAGGGAAATAATTCATCCGGGAACATGAGGCAAAGAGAACAATTGCGCCGATAATGAATAACAACCTGCTCTTTTTTGGCAGAGCGGCTTTCATCATCAGCTTTTCCTAAAAAACTTTTTATTATATTGCCATAAAATAAAATTAGCTTCAATGAATATAAAAAATATTTGATTCTCATCATTCTTGATTCTGGATAATTTTTTTCTTTTTTAATAGAATAGCTGCCTCGATAAAAAATGAAAAATTTATTTATTAAAGAAAAAAAGCAACGGCTCGATTGGAAAGAACCTGGGGCGGCAGAAGAATGAAAAAGGTTTTGCTCTTTTTGCCGGCCGTTCTCTATTATTCTTTAATCTTCTACTTCTCTTCACGAAGCATCGAATTGAAAGCAAATATCCCCTTTATCGACAAAGCCTTTCATCTCATTGAATTCGCCATCCTTGGCTTTCTTCTTTCTTTTGGCACTTTTTTAAGCATAAAATCTGGCTTCAATGTTAAGGCTTATTTGACTTTTTTGTGCGGGGCTCTCCTCGGAGCTTTAGACGAGCTGCATCAATATTTTGTCCCCGGCCGGTCGACAGAAATTCTGGATTGGACAGCTGACGCTTCAGGAGTTCTCTTAGGATTATTTATCTTTATCTCATTTCTGCGGAGAGCAAGGGGAAAAATTCTCAGGTCTCTATCTCATCTTCAAAGCTAGGTAAGGAACAAACGCACATCTTCCGCGCCTCTTCAATTAAATCTTCGCTCTTCGGCTTTTATCAATTGTCATCAAGCCTGCCATAGCCCGTGCAGGTTGCAGTATTCGCGCGCCGTGACTTTCTTGGCGTCTATCTTGAAAGTTGCCTCGGGTTTGTCTCCAGGGCTTAAAAACTTGCGACACGTGCGGCCATCAGCTATGAGCTCGATCCATTCAATATAGTGCTTCTCTTCCATTGGATGAGGAGCACTTCCCACTTTAACCTTAATTCCCTCTGATGTCATTTCAATCACAGGGACATGCTTTTCCTGGGAAGCATCAACCGTATTCTCCTTCATAAGCTTCATCGGCTGACCGCAGCAGACAAGTTCACCTGCACCGGCGTGCACAACTTCAACCACGTTCCCGCAAACCATGCATTTGTAAACCTGAAGTCTTTGTGTCATTTCAAACCTCCTTCTCAATTTATTTTTGTTTCAATCTTCTTTTTTTTGTTCAATCGGCGACAAGAGCCTTTTCTCTTTCTCAATCGATTTTATATTTGTAATATCCTGACTCACCTCTAAGCAGCCCAAGTATTCTCCTTTTTCGTCGCGCACTGCGAAATATCTGATGTAGATCAATTTGCCATCAAGATGAATCCAAAAATCGGCGACATCCCTTCGGCTTGATTTAAAGTCCTCTAATATTTGGTTAACGACATAGAGGCTTTTCTGAGGATGGCATTGCTGGACTTTGCGGCCGATGACGGCTTTTGTCCTGGGGAATATCCTTTCCTTTGTCTGACTGAAATATCGAACCGTATCTTCTCTATCGACGAATGTCAGGTCAACAGGAAGTGTATTGAAAATGGCTTCAATTTCCTCATGGGATAAGTTTCCAGTGCTGAAGGAGGCGATGCCTTCGCTGCCCGGCCTTGCCGCACGTTCTGCAGCCGTTTCTTTCATGCCTGTCACAGCTAACCTTGGGGTAAAAGGACAGTATCCAAGCTCGCCAAACTCTTTCTTTATGTCTTTCCATTCGTTGTCGCTTATGACTTTCAAGGATGTCGGAAAGAGGATGTTATTCTCCTTATAAAAGTGCCCGGACAATGTTTCAGCCAACTCGCTCGAAAGGTCTCTCAAACTCTTCTGAAAAAGACCTAAATCCATCCCGCTGCAATGGCTGATGAATTCATATAAATTTTTCTCTATCTCTCTTATCTTGTCATGTTCCATCCACATCATGGCCGGCGGTTGAGTCACGCCGTGCCTTTCAAGGTAGGGAAAAAGAACATTTTCTTCGCGGAGATAATGACTTGCCGAACTCTTGAACTTTTCCTGGATCTGCCTGAGTTCTTCACTCACATTCTGCTTAGAGGCTTTGTCTTTACCTCCAATTTTTTGAGCACATTTCTTTAGTTCATCAGCAAAAATGAGCAGAATTTTATGCTCTTCCATTAGAATGTGGATGGGGTGGCCTGAGCCGACCAAGACCTTCTCTTTTTCAATAGATTCCTTGAAGAGAGAGATGTGGATGTCACAGAGTCTGCGGATTTCTTCCTGAGGCATGCCTTCTTTTATCAGCTCTTCTTCTATTCTTGCAATCTCGTCTCCGCTTATGTCTTTGATGAGTTCTTTAAATTTTTCCTTTAACTTTTCTGGATCTTCACCTCTGTGTAATCTCTTGATCAAACTTTTTAAATTTTCTTTTTTTTCGGAAAAATCACTCACCTCTTTCTCCTTTCAATGCAGATTTCAAATTACCAGTTTTCGCCGAGCAGCTCAAAATAGGCTCTGGCATGAGCACAGGCAGGGCATTTCTCAGGTGCTTCTTTTCCTTCATGGATATAGCCGCAATTCCTGCATTTCCATTTGACGACCTCGGCTCGCTTGAAAACTCTGTCGTTGCTCAGATTATCCAAAAGGCCCAGATATCTTTTCTCGTGCTGTCTCTCTGCGTTTGCGATTGATCTTAAGACTTGTGCTATCTCAGGAAATCCTTCTTTATCGGCTATCTTTGCAAATTCAGGATACATGATTGTGTATTCATAATTTTCTCCTCCTGCCGCTTCTTGAAGATTAGCCTCTGTCTTGCTGATAACGCCTGCGGGAAACGTAGCTTTGATTTCCGCTTGCCCGCCTTCTAAGAATTTGAAGAGCCTCTTGGCGTGTTCTTTTTCGTTGTCTGCAGTCTCCAAGAATATGGCTGAGATCTGCTCATAGCCTTCCTTCTTGGCCTGCGAACCAAAAAAAGTATAGCGGTTTCGCGCTTGAGATTCGCCGGCGAATGCCGTCAAAAGGTTCTTCTCGGTTTGAGTCCCCTTCAAGTTTTTCATTTCTGCCTCCTTTAAAAATTATTATGGTGAATTACTTTTTTCTGTTCTCTTTTGGCATTTTCGTGTTAGAAAAAGGATTTTCTCCTTCAGGATTGAGATATGGGCCTAAATTCATGCTATTCGTTTTTTTACTTTTTCTTGCCAGGCAATCGGCACAAACACCCTTGAAGTATCCATGCACCTCATCAATTCTGTGTCCGGAAACGGATTTTTCTCCCATGGAGAAAGGACATTCGATGTTGATATCCATAATCTTGCCGCATTCTTTACAGAGAAAATGATGATGTGAGCCGGTGTTAAAATCAAACCTGGCTTCGGTTCCGGTAATCGTCACTGCTGAGACTAAGCCTTTCTTCAATAGGGTATTCATTGTGTTGTAAACAGTCGTCAGAGACATGGTTGGGATATCCTTGGAGAGTTTTTCATAAATATTTTCTACTGTCGGATGATTTTTTTTGTTATCAGACATATATTCAAGGATTTTAAGCCTCTGATAAGTAGGCTTTATGCCCTCGTCAAGCAATAATTTTTTAAATCTTTCCATTTTTGCAATCATTTTAAACATGAAATTATTATAATCTATAGATACAATTTGTCAAGAATTTTTTTGAAAATTGTTCTGCGAAAATCAAAAGTAGACATTTTGCGAAAAACAAAAATAGACTGCAG
>CAZGMN010000185.1:0-6579 GCA_964526905.1 uncultured Eubacteriales bacterium
AGCAGGCTTCCTGTGCCGTAGGGAACGAAAAGGCCTTTGTGGGGATCGAGGACTACAGAATCAGAACTCTCGATTCCTCTGAGTTTTTTCTTTCCTTCCTCGCAGAGGTTGAAGAAGCCGCCGTAGGCGGCATCGATGTGAAACCAGAGGTCATACCTCTTGGCTATCGCTGCCAGTTCAGGCAGAGGGTCAACGGCTCCGGTGTTGGTCGTGCCTGCGTTTCCGACGAGCAAGAACGGCCTCATGCCTCTTTTTAGGTCCTTTTTGATGGCATCCTCAAACTTATCCGGAATAGCCCGAAAGTTTTTATCGACTACGAGCAGACGCATATTCCGCTCTGGAATCCCGGCCAGGCCGGCAGCCTTCATCAGGCAGTGATGAGTTTGATTCGAAGCATAGATTGTACCCCGGCTGAAGTCATCGCCAAGAATGTGCTTTCGAGCCGTGACCACTCCGCTGAAATTGGCTAAAGAGCCGCCGCTGGTCAGAATGCCGCGGCTGGATTGCGGATAGCCCATCCACTTACTGAACCATTCCAAGACATTCGCTTCAAGCCTGGCGGCAGCCGGCGCGGCAAACCAGGCGCCTGTAAAACGGTTTGTGGCTGCGCTGATGAAATCAGCGATGGCTGAAGGATAAAGACCTCCTCCCGGAATATACCCCATGTATGCCGGATGAGGAGTGTTGATGGAGACAGGAATGACTTTGCTCATCAGAAAGTCAAGAAGAGAATCGAAATCTGTCTCCTTTTCAGGAGCAGGCTCGCGCAATGATTTGGCGATTTCCGGGCCTTTTTCCAGATTGGAGCGGGGCGATTGGGGAAGGTTCTTGATGTGCTCGACAACAGCCTTGAGGGCCGCCTCCCCCATCCGTTGCATCGCTTCTGGGCTGAGTTCAAGGTTGAAGGTTTTCATTTTTGAATTCTCGAGGTGCCGATTGAGGCGCCTCTGGATGGCCAGCAGCATAAAATACAAGCTGAGCCTTCTGGCAGGCAATTCTCAGCCAGGCTTGGCTCGCGATGAAGAGCTGACCGATCAAAAAAGCGAGGACGATGGTCAGTAAAGAATTTTGGTGGATGGCCGACCTTAAACAGCAGAAGACGGCAAAAAACGCGAGGCCTGTCAGCAAGAGAAGATAGTAGAGGGCCAGAGTCTTTCCCAATTTTTTAAAGACAAACTTTATCATCTCCATCAAGGAGAGAAAAACCTTAGACGAGTCTTCGAAGGCGATTTTGATTCGGGTGTAATCCAGAATCATCCTCACCAGGAAAAAGATGATGAAAGCAATTCCCAGCCTGAACCACAAAGAATAAAAGAATATCTTTTCTGCGGAATTCCCCACGGCAAAGATGTTGATGACAAGGTTCAAAAGAATGAAAATAATCAGGGAAGCAATCCAGAGAAGCAAAGAATAGACGAGCAGACGGAAGAAGCGGCCAAAGAATTTTCCAGCTCCCTGGAAAAAGGCCTGGGCGAATCTTTTCTCATCTCCTGCCGAAAGGCTCGATTTGAAGCGAAGAGTCAAGATAAAGAGAACCCCGCCCAAGAGAAACGTTGAAAGAAGAAGATAGAGCAAAGTCAAGACGACAATCGAGGAAAAGATTGTGGCGATGGATTCTCGGTTATAGGCCAGGAATTCGATGAGAAAGTTAAAATCAAACCTTTTTAAAAGGCTTTCTCCGACAGCACTATTTCCTATCGCCCTGGAAAAGGCTCCAAAGAGCAAATAAAAAATAACAGCGCCGAAGATGAGATTCGCAAGCCACAGGACAAATATCATCTTTGTCTGGCAGGTTGCCTCTTTGATTCCGTGGTAGTAGCTTTTCAAGACTTTCATTTTTTTCTCCTTAGAAAGAGACAAGAGAAAGAAAATTCTGAAAACTGAACATCGTTTTTAGAGCATATTTTAAAGGCGATAATCTCTTCCGCTTCACAAGGAGAGAATTATTCCTGAAATTCACATCAAGGAGAATTTTTCCTTCAGGGTCTAAACGGGCAGAGCGCAGCTTATAAGGCCTGATGTAAACGAACCTTTTCCATCTCTCTTTCCCATCCCATTTTTCCAGTATTTTTTCACCTTGCTCGAACTCGATTAAAATCTCTTGAGGAAAGACCAACTCCCCTCTTCTCAGCACCACGACCTCGTTCCTGAACATTTTTTCTTTCTGCCCGCTCTCTTTGCTCTGAGTTTTATTTGCCGTCTCTTTCTTTTCCTTAAATTCTTGCTCAGCCTCTTCGACAAGCCGAGAGCGAATTGAGCCGATGGCATAATCCAGCTTGTCCGGACTGTGCAAGAACTGGTTGAAAAACCAGCTCAAATCCTGGCCGCTCTCCTCCTCTGCGACTTGGATAAAGTCTTTGCTTGTCGGATGGCGGAATTTCCAGCTCTCGAAGTAAGCTCTCATCACTTTTGACATCACTTCTTCGCCCAAATAGTTCCCCAGGGTGAGGAGCATCAGAGAAGCTTTAGAATAAGAATTCAGGCTGTAGGTTCCGTTGCTGAAGTATTCCCAGGAATTCTTCAAGATGGGGTCCATTCTTCCTGAATCGACGACCTGAGCTCTCTGGAAAATAAAATCGCTTATCTTCAAACCCATGAAATCCAGCATCGAGCTTTCCTTTCCATAATAGCGAGCCATAGCCTTGACTTCAGAATAAGAATTGATTCCCTCATCAAGCCAGGCTTCTTCAAACTCGTTCGAGCCGACCATGCCGTACCAGTAATTATGGCCAAACTCATGAATGGTGACCATCTCAGTCAGGTGCAATCCTTTTGGAAGGAAAGAAACGGTCATCGAGGTGAAAAGCGTGGGATATTCCATCCCCCCGGCTCCAGATCCAAAAAACGGCGGGTCGACGAGAGTGATGGTTGGATAGGGATAAGGTCCATAATTCTGGCTGTAGAATTCGATTCCATTTCTTAAAGAGCTCAGATAACGTTCTTTCTGGTTAAGGTGGCTGCGGGAGATGAGGAAAATCATTTCGGTCTCGACTCGAGGGCTATCCAGAGTGAATTTTTCTTTGAATTCAACAAAATCCGGGCAGGCCGTCCAGGCAAAATCGTGGATGTCTTCCT
Organism: uncultured Eubacteriales bacterium; assembly: GCA_964526905.1. GTDB lineage: Bacteria > Acidobacteriota > Aminicenantia > Aminicenantales > Aminicenantaceae > CAZGMN01. The sequence goes on from CAZGMN010000185.1 coordinate 3,076, forward strand.
GGTAATAAGTATAAGTCTTGGTTTTATCGCTGTTTTTCACCTCTTTCATTCTCTTTCCTGTTGCTCCGACCGCATAGTTTTCAGGAACAGTGAGCTCGACTTCATAAACTCCAAAGTCAGCAAAGAATTCGCTGTTGAGGTGATACTGGTGGCAGTTCCATTCTCCATTCCATAAGACGCCAATTTTGGGAAACCACTGGCTGACCATGAAGAAGTTCTTATAAAATCCGGAGCGGGCGAATACTTTTGGCAGCTTTAAATTGAACTCGATGCAAAGCGTAATTTTTTCATGAGGAGGAACTGGCTTGGAAAGCCTCACTCTGGCGACTGTCTTGTCGTCCTTATTTTCATCGTCAGGCTGAATGTATTCGAGAGCTGGAATCAAGTCAGTGCCGCTTGCATCAAGAAGCTTTGTTATGTCAATACGACCCCAAAGTTCTTTGTCAGTCTTAAATCCACGGTGAACTCCTCCGCTCTCTTTCATAAAAGTGGAATTGTTATCTTTAAAGGCATTGAGATAGAGGTGAAATTGTAGCTCCGAGACCGGCAGGCTCGAGTCATTGAGCCAGGTCAAAGTTTCCTGGCCAAGGACAGTTTTCTCCTCGGGAAAAAGCTTAGCCTTGATTCGGTAGTCAACGATATGATGGCTTAAAGCGGCCTGGCCGATGTGGCTTAGAGCAAAAAGACTGAAGAAGGCAAGAATAAGCGATTTTTTCACTTCTCACTCCTTTCAAAAAAAGATTATCATCCAAGCATTTTTAAAATATTCATCCTGAGGCGCTACCTTGAGGAGGCTGATCCCCTCAATGCCTTTTGTGCCAATAATTTCTCTATTTCATCTATTTCTTTGGGAACGTCCTTGGTCAGGACTTCGCAGCCGTCCTTGGTAATAAGAACAGTATCTTCAATCCTGATTCCTATTTTCTTCTCAGGATAATAGAGAGCCGGCTCTATGGCAAAGACCATTCCTTCTTTGAGAGGGATACCGCTCGGTCCGACATCATGCACCGCCATTCCGACGTAATGTCCCAAGCCTCCTTTTAAACCTCGCGCATCCAGTCCTTTCTTCTTCATGACTTCAGCCACATGCTGCTGAACATCCTCGGATGTTGCCCCAGGCCGATAGGCCTCGATACAGGCTTTTTGAACCTCCAAGACTGTGTTGTAAATCTCCCTCTGCTCTGGAGTAAATTTTCCTGATGCAGGCCAGGTCCGGGTGATGTCCATGCAGAGATAATCGAGGTCTGCTCCGAAGTCCATGAGCACCAAGTCGCCGTCCTCAACCTTCCTTGAGTTCTGGCTGTAATGCCAGATGCAGCTGTTCGGCCCTGAGCCGACAATCGGAGCGTAGGCAGGTCCTTTGGCTCCGTTCTTCAGAATGACATGCATCGCCGCTGCTTCGATTTCATATTCATAGACACCAGGCGCTGTGGACAGCATCGCCTGCTTGACGGCCTCAGCAGAGATTTTGCCGTTCCTTCTCATAATTTCAATCTCCTCTGCTGATTTAATCATCCTCATTGTATCGATCAAAGGAACAATATCCTTGAACTCGAAAGCAGGGTATCTTTCCTTGAGTTTGTTAATCCGATAATTGTCCAAGGGAATTTGGTCATTATAGTGAATCCTGTCCTTCCTGGCGGTGAAAATCAGTGTTTCCGAGCGGGCATTGTCGACAGCATCAGGCGGCGATAACCGAAGAAAAAGCGAAAGTCCGAATCTTCTTGAGTTCCTGGCCATAAACTCATCAAAATAGCTTATGGGGAAAATATCTGTCACGCCAGTTATCTCTTTTGCCCTTTGGTCTTTCAATAGGTTCGGCCCTTCAACCATCTCTTCCCTCTGAGTTTGGGCAGGCAGGAAAAGATATGTTTCCTTTGTCTTGGGAACCATGACCAGGATGGCGTTTAAGTCTTCTCTTCCGCTGAAATAGTAAAAATCGTTGTCCTGCCTGAAATGAACTCCGTGCTGGGGCATTGGCTCCCCGAAGAGAACAATCATCCCTTCCTTAACCTGCTCCATCAGCGCATTTCTCCGACGCATGATTTCTTCTTTAGAATACCCTGTCCTTTGCGCAAAAGATGATGCCTGAAAAATTAGAAAAAGCAAAAAGAAAAGAATTGAAAATTTTAAGGTCTTTTTATTATTCACTCCTGGCCTCCTTTCTGAATAGAGGTGCATTTTATTTTTTCCTAATTTTTATTCGCCACTTTCTCAGGCTTTGAGAGAATTCTCTGCAAAAGACTTTTTTATCCTCTGCCGTCTGATAGCGGTAGATAAGGTAATCGCGGATGACAAACCTGTCATCATCATTCGCCGCATCTCTGGCAAGGTAGCTAATGGCTCTGTTGATATTCTCTTCAGCTGTCTTCCATCCGAGCCAGGTCTTTGCCTGGCAGTAGGCAAGAACCGGAGCAACAATGAACGGGCTCTTGCTCGGCTCAGCTCCAGGAGGAGAAGAAATAAAGGCGCCGCTCGCTTGCCGCCTTTTCTCTGTGTTTTCTAGCATTCGCTTGGCCAGGGATTCAAGCTGCGCATAATCCTTATCAGCAGGAGTCAGAACGCTTAAGAGCCGCATCAGGCCGCGCAGAATAAGATAATGATAGACAGTCTTTCGGTTATGGGCATCTTTCATCGCTCCATCTTCATCAATATTGGCCAAAATCGATTCCAGGGTGAGCCCAATAGCCTTGTCCAGATATCTCCGCTCTCCGCTCAGAACATAATAGAGAACAAGTGGATGATTGAGAAAGGAATTATAGTTCGTATTGGTCAGGTCAGTGGGCTGGAGCAGAGCCCAATCGCAGATTCGCCTCAAAGTTTGAAGATAATTTGGCTCTTTGAAGTGCTCATAGCCAAGAGCCAGAGCTTCTCCTACGACGCCGTTGACAAAAAAGATTCCATCTGAAGAAGGCTCCTCGCCATTCCACCACTTGTAAGCCCCGTCTTCAGGCTGCTCGCTGACAAGATAATTTAAAGCGCTCAGCGCCGTCTCGCCGTATTCTTTTTGCCTCGTAATTTCGTGAAGCGCGATGTAGGAGCTTATCCTCCAAGCGGTCTCCCGATAGAGGGGATGGAAGCTCCAGGTGTTGAAAGGAGGAGGCCAATCATAATATCCTCGGCCCCAGTATCCCCTTTTCTCAGTCTTCTGAGGGAAATACTGGTTATGATCATTATTAATTTCGACAGCCAGCCAGTTGCCCAACTCCTGTGGGCTTAGGCTTCGTTTTTCACTGAGCTCTGGAAACGCGGGAGGAGCTAAATTTATCCGCCTCTTCGCTTCCTCTCCTTTCTCATTCACCGCAATCGAAACTCCCTTTGCCTCAGGAGAAAAGCTGAAGACCTGAATTCTGTGGTTAAAGGCATCGGCAATATAGAGGTTATTTTCTGCGTCAAAGGCCATCCCTGTGGGACCGTTGAATTCGCCTCTGCCTTTTCCTGGCTTGCCGAAGAAAAAGCGAAAGTTTCCATCCCTGTCAAAGACCTGGATCCTGTTGTTGCCGT
>CAZGMN010000186.1:0-6572 GCA_964526905.1 uncultured Eubacteriales bacterium
AAATACACGTCCAAAAATTTAACCCCCAAAGATTTGGCCTCGATCCCGACGACATCACCCAGGAGATAAAGATAAAAATTTGGAAGATCCTCCATAATGAGAAAGAAATACAAAATTATCCGTCCTATATAAGGAAGATAGTCAATTCATCAGTGATAGATTTGCTCAGAAAATGGAAACGCGAAGAAGCGATGCTTTCCGCTGAAAAGCAGAAAAAAGTATCCGAGATCAAGAACGGCTATTCAGATTGTGTTGGCAACGGAGACTACCTGAAAGAATCTGTTGCCGAAGCCGTAAATTCTCTCATTGAATCGCGGCGAAGAGTGGTCAGGCTTCACCTCCTGGGAATGAATATTGAAGAGATTTCTGCATTTTATGGCTGGAGCCATGATAAAACGAGGAACTTGTTGTATCGAGGGTTGACAGATATAAAAAAAATCCTGAAGAAAAAGGACATTCATTATGAGAATAAATGACGACAATCTAAAGAGTATCTATAAATCCTATATTCTCACGAGGACTCCCCTCTCAAGACAAGCTTGCCCCTCTTCAGAGGAAATATCGAACATCTTCATCGAATCTGAACTAGAAGCGGAGAAAGAGAAAATTATTGACCATATAACAAACTGCTCATTCTGTGTTCAAGAATTCGAAGTCTTCCTTGAAATCTTTCGCCAAGAACAGAAGCTCATGAAGGAAATTAATCTATTTCTTAAAAACGAAAGTGGACCAAGCTCTGTTTCCAAGAAGAACATGAAGAAGATGATGAAACTCGGCTTGGCTTGGAAATTTGCATTGGCCTCGGTCATTGTCGTTGCCCTGGCCGGAGCAACTTTCTTAATCACAAAAGGACTTATTTTCAATAAAATAACTGAAAAAAGAGGAGACAGACCAGGGCAGATCAGCCTCCTTGAGCCTCAGTCTGATCATGCTTCCGAGACCCCATTGTTGTTCAGGTGGGATGAAATAGCAGGGAGGGATTATTTTATTATCGAGATCTTTGACGAATCCTTGTCTTCGCTGTGGAAAAGCGCTAAGATCTTCGAAACTTCCTATCGACTTCCCCCAGACGTAGAAAGACAAATGCACAGAGGCAGATCTTATTTCTGGATGATCACAGCTTTTTTCGCCAATGGCTTAACGTGTGAATCTCATTTGGAGGAGTTTAGAATAGCTGATTAGCTAATGAAAATTGAGCTTGGAATGAAAATCGCCATTCAAGATAAAGGCTGCCCAAAAAAACGGATGAGAGAATTCTGATCTGATCATTCTGATTTTAGCCAAGCGGAGCGAATTGGCCTTGTCATTTTGCATCTTTAAGAATTGATAGAAATATCTCATAAAATCTGCTGTTGACTTATCATTGACTTTCCACAGCGTAGAAATCGTAGATTGGGCTCCGGCATAGAAAAAAACGCGAGGTAGCCCGAAAATCCCCTCACCGTTTTCCAGCCTGCCTCTTCCTGTCTGGCAGGCAGAAAGGACTGCCAGATTTGCGTTCAATTTAAGATTGTGAATTTCCCTCACTTGAAGAAATCCATCCTCTTCTATATTATCGTCGATGGTCAAGACGAGAGCCGAGCGAGACGGCGCTTTCTCATCCAGAAGTCCATGACAAGCAAAATGGACGATTTGATAATCGGTCAATGACGTGTTTTTCACAACCTCTTCTCTGGCCTCAGCTCCAGTATAGACATCAATCTTACCTTTGGGAAAATAACGAGAAATTTGCTTCACCTCTTTTTTGCTAAAGGGGAGGGGTGAAAGATCAAAACCTTTATTCAGATAGACCTCACGCAAAGCTTCCTCATAGATCTTAAGGTTTTTCTTTGTTGAGGAAAGCTGAAAAGAATAGACTGGATTCCCCATAGCCAGCAATAGTCTGGAGTACTTCCTGGTTTCTCCTCGATCGATTAAGAATGCCAGGGATGAGGCAGATGGGACATAAGAGATTTTATGGGACTCAATGAGATATTCCGAATCCGCCGTCACTTCTCTCTGGTCGGGGATAAGCGTCTCAAACGGAAGATAATAAAGAATCCCATCAGGAATAATAACTAAGTGTTCGATAGAGGAATAAAAATATTCTTCGAAAGGAAAAAGGATATCTTTATATAGTCGCTTTGCCGCTAACATACCTCGAAACTTTCCTGAAGGCGGCGTGGATATCATTTTTAGATATGCCTTTAGAGAATCCTCGATGGTCTTCCGAGATGGCAGTACCTTGATCACAAAATCATTCTTCGTGATAAGAAATGCGCATGACTGTTTTTCGCCCAAGAAGAATTCTAAGATGGCTGTTTTTAGATCCAAAACATCCCTCTGAACACTCTCAAGCGAAATAACGTCAAGAGAAGAAAGAGATTTCTTCTCAGACCTATCAGACTTTATCTTATTGAGAAGGTAAAAATATTCATCCTCTTCAGTTTCCAGCCTTTGCAACAACTCCAGCCTTGTTTCATCTGAAAGAGCAGCTCTTGCCAGCCGAGAGATTGTCTTTGAGATTCTTTTGGAGATCTCGTCCTGGCTTTTCTTGAGGCTTGGATCGGCTTCTGCTTGAGATTCACTTTCCGCTTCTTGCAGACTTTCCATGAATGCCCTGGCTTTCGATTTTTCTACAACTTGAAATATACTCTCATCATACTTGCCTAGGGATTCTTCAAGCATTAATTTATACAAAAGGTTTAGGAGCGATTCATAGACTTTGGTTTTATCCCTGGCAAAACCGGCCTTTTGATCATCCAGGGCAAGACCGCTTCTTATGGCATCTATGGCATCGACAGCCATCCTGTAATAAGTCAAGGCAAGTCGGAATTGTTTTTCATGTTCAAGGCACTGTCCTAGGCCAAAATAGGTCTCCCAGAGGAAATCATTTCTATCTGCTAACGACGCCACCTCAAGAGCCTGCTGATAGTATCTCTGAGCTTCTTCGGGATTCTCTAAATCTAAGTAAACATGGCCGATGTTATTGCAAATATTGCATAGTTCGTTGTACGCGCTAAATTTTTTAGATTTCTTTAGGGCTAAGTCTAGATATTCTAGAGAGATAGAATAGTCTCCTAACCTTTCATAGACAAGCCCTATATTGTTTAGTACATATAAAGATAAAGTAATGTCTTTTATTTTATTAGACAACTCGAGGGACTTTGAATAATAATGTAGCGCTTCAAAAAAAAGTTTTCTGTCGTCCAAGATACCTGCCTTTATGCGAGCGATCTCGCCAATATTATTTAAATCTGATGAAATATTGAGTTCATTCTCTAGACTTGTATCAATATTCAGCGCCTCCCTCAGGTGCCATAATGATTTATCATAATCGCCGATATCTCTGTATACGACCCCAAGATTATGCAGGCAGGCCGATTTATCTATTCCCGTTTGATCGGCCTCTTGAGTAATCATTAGCGCCTCTTTAAAGCAAGCCAACGCTTTAGAGTATTTATTCGTCTTCCAGTAAAAAATCCCAATATTATTCAGACACCTTCCTTCTTCCAACCGATACCTGATGTTTTTAGCTATCCTCAACGCTTCTTCGTTCAACCGGGCGAACTCATGATGCCCTCCGGAATAATTGAAACTCATCTGCCGGAGGCATTTTAATTCGTGCTCAAGGCTGTTTATTGTTTTTGCCAGATTGATAGCCATCTTAAAATACTGAGTTGACTCGTCGTGATGACCCGCCGAACGGAGTTCTTTGGCCGTAGAATAGGCCTCATAAATTTGGACGGCCGCCGAACACCTGTTTTCTTTATCCTTCAACTTGAGATTTTGCGCAAGAGCCAAAGCTTCTTTATAATAGACAGATGATTCTTGCATCAGCCCCAAATTCCAGGAAAGTACTCCCAGATTCATAAGGCAGTCTATCTGTTTCTCCTGATTTCTTGTTTTTTTAGCTACCTCGAGTGCTCTTCTAAAAAGTTCGACAGACCGGGCGAAGTCGCCTTCTTGACGCTGTATTATTCCGTCGGCGATATTCCTTTCCAGCATCTTCTTGGAATTGGAAAGAGAATTCTGAAGAGCAGCGAAGGCTTCGGTCTCAAAAAGGAAAAATGCCCAGAGGATTACAAAAAAAAACTTATGCATGCCCCGGAGAATCGATGCTTCCTTTCAGCCATTTTGCGGAGTAGAGAAATATAATATGAAATATTCATAATTGTCAACGAGTCAAAACGCATTCCTGGGCTTAGCGCGGATTATCTGAACCAGACGACTTGATTGACATTTTAGGCTCATCATTATACTAAGAACCTCCGTTTCTTGGAAAAGTCGAAATGAAAAAGAATTATCAGTTATCTGATAAACATAAAGACGCAGATCGCCGTCCACATTTTCTCACTCAGTGGAATTATTTTTTCTTGGCGACGAAAAACGCCATAGACAACCCTAAAGGAGGAAACATGACAAGCAGGCCTAAAAAAGCCCCTGGCTTCGCTTTTTATCTAACGTTCAGCCTTGGCCTTATCTCTGCTGCCCTGCCGGCTTTATCGCAGGAGCAGGAAATCCGACCGGTAACCCTGGGTGAAGCCATGCCTGATTTCACCCTGCCAGTTTATCAGGGAGGGGAGGTCACTCTTTCCAACTTAAGAGGCAAGAATGTCCTGTTGATATTCCCCCGCGGATACGCCGCTGAAGGGCGCTGGTGCACGATCTGCCACTATAAGTATGCTGAACTTCTGGATCTTGAGAAGAATGAAGAACTTAGAAAAAAATTCGGCCTTGAAATCCTCTATGTCCTTCCCTATTCTAAAGACGTTGTCAGCCAGTGGCTTGAGGTTTTGCCTGACCAGTTGGAAAAAATAAAGGAGTGGAAATATCCGGCCGAGCCGGAGAGCCTTGACGAAAAGGGAAAGATCAGGATGGAGCGCTCCAGGAAGGGTTTTCCCAAAGATCTGAGCCTGGAAAAAGGGCAGAAACCGGCGCCTTTCCCCATTCTGATAGACGAACAAAGGAAAGTGACCAAGGGCCTGGGTATTTTTGCCACTGAATGGAGCGGGAGCAAAGCGGATCAGGACATTCCCAGCGTCTTCATCCTGGACAAAAAGGGCATCCTCCAATTCAAATACATCGGCCAGAACACCTGGGATAGGCCAAGCTACGAGTACTTGACTAAAATCCTGGAGATGATCGCCAACCTGTAAGTTCAGTCTGAAGAGGCTAAAGCTTTAAGAGTAAAATTCTTGTAATGTTCGATGACATCCTCGATGAGTTCTTCCTTGCTGATCTTCATGACCTTGTCCGGAGGTAATTCACTCAGAAAGGACTCTTCTCTTTCCTGCCACGGGCCCTTGGTTGTCTTCCTTCCCCTGATGCGCAAGCGCAGCTTCAGTTCTATTGAATTTTTGGGCAACGAGACGATATAGTGAAAATGATCCGCCTTGGAATGGGGGAAACTAATCTGGAGATAAATCGAGCTTCCCTTTAATGTCCCGAATTTGGCTTTTATTCCATATCCTTTAAGCTCTTCGACCAAGGTTTCGAAGGCGGGTTCGGCGATAAATTCACAAAATTGTTTAAAATTCTCGTGCGTTTCAAGCCTGCATCTTTCAAGAATCTCGATATTCTCGAAACAGGCTCGCAAACGGCCTCTCCAATCTCCTTTGGACATCTTACCTTAAGACTTTACTTTCCCGTTGTTGATGATATTAGCATATTTTATTTGAATTTTAAACGGAATAATGAGAAAAATCGCTCTGTGTCTGTAACTTCACTATTTTATCTAAGATGCGCGGGCAATTTAACAGAATTGTGAAAATCCTTGTGAATAACGTGTGATTATCTCTTCTATCTTACTGAAACTATAAAGGATCTGGCTCTTTGCACAATAATTGTGCAGCTCAACCCCCATCTCAAATGGCCTTCGAGCAGCCAAAATTTTCTCTGAAATTCTCCTGGGTTGGCGCAAGAAACATTCCTGCTCCGCCGCCGCTAAGAGAGCTGGAGGAAGACGCATATTTTTGCCCAGACATGATCAGAATCTATGTCGCTGACCGATTCAGCAGACAGAAGATGAACGCGGCCACAAGGCCCCCAGGCGACCTCCAGGTCCTTCCGGAAGAGGCATAACACCTCAGTTCCGCAAGCAGCCGCCAAGTGAGTGACACCGGAATCGTTTCCGAAATAAAGGTCTGCCTCCACAAGAAGCCTCGAAAGTGTATTCAGCGATGGAAGATGAACCCAAGACCAGCCCAGGGGGAGAGATGCTTTCTTGAGTATTATCCGCATTCTTTCCTCCGCTTCTCCAGTAACTACCACCCCGCCTACTTTTTTTCTGTCCAGCCGTTCGATAACCTCCAAAAAATTATGTATCGGCCAGCATTTCTCCTCATTCCCGCTTCCCGGATGGACAACAACAAATTTAGCTGGGATCTCCTCAGTCATTTCCTTCCCCAAAGCGCCAGCCCTGTCGATGGAAGGCAAGCGCAACAACGCGCATTCCTCAAAAGAAACGGCCTCCCTTCCCTCTTTCAGACAGTCCTTCAGGGTTTTTTGAAAAAAGAAGCGGCTCATTGGCTGCCGGCTTCGGGCATCATAGTAAAAGAACACACAGGCAACAGGACAGATCGAGCCTAAGT
>CAZGMN010000187.1:0-6562 GCA_964526905.1 uncultured Eubacteriales bacterium
CGGAGGGAGTAGCCAATATGAATTATGGCCCGAGTGGCCAATATTTTTTCTGTGCTTTAAAAACTGGCTCGAGTTCTCCCTTGGTGGAGAGAGAAGTTTTTTCCTCTATGGCAGGCCTTTTACTTTTGCCGGCAAGCTGGAAAATGACCTGTTTAACTCCTTCTCGAAGCCCCTTAAAGTCATACCCTCCTTCAAGAGTGAAGAGAATTCTATCCTTGGCGAATTCTTTGGCTAGAGAAAGAAGCTCTGAGGTGAGAGCTCCAAAACCCTGTTCGCTGACGAGCATTCCGCCCAACGGGTCTCCTTTGTAGATGTCGAAGCCGGCAGAGACCAGGATGAACTCCGGCTTATAAGACAAAGCAATCGGGACAAGGATTTTTCTGTAAATATAGAGATAATCCTCGTCTGTCTTTCCAGCACCTAGGGGAATGTTGACTGTAAAGCCTTCGCCTTTTCCTTGACCCACCTCATCCCAGTATCCTGTGCCTGGGTAATAGGGGAACTGGTGGGTGGAGAAGTAGAGAACGTCCTTTCGACTGTAAAAGGAATGCTGGGTTCCATTTCCATGGTGAAGGTCCCAGTCGACAATCAGAATGCGCTTGAGGCCGTGTCTCTTTATCAGGTGTTCAGCGGCGATAGCCACATTGTTAAAGAGACAAAAACCCATAGCCCGGCCTGCTTCAGCATGATGACCGGGCGGCCTGAGCAGGGCAAAGCCATTCTGAATCTTCCCTTCCATGATAAAATCCGCGGCCTGAAGAAGGCCGCCCGCGGCCAGCAGTGCAACCTCATAAGAACGTGCAGAAGTTGAAGTGTCCGGGTCAAGATAAACTCTCTCTTGGCCAGAAGTTTGCTTGATGAGGTCGACATAAGCCGAATCATGGACCATCTTCACTTCTTCTTCTTTTGCCGCTCGGGGTTTGATCTCCAGGTAGGGAAAGGAAATTTCTTTTTCCAGCATATCATAGATAGCTTCTATCCTTCTCGGGCTTTCCACATGGAAGGACCCCATATCGTGCTCGGTATATCTCCAATCTTTGACAATTCCCGTCTGCATCGATTCCCCCTGAGATTAGCCTTTCGCCGGGAAAAGTTTTTCAAGCTGCTCCGGGCTCGGCTTTTTAGTCACCAGACTTCCGATGATCAAGAAGAGGAGAGAGACGGCCAGGGACGGGTAGATGCTCGGGATTCCCCACGGATCGCCGCCCTTGAGCACAGAGGGGAAAGCGTTGGGAATGACAAGCTCAAAGATGAGGGCCATGATTGCGCCCGAGACTATAGAGGTTACTCCGCCTAAGCGCGTAGCTCGTTTCCAGGCGAGCGCAGCGAGAAGCGCTGGGGTAATGGAAACGCCGTACATGGTGTAGGCAAAATAAGCGTATTTGAGCACTGAAATTCGAGAATGAAGGACAGTAGGAATAATAATCATCAGGAAAGCGCATACTCCCAGGATGACGATAAAGACTTTTTGCAGGGCCACCAATTTCTTCTGGTCAGCATCCGACTTCATAAATCTCTGGTAAATATCACGCATGATATTGGTCGAGGGAGAGAGGAGGTAGTTCATGCCTGTTGAGAGGACGACAACACAGGCTGCGCCAAGGAGCAGCAGCCCAGCGACAAGGCCGACGACACCCATCGAGCCAATATCTTTGGCCGCGACGAGCACAACCGAGATTGGGTCGATTCCTGAGCGGATGTCCGCCACTTTCTGGGGTGTGTCTGCGGCAGCAAACGCATCTTGCAATTTTTTCGTCAAATCAGCCACTTGGCCGGGCTTAATGTTGCCGCTTGTCTCTAACTCTTGAGCAAGGGCAAGCGCTCTGGGCATAGCCTCTGTGGCCTGCAGCTTATTTGTGGCAACTTCATTCTTTACGGTCCCGGTGATTTCAAAGGCTTTGACCTCTGTCCAGTGGGCGGCTGAGGAATAAATGGCGATTCCCACCACCAGGGTCTCGACCAGGACCGTCCCGATAATCCACAGCGCTACGGCACGTTTGGCCTCGCGCGGCGACTTGGCGGAGTAGAATTTTTGGTACATGGATTGAACGCCCATCAAGAGGAACATTGTAGCCAGGAAATAGCCGATAGCCTTGAGGGCAGGATATTTGCCGAAGCCAGACGAAAAAACAGCGAAGTGCTGCGCAGGCAGCGCAGCCGGAGCGGCATGGGCGCCGCCGGCAAAGATGATGATGAAGGGTAGAGCCACGCAGCAGGCGAGGAGAATAATAATGCCGTTAGGCAAGTCGGTGTGGGCCACAGCGACCATTCCTCCCAGGGCTGTGAAGAGGATGACGAACAGGGCGGCGATCGTCTGTCCTAATTCGACCGATACAGAGCCGTTGGTCACTATGTTGAGGATGTAGCCCCCTGCCCGGAACTGATAGGAGACGATGGTGGTGAAGGCAATGATCAGGGCGATCGCTCCGAAGAGGCGCGCAAACTTGCCGTAGCGGACTTCCAGAATATCGCCTATGGTGTACTGGCCGAAGGTGCGGATCTTGGCAGCCAGGAAATAGATGACTGCGATGCCGATCCAGGCACCCGCCGGAAGCCAGAGCGAAGACCAGCCGGCACGAGCCGCATACTCGGCTCCGGCGATAAACGTTCCTGAGCCGATCCAGGTGCAGATGAGCGTAAAGATCATGATGGTCAGGTTGAGCTTGCGGCCAGCGACCATGAAATCTTCCTGGCTCTTTATGCGCTTGGCGCGGTAAAAATTAAATCCAGTCAAGACGAGAAGATAGGCAAGAATGATGTAGAGATAAACTGACATGAAGCCCTCCTATTTAAGTTTATAAGAAAGCCTTTCCACTTCTATGAGCAGATTATGTTTTGAATGTGGGGACACACTCTCTCCAATCTCGAAATATTTACGATTTATAAATCATGGCTCTTTACATTAAGCTGAGTTACCCTCTTTCTTTTCAAGTTTTATCGAGTAAAGGCTGGTGATATTGGGTTCGGCCATGGTTGTTCCGTAAATATAATCGGCCACTTCCATGGTCTTGACATTATGAGTGATGATGATGAATTGAGTCTGGCTTTTTGTCTTTTTCATCAATTCCAGAAATCTGGTCAAGTTCACGTCGTCAAGAGCAGCGTCGACTTCGTCCAGGATGCAGAACGGCGTAGGCTTGTAGCGAAAGAGGGCGAAGAAAAAGGCTAAGCTGGTCAAGGTCTTTTCTCCTCCAGAGAGAAGAGAAAGACTCTGGACTCTTTTTCCTGGCGGCTGAGCGATAATTTCCACTCCGCTCTCCAGGGGCTGGCTTGAATCGACGAGTTTGAGTTCAGCATTTCCTCCATTGAACAGGATGGAGAAGATATCCTGAAGGTTTGTGTTGACCTCAGCCAGGGCTTTCAAGAATTGGCTTTTACTCTCCTCGTCGATCTTTTGGATGGCCTCTCGGGTGGCATCGATTGAATCCCGTAGGTCTTTCTTCTGCGCCAGGAGAAAATCGTATCGCTTTTTTTGAGCTAAATATTCTTCCTCGGCCATCAGGTTCACGGATTTGAACTTTTGAAGGTCCTCCTCGGCTTTGGCCAGTTTTTCTTCGACGTTTGTCTCCAGAATCATTTTTTCAGGTATTTCTTCTTTCACTTCCTTGGTGGATTTCTTGAGGTCCTGCCAGCAGCTTTCCTCAAGATTGACAAAATCTCTTTCTCCCTCAGCCTTGCTGATTTCCCATTTCACCCGCTCTTCTTTCCTTCGTTCGCACTCCTCTCTCGATTCCTCAATCTTTTTCTCCATTTCCTCCAGTTCTTTTTTTTGCAGCTGAAGATTTGATTCTTTAAGGGAAAGCTCTGTTTCCAATCTCTTCCCTTCCTCTTTGGCCTCTCTTATCTTCTGCGAGAAGCTGACGATCTTTTCTTTGCTTTGAGACTGTTCCCTCTCACAGTTCTTGATTTCTTCCTGAAGAGAATCGATCTTGCTCTTCAGGCTCTCTTTCCTTTGCCTTTGAGATTGGAGATGGTCATTCAGATTATTGATTTTTTCTTGGAGAAGGTCGATGCTGCCTTTAAGCTCGAAAAAATATTTTTTTCTTTGCTCGTTCTCTTCCTGCAAAGTTGAATCCTGCCCTTCTTTTTCTTCCAGCAGATTTTTCAAGGCCTTTTCTTCCTCTTCAAGTGTTCTTCTTCTTCTGGTCAAATCGCCAATCTTTTTGTCCAGAGCTTCTTGTTCCTGTGTTAGAATCCTGTTCTCGTCTTCAAGGAGGTCAAGCTGGGCTTTGATATTATCCTTCTCTTTTTGTTTGAAGGTTATTTCTTTCTCAATCTCTTCAATTTTTTCTTGATATTGGGCGAGAAGGCCTTTTTCTTTCTTGATCTCTTCTTCCAATGTTTGATTTTGCTCGGTTTTCTCTTTTCGCTCAAGGCTTAAAGGCCCGATCTCTTTTTCGAGAAGGGCAATGTTTTCCTTCAATCTTTTTATCTCCTGGCTTAAGGTGAAGATTCCCTCTTTTTTCTGTCCGAGCTTAAGCAGCCCTGAGGAGAGAAGAAGATCTCCGTTAAGGGTTAAGTAGCTGAAGGAAGGGAAACGAAGCCAGAGCTGAATAGCACTCTTGACATCTTTGACCATAACCGCTTCTTGAAGCTGGCCAAGCAGGTCTTTGATTTTCGGGTTGGGCCGGAGATAACTCTTGAAAAGCCCCAAGACTTGAGGATCTTTGAGGATTTCGCCAGAAGGCTCATCTTTTTTTTGAGAAGAGAGAAGGAGGAAATGGCCTTTCAGCTCTTTGTTTTCTGCCATTTTCAGGTAATCCTGGACAGGGATGAGAGTCGCTTTGGCTTCTTCCTTCCAGATGAGATCGATGAGAGGGGCATGTTCTGCATCGGCTTCCATCAAATCAGCCAAGATGCCAATGGCTCCGGGCATATCCCCTCCGACGGCTGTGCCTCTTTCCTCTTTCTCCAGCTTTTCTAAGGCCTGAAGATAAAGAAGGGCTTCGTCTTTTCTTCTTTCCATCTCAGAGATTTTGTTTTGAAGTTTTTCGAAGGAAACGAGGATTTCATCAAGCATTTTTTGCCGAGAGACGCCTGTCTTTTCCTTCTCCGCTTTAAGCTCTTGAGTGCGGATAAGCTCGTCTTTTTGTCTCTCCAATTCTTTCTCTTTCTCTTGGAGCAGGTTTTGCCCTTCTTGAAGCTGGCGCTCGAGCTTCTCTTTCTGGCGAAGGATGAGCTCTTTTTCTTTCTCTAATTTGACTCCTTCATTTTTCGTTTCTGTATGTTCGGAAATTTTCTCGAAATATTCGCTCCTCAATGTTTTGATTTTATCGACCCAGGTCAGGAGCTTCGCCTGGGAGGCTTGGCTCGACTCTTCAGCTTGCGTGAGCTCCTTTTGTTTCTCTCTGAGTCGCTCGCTGAGGGTCTCAAGATTTTCCGCAGCTTCTGTTGTGTTTTTTTCGAGCTGTGAAATCTCTGCTTTGATCTCTTCCGTTGTCTCAGAGGCCCTTTTCTTATTCTCGGCAAAAAACTCGATTCTCTTTTCCTCTTTTTCTTTTTCTGTTTCCAGCCGGCCAAGTTGAGATTTTTGGGAGAGCAAGCTCTTCTCAAAGTCCTTGATTAATTTTTCCAGATTCCAGAGTTCCGCTCGTTTCTTCCCCAAGTCCTTCTCTTCTGTTTTCAAGCGAGAGACCGAAGACGTCTCCTGATTCTGGCAGTCCTCGAAGTGCTGTATGGTTTCATGAAGATTTTTTTCAAGGAGGGCGATTTTTTTCCGGTAATGCAAGGACTTGAGCTGGCGAATCTTCTCTCTCAATTTTTTGTACCTGATTGCTGCCCCGGCCTGCCTGGCGAGAGAATTCTTGGCCCTGGAGACTTCGGCAATGATGTCTTCAAGGCGTATCAAATTTTGTTCGCTGTCCTCAAGTTTGCTCTGGGCCTGTTTTTTCTTATCCTTGTAGAAGGCTGTGCCGGCCGCTTCTTCCAGGTAGAGCCTTTTCTCTGAGGCCTTGGAGTTGAGGAAAAGTCCGATCTGGCCCTGTTCGATAACAAAATATTCTTTTTCGGCGATGTCTCTTTTCCAGAGCGAATCCTGGATTTCCTTCAGCCTGGCCAGTTTGCCGTTGAGCCTGTATTCGCTCTCACCCGAGCGGAAAAGACGGTGGTTGATGGCGAGCTCCTCTTCATCATCCTTCAGGAATAGAGTGACATCAGCCATCCCCAGCGGAGTTTTCTTGGCGTTTCCGTTGAAGATGACATCTCCGCTCCTTTCTGCTCTCTGGGATTTCATCCTCTGCCCGCCCAGAACCCAGAGAAGGGCATCGACGATATTGCTTTTTCCCGTGCCGTTGGGCCCGACGATAGAAGTTATCCCCGGATGGAAAAGGATTTTTGTTCTTTCTGGGAAGGATTTGAATCCCTGAAGCTCTATTTTCTTAATGATCATCTCTTAAATTGAATCTCTCCTGGCGGTCCTGAGCTTATTCTTTTGATTTTGCTTCTCAAGGAATAGATATTTTATCTAAATCAAGAGGAATGTCAAAGAATGGAGATATTTCTTGATTCTCAGAGGATTTAAGCCGAGCAAAGCTTGACAGTCCGTGCTCATTCAATTATTTTC
>CAZGMN010000188.1:0-6552 GCA_964526905.1 uncultured Eubacteriales bacterium
TCCAGGAATAAACCTCGACCTCACCGGCTCTGAGATATTGTCTTTGCTGATCGCCCGGCCTATGGCCTTCAAGTCTCCACTCAGGACGGCGTGGATTAAAAAGGAACAGAGAGACATCTGCTCCTTCATCTCTGCCAGGCTGAAGCTGCCAGGAATCAATCCTCTGGTTGTCGTCCGAGGCTTCTTGAGCACGCAGATGACAATCGGGATTTTCGGCGCTTCAATCTTGACCACATCCAGCGGATGATAACTTCGCACAAAAACAAAGCCTCCAAGAAGGCAGCCGGCGACATTGTCGGCATGGGGAGTTCCTCCTGAGGCAATCTCGCCGTGGCGCGCTATCTCGATGATTTCATTATCGGCCAGTCTGGAGTGCAGAAGTTTGTTCAAGCCGTAAACACTGGCCGCAGCCGATGCCGCCGACGAACCCAGGCCGGCGCATGTCGTCATTCTTTTCACGATCTCTATATCCGCGCCGGCAGTTGCCTTAACTTTCTTGAAGAAATGAATCGCGGCCAAGCCTGCAGTATTCCTGTCAGGTTCTGTGGGGAGGCTCTCATCCCTGCCCGTGACTTTGACCCTGATGGAATTGGAGCTATTCAGGCCAATCTTTAAAACGTCGAAAGGCTCTTTCAAGGCCAGGGCAAAAATGTCAAAGCCAGGCCCAAAGTTGGCTATCGTCGCCGGCGCTTGCAGGATGATATCGCTCAAATCAACTTCCTTTCTTTGAGGAGTCTTTTGAGGACTTCTCTGTTTGACTCGCTGAGCCCGGTCAATGGCAATCTCAATCCTCCTCCGGGCAAGCCCATCAGCGCCAGCGCCTCCTTGACTGCCATCGGATTTGTCTCCAGCCTCAGGGCCTCGAAGAGGTCGTAGTAGGCGTAATGAATCTCTCTCGCTTTATCAAACTCGCCGGCCAGGCAGTAATCCACCAAATCCCGCATTACTTCCGGAACAATGTTCCCGGCCACCGCAAAAACTCCGCTCCCGCCAAAAGACATCAAAGGAAAAGCGGTCGTGTCCTTCCCGGTGAAAACGCTAAACTGCTTCCCTCTGGCAAGGTATAAAATCTTGGCCAGATGGTCCATCTCCTTTTTTCCGTCTTTGGTGGCGATGATATTTTTGTTCTCGATCAGCCTGGCATACGTCTTGGGCTCGATATTGACTCCAACTCTGTCCGGGGAATTGTGGATGATGATCGGGATTTTAGAGCTTTTGGCCACTGCTTCATAAAATTCGATGATGCCAGCTTGAGTGGGCTTGACAAGGTAAGGGGCGAAGACGACAGCATAGTCGCATCCAAGGTCGGCATAAAGTTTGACGCGTCGGATAGTCTGGTCCAGGTTGTTGGTGCAGGTGTCTGGAGCGACCAAGCATTTGCCATTGGCTTCCTCGACAACAATCTCGACAACCCTCTTCACCTCTTCTTCGGAGAGAAGCGGGCTTTCCCCTGTCACTCCCAAAGGAGCCAAACCATGGACTTTGGCTTTGACCTGCATTCGCACCAGAGTCCTCAATCCTTCTTCGTCAAGTGCCATGTTTTTATTAAAAGGTGTCATCAAAAGCGTGAACGCACCGCTTAGCATCTTCTTTCACCTCCTTCTCCGAGATGGATAATCGATGAAAACAAATTTATAGATATTTTAGCACGGTATTAAGAATGATTCATAAAAACTTTTTTTCTATCCCGAATCAAGTCAAAATTTTATAGCACATCAAAAATCCAATGTCAAAAAAGGCCAGACGCGATGTCTAATTTAGTATTTGCTGTTTCTTTATCTCTCTTTAAGGCCGAAGATGGCAATGGCAGGAATATATATGTCTTCTATGAGAAAAATTACACTCTGACTTCTGATAAAGCACATAGTCTTGTTCAGACTGAAAGATCTTCGCCTGTTTCCAACTGCTTACACCCACAGATTGGACAAGAAAATTGTTTAGAGCTCTTAATCAAATTTCTATTAGATTAAGCTCCAAGGATTTTCGGGATAGAATAGAAAAGATAAACTTTATCTATCGCTGCGTTTAAATTCCAATTTTACATAAGCTGAGATAAGAATTGATACAAAATAAAAGCTCAGTATTAAAAGCTTCAATTTGTAAATCTCTGCTTCTTTTCGAATCAATTATTTTATATATAATGGCTTGCTTCCATAAAACTACTTCTCTTCTTCTGACTTCATACTTAGGCACAAGTTTTTTCGTTCCATGCCAAGTCTCTATTTCATCTAATACATCCCTAAGCTCTCTTTTCAATTCTCTCATTTGCATTCTAAACCTCCTTTTTAAGTAACTAATATTTTTAGCAATCCTCAGATATCTAATAATTTTCTTCATTTAGGAGAGGAAACGCTTTCTATTAATTTTATGCTCCCAGTTGGCACTTCAACCTTCTATAATTAGTTGATTTAAATTTTAACCTTTAAATTTTTTCTCATTATGCCAAGTAAGAAAATCAGGCGATGGCTGGTCGATAAATCGCTGAGGCAGATATATTTTTTTGCCATGAAAGGCGAAATAATATTTGCCGTTGTCAAATTCTTCTTTTATACGACGGCTGACTTCAATAACTAGCTTAGGTGTAACTGTTAAATAACCTCTGTCAAAAAGTTTATGCATATCGATTCGAAGAAGTAGGCCATTATTCACTTCATTTGGGCCACCATCGGCATATGATTTTATATGAGACGCTTCAAGGACGGGAAGGGCTCGTTCTAGAGTTATTGCACAAGTTCGTTTATAAGCGTCCGTAACTTCGACCCTAAATATGCCCTGACCTATTCTGGGCTTAATGGTTGTTTCCTTGCCATATCTCGCATGTTCTTCAGTTATTCTTTTTGCTTCTTTATCTAGATTGAATATCTTATTTTTTTCCCAAACTTGGGAAAGATTTTCCCAAATGAACTTCCCTGCCTCCGAGTTCAAATCATATCTTTTGCCTCTGACGATCGGCGACTTCCATTCAGGAACAAGGAACCACTCTGATTTATCGAGAAAAAAAGGCTGAGTCAATAGGAGACATCCTATGTTAAAATCCTCCTGGCGATTGTTAGTGGTATGGCGATGATGGATGATTAATTGCCTCATTTTTTCAAAGGTTTCAGCTCCATTTTTTACTCCGAAGGCATCCCAAGCGAGGCTAATGGGAAGAATTGTTGAGTAAGCGAATACGCCACCCCCTACGATAAAATCATATGGGCTGTGCAATTTAAATAAGAAAATTTCGCCTTGCTTAAGAACTTGAAAAATGGAAACACTTGATGGCTGCCAGAAATTAACTTCGTCAAGAATTTCGGGCTTTCGGTCTTTGAGCTGGCGCAGGTAATCAAACCATTGATTATCTGTTACGCCGACGAAGAATTTCATGACTTCAGGTTAGAATATTTCTAAAGCCCTTATGACTTTTCGACTTGGCAAAGGCTTAAGCCTCATTAGGCTTGAACCTCAACTTTTTGGATCCCGATAAAATTTAATTCTTTAGGGGCACTTTTCTCAACTTCAAGATATAATTCAATGGCTTCTTTAATTCTCTTGCGAAGCTCATCAAGACTCTTCGCCTGAGTGTGACAACCCGGAAGTTCTGGGACAATCCCGACATAATACCCATCCTCGTCTTGCTCTATAACAACATTATACTGTCTCTTCATTTTCTTACCTCTATATTGCCTTTATTTTTTACTTGTATTATATAGCATCGCACTTTTCTATTCAAACTCGCGCATTGAATCAACAAGAAACAGACATTGGTCAAAAATTTTTGCCATTTTTTTCACTTTGGTATAAATCTTTTCCAAATCACTTCATTCTTTGACCGAAGACCTTTATGTGTCACATAAAACTGTAAATCACTGACAGGAAAAAGACAATTAATCGTGAAAGAGGATAGCTCAGGATAAAAGGGAGCTGTCAGGCGGGCGAACGCTCGTGTGCTTCTTTGACTTGAGTTTATAAGCAGTGATATGTTCTATCCATATCTTCGCCCAATTCAACTCAAAACAAGGAGGGCGAGAAGGAGGTAAAGTCCGATGAGCGATGGAGCTTATGTCGCTGCTGCGGCTGTCACCGCCCATGCCATCAAAGCGTCCGGCGCCGTAGTCCATGTTCGACCCCAAGATTTTCTCTCAATTCTTAATAAAACGGAGAGGCCTTTGGTTGTGACTGCAGAAGAAAGGTTCTTGGGTTCAGTTTATAAGTATCTCACGAGTTATAGAGGCCTTATCTTTTATACAAAAACTAAAGAACAACTCCATCTCCCAGGTGATATGGAATTGGTCACATCAAAGAAAATATGGGTTCCGAGCTTATGACTCATGAATAGACAATCTGATTATGTCTTATTCTGCAAAGCTAAAAGGTAAGCTTATCCGGTGAAGTAAATCAGAGTGAAGGCGATGACACCGACGACGACCAGAGAGAGGATGAGGTCCTTATAATTCCAGCTTGCCCGTGAGGCAGCTTTATCGGCAGCCACAGTCGTGGCATAGGTCAGCCCCTGGATTTTTTCATAAGAGGGCCCGGCTGTCAGCCAGCTGACGACAATCATCACCAGGATGCATCCCAGGAATAAGAAGATGGCAAAGTAAAGGAAATTGACCGTGGCGAACCAGTGCAGCCAGCCTGAAAGCGAGTCTTTGTTGAGCTCAGCCACGAGCCTGAGCATGCCTACCGAAAATCCGCCGACGAGCACGGTCAGGGCTCCCTTGGCATTGATCCGCTTGTAAAAAATTCCAAGAAGAAATACCGCGGCAATCGGAGGGGCGATATAAGCCTGGACGCTCTGGAGGTAGTGGTACAGCTCCCCGGAAATGTGCTTCATCAAAGGAATCCAGATGACCCCTGAGACGACAACAACTCCTGTGGCAATCCGGCCGATGAGAACGAGCTTTTTCTCCGGAGTTTGAGGCCTGACCTTTTTGTAGATATCCATGGTAAACAGCGTCGAGCAGGAATTAAAGACTGAGGCCAGAGAGCTCATCAAGGCAGCCAGCAGTCCTCCGGCGACAAGGCCCTTGAGACCTGTGGGGATAAGAGTCATGACCAGAGTCGGGAAAGCTTGGTCTGCTGAGGCCAGGCTGAGCTTTCCGGCCTTGGCCAGGGCAAAAGCCATGACTCCAGGAAGGATAAAGATATAAAAAGGCAGGAGCTTCAGATAAGAAGCCCAAATGCTTCCCCGCCTTGCCTGTGCCTCGCTCTTGGCAGCCAGGGCGCGCTGAACAATGTACTGGTCTGTGCACCAGTACCAGAGGCCGACGATGGGTGGGGCAAAGACCATGCCCGGCCAGGGGAAATCAGGATGGTTGGCCGGCAGAAAGAGGTTGAAGTGGTCCGAGCCTGCCACAGCGTAAAGCTCGTTCCAGCCTCCGATTTTTATCAGCGCGGCCACGGTGACTGTAATTGAGCCGAGGACAAGAACAATGGTCTGGAGTGCCTCGGTGTAGACAACAGCCCGCAAGCCTCCGAGCACGGTGTAAATTCCTGTAAAGAGCAAAATGAAAAGCGCGCCTGTCCAGAAATCGATGCCGAGGAGCGTCTGGAAGACGACTGCGCCGGCGTAGACGTTGACGCAGACCTTGGTCACGACATAACTGACCAATGAGATAAGCGATAGGAACCAACGGGCTTGGGGAGAATAGCGGCGCTCGAGGAACTCGGGCATGGTGAAGACTTTGCTCCGCATATAAAAAGGGACAAAGACCCAGCCTAAAACAAGGACGAGCCAGGAATGAAGCTCGTAGTGTCCCATCACCACGCCTGACTTGGCCGCTGTGCCGGCAAGCCCTACGATGTGCTCTGCACCGATGTTCGAGGCGAAGATCGAGGCGCCAATCACAAACCAGCCGATATGGCGGCTGGCGAGGAAATAATCGACCGCGGAGCGCTGCTTTTGTTTCATCGACCACCAGGCGATTCCCAAAAGAACCGTGAAGTAAAGCCCGACGACAATCCAATCAATCGTTAGAAATCTCATCGATTCCTTCCTCCATGAGAAGAAATGTATCTGGATGGATTTCGGGCGTTCTTAAAAAGATTAAATCCCTCTGCCCTCTGGACATTTCCTTGAGCTTATATCACATGAAAAAAACCGAGTCAAATAAAAAGGGGACAGTCCCCTTTTATAGTAAACAAAATGGAAAAAACAAGAAATATTTGCAAATGTTAAGAATTTGGAATATAAAGATTTATTCTAAATTCCGTGACAAAATCGCCCGCTGCAATTTCATGATCATCACGAAATTTAGGGTGTTTTCGAATATAAAAAATTTTTTATAATGGGCGCGCGTCTGAGACAATTCAAGCTGGTTGATATCACATCGTTCGCCTATTTTACTCTCCTCAGCCTATTCATTCTCATTTTCCATAAAAATCTGAAATTATGGTGGGTTTACATAGTCATTCACGCCTTCATTATCACTGCCCTTCTGTTCGTCATTGAACTCTCGAGAAGGAAAGCTTCAAGATTCCTTCATTTTGTCCGCGACTGGTATTTGATTCTTCTTGTCTTATTCGGCTTTGAAGAGATGAATAACCTGGTCACAATCATCTTCCCTTACT
>CAZGMN010000189.1:0-6547 GCA_964526905.1 uncultured Eubacteriales bacterium
GGTATAGGTTCTGGGGGTTCGGGAGGTCCCGGCTCTTCGGGCGGCTCAGGTGGGGGAGTATATCCAACATTAACTGTCACTCTGTTTGAGAAATATGTTCTATAATACTCTTTACATTGAACATAGAAATTGCAAGTCACTATCGCCTGATTGCTTGTTGTCTGATTTAATGTTGTTGTATTTTGAATTGTCCAAGTTTGATTCGGGTCTAAAATTGATTTATTTTCAATATTGCCTAGCTTATCATCATTGAGGCAGATGTTTTTTGCCGGATATATCCCTACATTTTTAATTTGATAGGTATAGGTCACAGAATCGCCGGGGTTGATATTGTTTTTATCTACGCTTTTTAATGTGTCTAGGCCAAAAATAATTAAAAGATCAGATTCTGGGCAGCCACTCGAAGAATTTAAGTACGGGTTATAAATATATTTCTCTCCTGCGCACTTCCAAGAACGACCGTCGGGTTTGGCATAGCCAAGTAAAGGTTCTATAAACCATTTACCTCCGCTGTCAAATTCATAATTCCAAGGAGGTGTTGCGGCATCAAATTGGCCGTTGTCTCCATCAAATTTTTCGCCAAATTGCGCATATTGTATGATAAGGCCACAGCTATTAGGATCCTGGCTCAGTTTTATGGCATGTTTTATAAAATTGCCACAACCGTCCATAGTATCTCGATCAAATCTTCTTGCCCATATTGTGTCTTTTAAATCAATTAAATCGTAACTGACATCTCTATCATTTATATCTTGAGGTTCCTCTGCTATTCCTTTATATCGATATATAACCCCCGTGCCTTTCTTGCTTGGAAAGATTCGGCAGTTTGGACCTAAGTAGTCGCAATCAAATTGTTGAGTAGCATAATTTTTTCCATAAACTGCATGTTTATAAGGACAGACATAAACGATTGGATGAGTATCCTCGAATTCAAGGTTATACATATAAATTTCCTTGAAATAATGAGCTATTGTTTCTATCTAAAGGAGCTTACCCCATTGTGAGCCATCTTTTTCAATTACAAATCGACATCCTTCAAAATCATTCTCATGAGCATATGCATTGCCATAGGCAGGATTTCCTGGGTCTCTGGGATGAAAGAAATTATAATTTATAAAATAATAATTTGTTGATTCGATAATTGAGTAATATACATAAGCTAGGCGAGGATAACACTCCCAGTCCTCCCAATTATCATTTGCAATGTAATTGTTATCAAAATCAAAATTTGTAATATAATCCTCCATTCCCTCTGCAGATTGATAAATGACAGGAGACCAATACTCAACTATTTCAAGTAAGCTTGAGGCAGCGTAGAGATTGGGATTGAATAATTTGTTCCAAATAAAAAATCCCAGTAAAATTAAAATCATGGAACTAATAAAAAGTAATTTGACCCACTTTTGCATTTTTACCTCCCTTTCCTTTTATTATGCAAAATCAAAAAGATTATTTTTATTATATGTATTTTTTTTGTTTTGTCAAGTCGAGCTACCAAGAGCGGAAACCGAGGAAAAAGTATAACAATCTTTCAATCGGGCCTCGCCAAGGAGACAAGCGCCCTGAACAGCTTGAACCCCTGGATGAAGTCGTCCTGAACAAAGGATACGCTCCTCGGCCCAGTCCTTTTCACGCCTGGAATTGCCTCGGCTGCGGCCGCCTGGTAGCTGTAAAGAAAATCAATATCAAATTTTACCGGTGATGTAACCTTGAACGGCTTCATCTGGCTTCTTTTTTCCAGGGCGGCTTTTGTCTTTTGCCTTATGAGCTCCTGGGCTTTTGCCGGCACCAGAGTCTTGGCTGCATACCTGCCGATGCCTTCCTTTACCGGCGCAGTTTCAAGGTTTTCCCCCAGAAGCTTTTTGGCCTGCCTGCAGACTTCCTCGTCCCCGGCAATCAGAACAACAGGGACTCCATAATAGCCGGCGATCGCCGCATTGAAACCATACTCGCCCATCTCCACTCCGTTGATTTTTAGGGAGTAAATCGAGCTTCCTGAATAGGTATGGTCCAGGACTCCGTCCTTTGAGCCGGCCTGGGCGTGATAGCCGATGAATATCACGGCATCAAAACTCTCATCAATCCCCTGCATCATGCTCAACGGCTTCGGAGTGCCCGTGATCAGGTAAGCGGCAGGGTTTATTTCTCCGGCGATTAAGTTCTTCATTCCTCCGTGAGAGTCGTTGGCCACAATCTCTGTCGCGCCGGCATCCAGCGCGGCCTGAATGGCGGCATTGGTTTCCTCTGTCATCCATCTTCTTGTTAATCCATAATCCTTTCCGTCCGGCGAAGTCTGGTCGCCGCTCACGATTCCTGCAATCCCTTCCATGTCAACAGAGATATAAACTTTGAGCTTTGCTTTTGTCGCTTGCCCACCGCCCAAGAAAAATGCGGCTAAAAAAATAATTGAGATAGAAATAAAGCATTTTTTAAGCATTAGCCAGCCTCCTCTTTTTCATTATGAATATATTATTTAATCAAGAAATTCTTTAAAGATGCATCGTAGCGTCAACAGAATCTAAAACTTAAAAGTGAAAATCGGCTCGATATCGACCGGAATGTCGGCGAGTTTGTCAATCATTTTCTTCGTGATTTCATCCATCTGTCCGTAGTGCTCGATGAAGCGGGCGGCGTTATCATAATTTCCGTCGCCTTCTAAGATGAGAAGCTTTGCCGCCAGCTCCTTCACAGCCTCCTTCATTTTATTCATATTGACGCTGAATTTCTCCGCTTGGGCATCGTAGAGAAGAGCGCCATTCTCCCTCATGAAGTTAAACTCGATAAGAGTCGCCAGGCCGTGGGCCTCTTTCACTCCGAACCTCATGGCCCTGAAAAATCCGGCAAGGAAAGTCGTGTAAATCTCCTTTTCCTTGTCAGGAGGAATCCAGCCTTTTTCCATCAGGAGGTGGATGTTGTAAAGCCCGACAATATCAGCTTTTGCTTCTTCTATCGCCGAGTTATGCTCTCTTAAAGCCTTTTTGACAGTTGTCTTCGTTCCATCAGGAAGAGTGATGAAATTGACGCCGAGGGCGTGGGCGATTTCATGGAGGATGGTCTCGTTGAAATAGGCGTAGAAGGAGACAAGCCCGGCATCTTCCTCATTGAGCACGCGCTTGGAGATGGGAATAAGAGATTTATTGAACTTGGCTTCCATCATGTTCTTGAGAAAGACTTTTTTTGTCCCCTTTTCAGCCCTGACCTTCTCGTCGTTGGGAAGGACAAAGGCAGAGGTCTGAATCCCTGCCTTGGTGTCGCCCGCGGTGAAAACTTCAATGACGACATTAAGAGGCGATTGGAGGCCCCCAACCTCCGCATCCTTGTACTTCTGCTCCACCGGAAGCTTTTTCTGCATCTCGCCTAAGAAGCTGAGATAGCCTTTTATCTTTTTCATCTCCTCCTGGTCGTTGATATAGACGAAGCTCTCGTAGGAAGCCTTGAGCCCGTTCAGGTTGTCCTCGTAGACTTCAAAGGGGCCGATGACGATTTCCTCCAAATTGTCTTTGAGGTCGATCCAGAGACAGTCGCTCTGGTAATAATCGTTGCGCAGCAGGTCTTCAGCCCGCTGCGAGAGGTATTTTTTGAGCGATGGATTTGAAGTTATCTCCGCAGCTTCCTTCAGATAGCGGGCTGCAGGCTCCAGCTCCTCCCTGTATTCCTCGTTATAGGGAACAGCGACAAGCTCCCCGTCCTTCCTCTTGATAACCGTGTAAGGGCTTTCGAACTGCTCTTTGAGCTCAGGATGCTTGGCGATGTAGTCCTGGAATTCCTGCTTCGTCAGGTCAGGCGGGTAGAAGCCTGCGCCGGCCGGCTTGGCCGCCGTGCCGATAAAAGGCCTATTTTCGTCCTGACGGTCGAAAGGCCCGAAGTTAATGTCAAGAAAGCGGAGATAGTCCTTGTCGGCCGCGTCGCTGGATTTCTCAAGCTGTTCCTTGATGGCCAGGCCTCCAGGAAAAGCCTGCTTCCAGAAGATATTGTCCATGTGCTTTGCGGCTATGACAAGCTTTTCGAGAACTTTTTTCTGCTCTCCGTTCAGCAAACTCGGGTCAAAGCTAATCTCTGTGGGCGCATATTTAGCCAGGCGCTGTTTGATATCCGGAAGCTTGACGAGTTGTGCCATTTTGGACGCCTCCTCTTTTTTGGCCTTGCAGCTTAGAGCAAAGCAAAAAACAAAGACAGTCAACGCGGCCACAAGAAAAATTTGGAGAGAGCTTTTATTGAGCTTCATTCCTTCCTCCTTGTTTTCTGTATCTCTCTTAATTCGTAGCCCGCTTTCACGATGCTGACTTCGGCAAGAATTTGCAATGGGTCAATTAGGGGAACAGGAATGTCATCTTCGTTGAGGACAAGGGGAACTTCTGTGCAGCCGGCGATGATGGCTTCCGCCCCTCTCTTGATGAGGTCGTTGGCTATTTGGAGAATAGTTTCCTTGGGGCTGCCGAAAGTAATCCCAGCTTTTATTCCCTGCTTCCCGAAAATCGCTTCCATCACCTGTTCCTGCCCGCTTTCGTCCGGCGCAATGACTTCTATTCCTTCTTTGGCAAAGACGTCGTCAAAGAGCCTCGACTTCAGGGTGCCCGTGCTGCCGATGAGTCCCACTTTTTTTATGCCTGGAAATTTTTTCAGAGTGTAAAGAAGGGTCTCGTCGAGAAGGTTAAGGAACGAGACTTTTTCCTGAGCCATGATCTCGTTGTAGTAATAATGGGCTGTGACGCAGGGCATGACGATAAAATCCGCTCCTGCCTGCCTGAGCATCCTGACCCCTTCGAGAAGATACGGCAGAGGGCTCGCGCCTTTGCTGAGTATGGCGTCTGTCCTCGGCGGAATTGCGGGATTGCAGTAGAGGATGGTTTTTATGTGCTCCTGGTCCTCAGCGGCTTTTGTCCTTTTGATGATCTGGTTAAAAAAGAAGGACGTGGCTTCCGGCCCCATTCCTCCCAGTATTCCAATTGTCTTTTTCATCTTTTCGGCGCCTCCTCCATGATTTTTTTCAGTTTATCCAGAGGAAGGGCTTCGACTTTGCGGCCGTTCTGTCCCTGCATGGATTGAGCCTTGAAGAGAGAATTGAGGATTGCTTCTTCGGCGGCTTCGGCGGCTGCCATGAAAAGAGGTGACATCCGGCTGTTCTGAAGGATTTCGATTTTCTGGGTGGGGGAGGATGAGTTCTGGAGAATTCTCAGTCCCGGCGCCGTGGAGAAGGCGATGGCGTAATCGCCGCTTGAGTTTGAATAGAAGCCGCCGCTGCGGGCGATGCCGAGCAGGGCGCGCTTTGCCAGGCGCTTCAAGTTGCGGCTGTCGAGCGGAGCGTCGGTGGCGACAATGACCATGCACGAGCCTGAGGGAGAATCTTCAGGAGAGTCCTCGATAACGCGCCTGCCGAGGCGGATTCCGACCGGATAGCCGTTTATCTGCAGCACTCCTCCGTGATTTGTCTGGACCAGGACGCCGACCGTGCAGCCTCCCCTTGAATCTGGAAGCTTGCGAGATGAGGTCCCTATCCCTCCTTTATATCCGAAGCAGATTGTTCCTGTGCCTGCGCCCACTGCTCCTTCCTCAACCTGTCCTGATTGGGCTTTATTTATAGCTTCTATCACGTGCTCCTTCTTGACGTGGCGCCCTCTGATATCGTTCAGAAAGCCGTCGTTTGTCTCTCCCACCACAGGATTAACCGAGCTCACTCTTTCATTTCCGGGGAGCGAAAGGATATAGTCGATGAGGGCATCAGCCGCAGTAGGCACGCTCAGGGTGTTAGTCAGGATGATGGGCGTTTCCAGGTTTCCGAGCTCTTCTATCTGGGTGGAGCCCATCAGCTTGCCAAAAGCATTGCCAACATAAACAGCAGCCGGGACTTTTTCCTGGAAGATGTTCCCTTCATGGGGAAGGATGGCTGTCACTCCTGTGCGGATATTATCTCCGATGATAAGGGTTACATGTCCGACTTTTACGCCGGCGACATCGGTGATGGCGTTCAACTCACCTGGTTTCAGCACTCCTGTTTCTATGCCGAATTCTCTCAGCCTCGGTCTTTCTTCTCCTGAGAGGGAGGTCAAGGCAAAAGTTGTAAGAATGAAAATGAGAAAAATCGCATTTTTCATCCGTCTTTCCCCTTGGATTTATTAGAATAAGATGTTAGTGAATTGCCAACAAAAAATCAATGAAAGATTAAATTTTGAAATATGTAGTAAAAAGGTCAGGTAATTCGGCTATTGTGGTAACGCCATAATTTTTGTTGACATGGCGAGGCTTTGTTTATATATTTCTGACACTGAGAGATGAGGAAGTTACTGACATATTTCCTGCCAAAAAAAACCGTTTTTTTTTAATTTATCTTCTATTAACCTTCATAAACAGCCAAGCGGGCATTCTAGATAAAAAATCTGATTTATATCTGATTTACGAATCATTGGTTAATTCTGGAGAGATACAGAAGAGAGAAGGCAACTTCGAGCAAGCCATTGATTTTTTTTCGAAAGCATTGAATCTTGCAAGAAAAGTTGGAAATAAACAGAAGGAAGTCGATTGTTTGATAAACTTAGGGCTTATGTACTGG
>CAZGMN010000190.1:0-6534 GCA_964526905.1 uncultured Eubacteriales bacterium
GAAGGACACTTTGCCAAAGGTGCAAAAAGAGAGATAATTAAAAAATGTGAAGAACTCCTAAATATGTCACTTGAGGATTTTATTAGTATTTGTCTTAAATCAATGAAAAATGTTTCCCAGAATATTGGGCTTTAATATAAATTTAAAAAAGGATTTTTTCATGAAAAGTGTACCTGCCATAAAAGAATCAGGCCACTTTCACATTACGAGTAATAAGGCGATTTGTGGAGGGAGTCCAATCATAAAAGGGACAAGAATCTCTGTCGCCAACATTGCTGGTTATTGTTTGATGGGATTGAATGCCGAAGAAATTAAGCGAGAATTGCCGCATCTGGGTCTCGCTCAAATTTTCGATGCGCTTGCGTTCTATTTTGACCATAAAGATCTCATCAATCGTGAAATAGCTAAGAATCAAGAGTCGAAGGTTTCAAAGAAATATCCTGCAGGCAAATATTAAGTGTCCAGAATTCGCCTCTATCTTGATGAAAATATCCAGGTAGCGCTGGCAGATGCGCTGAGAGCTCGTGGAGTTGATGTTCTGACGACTTTTAAAGCTGGGAATGTAGGATTAAGCGATTTCATCAACTTCAGTTCGCAATTGAATCAAAAAGAACGTTTTTTACCTATAATAAAAGAGATTTTGCAAAGCTCCATTATGCTAAATGGCAGAAAATCGAGAACACGCTGGCATTATTTTATCCGACCAGTTTCCAGTCGAAATTATTCTTCGTAGATTTATGAAATTATATTTTGCGCTTTCATCCGAAGATATGAAAAACAGACTTGAATATCTAAGCGCATGGAAATAAGGAATAATGCCGGGGTGGCGGAAGTGGTAGACGCAAGGGACTTAAAATCCCTCGCTTGGTAACAAGCGTGCCGGTTCGATTCCGGCCCTCGGCATTCCTCTTAGCCAAATTCAGTTTGACTTTTTCAGATAGGCAAGGCTGTTATCAAACTTCCAATTCAAGTCAAAAAATCCTGCGGCAAGAACAGCTCCCCAGCCTTTTTCTTTTACCGCTTCGTCGTAGACGATGAAATCAGGCAGGCCGGCGCCGGAATAGATTACATTGAAGAGGCCGGCCAGCTCCTCGCCCTTAGGACTCGTTCCTCCTTTGACCACGACATATTTCTCCCGGTTCAGGGGATTGGGATAGATCAATTGAAAAGCGACATCATCTTTCTCGATTTCCATGCCATTAAAAACAAGCCTATTGTTCTTGATTGAAATTGGCAGGTCTTTCTTTATCCTTGCTGTTGCGGCATTCGTCTCCGGGCCGCCAAGAAGGATCAGATTGCAGCGGCCGAGAGTTTCGGAGTTGACTTCGATGTCGGGTATAATTTCGACAGACCCATTTCCTCTCCACCACCAATTCTGCGCCTCGATCCGGGCATGATGCAGGTTTATTTCCGTCGATTCAGAATCTCCCCGGGTTCCATAGACTAAGATAAAAGGTGAAAAATAGGCTTTCTTTATCGGCCCAAAAAAAGATGGGGACTTATTAATATTTTCTGTCTTTAAAGCTCTCTGATGCAGTTTCTTTTTGCTTGATTTTTTGAGCTGAAATTGACGGGCTTCCTTGCGAAAGGTCAAAGACTCTTTTACGGATAAGCTGAACCTTAATTCCTGACCGTTGATTCTTAAATTGATTTCTCCTGGAGAAATCAATTCTGAAGAAAGATGAACTGTGAACTTTGCGATATTTTCTGTCTTGACCGTAATCGTCTTGTCTTTGATTTCGGCATCGATGACAGAATCATCGTAGAGGCGCTCAGGCTCGTCAATTTCTACCCAGCCATTCTTGTTGTTTAGTCCGACATCCGTTGTCTTGAAGATGATATGCCTGGGATTAGGATTCCTTACTTGGTTTTTCAGAAATTCGAGAAGCTCATCCGAATCGACACAGTCGATACCCTCAGTCTCTTTGTTGTCCCACCAGTGTCCCATCCCTTCAACCTCCCTATAAAGAGCTTTGTAGCCCAATTTTTTCAGGGCGCTCGAAAAAAATCTAGCGTGAACAGGCGGCACGTTGTCATCCGCCCCGCCCTGCAAGATGTAGGTAGGGAGGTTCAAAGCATTCTCCACAAAGTTCAGCAGCCTTTCCTCTCGCAGGCCCATATCTCTGATGGCAAGCAGGCTGGGGTGTCCGAAGATGTCGCTCTTTCTCAGAAAATAAGGAACATAAAGCTGGAAGCTTGTCCAGCCAGCAGAGGGAGCCATAGCGGCAAACAGGTCTGGATGGTAAAGCCCGATGTGCCAGGTTCCGTGGCCTCCCATGGAGTGGCCGGTGAGATAAATTCTGTTGTTATCAATCGGAAAGAGCGACTTGGCCTCAGATAAGACTTCAAGGCAATCCAGCCGCCCCCAATCCTGCCAGTCAAAGCCGAAGGGCTTACGGTTGGTCGGGCAGACGACAAAGGCCCAATCTTTTGCCCTGTAGGCGTCAGCTTGTCCGCTGGCCTCGACTCCTGCTCCATGCAGGCTGAGAATTAAAGCATATGTCTTATTGGGGTCGTAATTCTTGGGCGGCAGCACTGCAAAGTATTGAACAGAACCGTCGATTCTGGAGAGGAATGTCGTTTTATAAGCCTGAATTTGATTTCTTAGGCGAAGCTTGATTTGGTCAGCGTGCGAAATGTGGTCAACGCTAACCATGACCGGCACAGAAATGGTTTTTTCTTCACTTTGCTTTGTGATTGCAGCCCTGCTTTCAATCGGAATAGGAACTTTCCTTATTGAAAGCGGCGCCATCTCGGCAATGCCGACTTCTTGTTTTAAGAAGACTTGCCCGTCGCCGAGAGAAAGCTTGATATTTTTCAAGGTTTTGGTGGTAGTGTTGGCTACGCTGACGCCAGCCCATTGTTTGAGCAGCTTTCCGACCACAGCATCGGGAACCGTTGCATCGCCGGTCAAAACCATAACCGCCGCCTCGGCTGGAATAATCTTGAAGGTGAATTGCTCGCCTCTGCTTAGTTTCACCAATATCTTATTCCCGCCGTCCTGAAGCACGACCGGTATCTTTACATAACCGGAACCGTAAATATCGCCAGGCCAGGGCTTGTTATTGAGCCTGAAGGTATCGATTCTCTCGGCGATGACCAGCGCCCTTCGAGCACCCTTGCTTTCAAACTCGGCATAGGCATAACTGACACTCATCGTTCCCGGAGGCCCGTAAATCTCCTGCATTTGTTTGAGGTTGATGTTGTTATAAATGATTCTGACAGTTCCTTGCTCATCCCCTTTGACCTTCATCCATTTGACCAGGCCGGAGGGCGCCATCATGCTTGTCTGCTCCAATCCTTCGTAAGGTTTAATGCCGAGCTCTCCGCCATGCTCTGTCAGGTAATCGATATCTCCTTCCCTCATTCCCCGGGAGAAGGGCCCGGCAGCAAGCCATTCTTGGATGACGATGGGCTCTTCAATTGTCGGAAGTAATTCTATCTTCTCATCCCCCGATGAAATGCTGAGAACTGATGAAATTAAAAAGATAAGGATCATTACTTTTTTCATGATATCCTCTCCTTAAAAGACAGACTTTCAATTTTTAAAGAAAGAAAACTCTCCTTTAATTCAAAACAAGTCATTTTAAATAGAGTTCCATTTCTTTGAACAAATAGCCCATAAAAAATTCAAATTTGAGCTATATGGAAATAATATCATCTTTATCTTTGATTATATTATCTTATTTGACCTCTAAATTAGAAGATGGCGGGCGATTTAGAGAACGCCCAAAAAGCTATGAAACAATAATTTCATTGGCGAGAGGCAGGAACTGGCAGAGCAATATTTAAGTCAAGTGCTTCGATGTGCTCCGGAAAATCGTTGAACAGCAAGGACAGAAGACGAAAGCTATAGAGCATTACCAGAAATTCCTCGACCTCTGGAAGAATTCCGACCCCGGCTTTCCTGAAGTTCTGGACGCGAAAAAGTGTTTATCTTCGCTTTAAGGTGAATTCCTGTTTTAGAATCTTTTATTTTCCCAGAGAAGCCCAGCGAGTTATGGTATAATGAGCAAAATGAAAATACCGGCCAAGAAGCGGCTCTTTTGGTATCTCAGGGATGGACAGGAGTTTGACCTCGGCAATCCATACCATGTGGATATGTATGTCCAGCAGGTCCTTTCTCAGGGAAGAGTTGAGGACATCAGGGAGATGCTGAGAGTTCTTTCGCCTCAGTCTTTTCTTGCGTCCTTTGGCCGGGTCAAGAAATATCTCCTCAAGGAAGTCAGAAAATTTTGGGAGGACGGGCTTGGAAGTGCTGGCGGACATTCAAAAGGAAATTCTCATATATCTTAGGGATATCCCTGAACTCGATGCCTTTTATCTAACCGGAGGAACTGCTCTATCTAAATTCTACTTAGGTCATCGAAGAAGCAACGACCTGGATTTTTTCACTTCTGAAGAAGAGCTCATCCAACCGTTCAGCCTCAAAATCGAAGAGGCCCTCAAAAAAGCAGGGTTCAATGTTGAGCGAAAGCGGGGATTCCATTCATTTGTTGAATTGACAGTGAGCGCTCACTCTGAATCGACAATTATTCACCTTGCTCTCGATTCTCCCTATAGACTCGACTCGATAGTAATGGCCGAAGAATTTCCGGGATTGAGAATTGACAGCCTCAGAGATATTGCCGCCAATAAACTTCTTGCCATTTTTGGCCGGGCCATGTTGCGAGATTTTGTCGATGTGCTTTTTCTGGTCAGGGAGAAATTTGAAAAAAATGACCTTATCCTGATGGCCAAAAAAAAAGACCCTGGATTCGATCTTTATTGGCTGGCCACTGCCTTTGAACGCGTCCACGAATTTTCTGCGGATTCTCCGGAGACGCTCCTTCTGGTGAAGCCCTGCTCGATAGAAGCCTTATCGGCATTTTTCGACGAGTGGAGAAGAGAAATATTCCTGGAGATTACAAAAAAGTAATCAGATCCTCGGTATTCCTGGATTTGACTTCTCCTGTTGGGGTTGATATTCTTCTTCCAGACTTAGAGGGGAATGTCCAGTTATGAAGTGCCCCAAATGCCATTTTGATAATCCTGACACTCAGTGCTTCCTCGACCTCTGGAAAGACGCCGACCCCGGCATTCCCGAGGTTGAGAAGGCGAAGGCTCGCCTGGCCGTCCTTGAAGGGAGCAAACTTAAAAAAGATGAAAACGCTGTCTTCTGATACAAGTCTGAAGGCTGAACAAATGCAGATCAAGCTGATACGCAAATCCTCAATTTCTAAGCGCTTGCTGGCCGTGAATTCATTGGTCCAGACGACGAGATGGCTGAGTTGGCGGGCTATCTTGGAACGCTATCCTGGTCAGACCGAACAATTTCTGGTTGAACGCTATGTGTCCCTCCTTTATGATGATGAATCCTTAGCCAGACGAGTTGCCCATCGTCTTTTCGGGAAAGCTTAAGACTATGAAAACCCCGGATATCCTAGAAGTCACTTTTAAAGTTGTCGCGGCTTTGGAAAAGCTGAAGATTAGATATTACATCGGCGGTTCCCTGGCGAGTTCTGCCTTCGGCGTAGCTCGCTCCACACTCGACGTCGATATCGTCGCTGAGATGAACCCGGATCAGGCAGCGGCTCTGGAAAGTCTGCTGAAGAACGAATTTTATGTTGACGCGGAGGCAATCGCGAGAGCCATTGAACAGAAGTCATCGTTCAACCTCATCCACCTGGGAAGCATGTTCAAAATCGACGTCTTCATTCTCAAACAGGAGCCATTTAGTCAACAGGCTTTTTCGCGGCGTGCGGCAAAACCCGTCTCCGAAGACCCGGCGCAGAAACTCTACTTCCCGACGCCGGAAGACATCATTCTCATCAAGCTCGATTGGTATAGATGCGCTGGAGAAGCCTTGACCCAGCAATGGAAAGATGTCCTCGGGGTTCTCAAAGTTCAGGGAGCGCGACTTGATTTGAATTATCTTAAGTTGTGGGCAAAAGAGTTAAGGATCATGAATCTATTGCAGAAAGCCCTTGAGGAAGCGGGAATGGTAGAATAATGAAATGCCCCAAGTGTCATTTTAACAACCCTGACACCCAACGCTTCTGCGGCGAGTGTGGAACCAAGTTAATTCCTGTAAAGGAAGTCTCTGTTTTCCAGACTGAGACCCTCGAAACATCCACAGAAGAATTAACCACAGGCACTACCTTTGCCGGAAGATACCAGATTATTGAGGAGCTGGGAAAAGGTGGCATGGGCAAGGTCTATCGGGTTTTAGACAAGAAGCTGAACGAGGAAGGGACCCTCGCGGTTTGAAAAGGCATTCGAAGAACGCGTGTATAGTCTAGTCGATTTTAAAGGAGATCAAAGATTTGAGAGGATTCGGTCAGACCCAAGGTACAAGGCATTATTGAAGAAAATGGGTTTTGATAAATAATTAAGCTCTCTTAGAAAAAAGCCTGACGATTTGAGTCCAGCTTTCGGCACTCACATATTTTTTTCTCTTAATTTAGAGGATAATTCGGAGCGAGAAACGGTTGGTGATTATTCACGCCACTTGAGGGCCTTAAAGCGCGGGTCATTCCGCAGCGAATCCAGGTC
>CAZGMN010000191.1:0-6525 GCA_964526905.1 uncultured Eubacteriales bacterium
GTGAGAAACTTAGACTTGATGAATAAAGGATTGCAACCTTACGTTCAAAGTAATTTGAAAATTAGAATTGAATTGAGTTATGATTTATTCAAAGGAGAAGATAGATGAAAAAGCTTGACCGTATCACCATTGATCCGGAAATCTGTCTTGGACAACCGACTATTCGCGGTATGCGTATTACAGTATCGGTCATCCTCAAAATGATCGCTTTAGGAATGAATAAAGAAGAAATTTTAAAATCTTATCCTGAGCTTGAAAAAGAAGATATAACTGAGGCTCTGCTTTATGCTGCCTGGCTTTCTTCAGAAAAATTGAAAATAATTCCAACGGGAAAATCGACGCATGCCAGAACTTGAGTTTATTGCCAACATGAACATATCTCCAGTCAGTGTGGAATATCTTAAAAAACGAAGAATAAAAATTGATCGCATTTCAGATGTCTTGGATGAGAGAGCCAAAGATATAGACATAATCAATTTTGCACGAAAAAATAATAAGGTTATCATTACACAAGACCTTGATTTCTCAATTCTCTTAGCCATAAAAGGATATAAAAAACCCAGTGTCATTACATTAAGGATGGAAAATGTTCGCCCCAAATTTGTTGCAATGCGCATAATTGATATAGTCAAAGAAATGGAAAGGGAATTAAAAGAAGGGGTGGTTATTAGTGTGGATGAGATGTCAATTCGATATAAATCCCTTCCCATAAAAATAGCAATCTGAAACTTGATGAATAAAGGATTGCGACTCATAGAGATAGCCCGCCAGCACATAACATATTTCATATGTGAGAAACTTAGAATTGATGAATAAAGGATTACAGCGAGTTTGAACTCTAAAAGGAATTAGAGTTCAGGCGGAGAAAATTTGGGGGGCTTTCTGAAGACATCCTTATATAATTCAGGATAGGAGTCTTTTCCTCCAAGGAGAAGGCAAGTCAGAGGCATGACTTCTTTAGCCAGCTTGCTCATCTGGGCCGCAAGCCGGCGGATATCCCACTGGGCTGTGGCATCCTCCCTCAGCCTCGAGATGTGATAGAGCTCTCTGGCATTAACCTTGAGCAAGACCCGCCTTCGATGGGCATTGGTCAGCACGTATTCTGCTCCTCGCTCCAGACTTTTCTTCAAATCAGAATAAACATCCTCTGTCTCCTTCATCATTTCTATAAATTCCTTTTTGAAGCCGACTGTCTCGACTGAAGGAGGAACAGTCACTCCCAGCTCTGGATTGTATCTTTGAGCGGTCAGCGTCGCCATTCGGTGGCGCTTGAGCTGGGCAAAACAAGAAGCAGAGACAATCAAGTCATAAGTCAGGCTCAGATACTCGAACTCGCGCAGGGGGAAATCATAAAACTCCATATGCTCAAAAGCTGCTTTTAAAAATTCTTTCTTTTCTTTGGGCTTCAATGCTTTGGCCTTCTTGACGCATTTTTCATAAGGCAAGGAAGACGAGGTATGAAGAAGAGAGGCGACCAGTTGCGCATCCGCCTCTGGAGTAAAATCGACAAGCGAGACAAGCTTTTTGTTTACCGCAGAAGATTTTAAGAAGGATTTGGCTTTCTCTTCGAGCTCATCATAGGTTTTAGCATCGAAATCATTGGCCTCAGTGAAAAGAATGATGGAGGGAGCAACTTGCTTTGCCAGAGCATAAATTTTCCGATTGAACTCCCTGAGCTCTTCCAATTTCTTGGAGGCAAAGCGGCGGATCATGAATTCCAGATTGCGGGCGTTCGCCGTCATGCCCAGCTGGCCTTCAGTGGCCAAGCTCACCACGTATCGGGCATCCTCCTTGGCCCAGCCATCCAGGATGGCATGCTTCCTTGGATTGGCTGCCATCTCCTTGTTCTTTTCAAAAAAGTAAGACCTCAGCTTTTTGTAGAGTTTTTTGTAGAGGGCATTCTGGGCCCTGACTGTCCTTACAAAAATCTCCTTCTTTCCGGCTCTCTTGATTTCCTGGGGGATGACAAAGTCATCTTTCAGAGTGATGTAACGCTGCGATTTCTCAGTGTAGGAGCAGAGGCGAAATTTCTCTATCTCTTCAATGGCCAGCCGGCTGACGCCGAGGATGTCAAAATTGAAAACAGCATGCTCGGCAACTGAATGGTGTCCCATCTTGAAGATGATGTTCTGATTGGAGCGCCGCGCCCTTTCGACCTCTGCCCTGGCCACAGCCCGGAGCTCGGTGATTGGGCGGGGGTCTCTCGAGATTCGAGCGTAGGAGGCAGAGAGAGTCTCAGGAGTGATGTCATCGCGCGGCGGCGAGTTTTTCTTGAGCTCCTCGACGACTTCATGATCGACATTATATCCGGCGAGAATGACCTTCATGGTGCATTTAAAATAAAAAGATAACTTTAAAATGTCAAATTGAGCCCGGTTGATTTATAGATTCTGATTGATTATCATTGAGTCAAGAATCGGGAATGAAAAACAAGGAAATCGCCTCAATCTTTTCCCGCATCGCCGATGCCCTGGAAATAAAGGGGGAAATGCAGTTCAAAGTCATCGCCTATAAGAAAGCGGCGCGAATCCTCGAAGACCTGACCGAGGACATCGAAACAATCGCCAGAAAAAAAAGTCTGAAGAAAATTCCTGGAATCGGCGAGGGAATGGCAAAAAAGATTGAAGAGTACCTTGAAACAGGCAAGATGAAAAAATATGCCGAGGCTCTATCCGGGCTGCCGGAAGGCCTCCTTGAGCTGCTGGAAATTCAAGGCATGGGAGCCAAGACAATCCACCTCGCCCATAAAGAGCTTGGAGTCAAAAGTTTGGACGGCTTGAAAAAAGTGATAGAGGACGGCTCTCTGGCCAAATTGTTCGGCATGGGAGAAAAAAGAGTTGAGAACATCAAGAAGGGGATCGAAATCTACGAAAAGGCGCAGGAGCGGATTCCAATCTACGATGCCATAACTCTTGTCGATGAGGTCATCGAGTATCTCAAGAAAGCTGCTCACGTCGGGCACCTCTCTCCGGCCGGCTCACTTCGCCGGATGAAGGAGACAGTGGGCGATATCGATATCTTGGCCACAGGAAAAAAAGGGGCTGAGGTCATTCATCACTTCACTCGCTTCCCTGGCGTCAGCAAGGTTCTGGCAGAGGGAGAGACCAAAGGCTCTGTCCTTGTTGCCACGGATAAAGGCGAGAGGCAGGTGGACTTGAGGATTGTCGACGAATCTCAGTTCGGAGCTGCGCTTCAGTATTTCACCGGCTCCAAAGCCCACAACATCAAGCTCAGGGCAATGGCCAGGGAAAAAGGCCTGAAGATCTCTGAGTACGGAGTTTTCAAAGGAAAGAAGAAAATCGCCGGCTTCACCGAAGAAGAGGTTTACAAAGCATTAGGATTGCCTCTCATCCCGCCTGAACTCCGGGAAGACCGGGGAGAAATCGAGCTGGCGTTGGAGGGCAATCTCCCCAAAGTCGTGGAGATGACTGACATCAAAGGCGACCTTCACGTCCATTCAAAATACAGCGACGGCAACCTGACGCTCAAAGAGCTGGCAGAGCTTGCCCGAGGCATGGGCTACAAATACATTGCCATCTGCGACCATTCTCAATCAGCAAGATACGCCGGCGGCCTATCGGCTTCCCGCCTGCAGGAGCAGGCCAAAGAGATTGAGCGCTTGAACCTGGGGCTCAAGAATCTCAGAATCCTCAAAGGAATCGAAGTCGATATCCTCTTCGACGGGAAGCTCGACTTCCCTGACGATGTGCTGAAAAAATTAGATATAGTCATCGCCGCCATCCACAGCGGGTTCAAAAGAAACGTGACCGAGCGAATGATCAAGGCCATGGATAATCCCTGGGTGTCAATCATCGCCCATCCTTCCGGAAGGCTCATCTCCAGGCGGGAGGGATATGACGTCGATTTGGAAAAAGTTCTTCTGGCCGCCAAAGAGAAAGGCAAAGCCCTTGAACTCAACGCCTATTATGACCGGCTCGACCTCAACGAGTTCTATCTCAAGAAGGCCAAGGAGAGCAATGTCAAGATTGGAATCGGAACAGACACTCACTCTGCCAAAGGATTGCAGATGATGCGCTTCGGCGTGGGAATAGCCCGCCGCGCCTGGCTGGAAAAGAAAGATATCCTCAATTGCCTGAGCTACGAGAAATTGAAGAAGAAATAAATCATTTGAAAAGGCCTCACTCTGAAAGCCATTTCAGCGCTCGAAAATAGAAAGCTTTAAAATGTCTTTGATAAAAGGAGATGAAAATGAAGAGCATGAGAAAAGCATCTGTCCACGAGCTTTTGGGTCTTGCTATCCGCTCCGAGATTGACTCCAACGCCGCCTATTCCAGCGTGGCCCAAAGAGTCTCGAACCCTCTGCTTAAAGAAAAATTTAATATGCTCGCCTTTGAAGAGAAAAAGCATCAGGATATTCTTGAAAAGCTGGGCAAAGTCCTTTTCCCGGAGGAAGAAATCAGAATCCCGGATAGGGCTGACCCTGCCCTTCTGCCATCAATCGAAATCAGACCCTCATCTTCTCTGGTTGACATTCTCTATCAGGCAATGAAGGCCGAGAAGTCGGCTGAAAATTTTTATGCCGACCTCTCCCGAAGGTTCAAGAACCCTCAGAAAAAAATTCTTGTCTACCTGAGTAAAGTCGAGCACAGCCACTTTAAGATGCTCGAAAGCGAATACACCCTTGCCCAGGATTTTGAAGATTATGCCGAGAAAGACATCGACAAGGTCGTCACTTAGGCTTCTGTATGGGCGAGCTCAGTCAGGTCCCCGCTAAACCAAGGATTTGCTCCAGCGCCAGGACACTTGCTCAGCTGGCAATCCTCGCTGCCTTGTTGGCGCTGCCTTTGTTTGGCCGAGCAACTATGTCCCGGCCCATCGATGTGCGGGCACGGGTTGTGGAGAGGGAGTTCATTTTCGGCAATCCGCCGTTCCGGGAGTGTCATGCTTCGTCAATTGTCGAGCTAAGCGAAGAGAGGCTTATGGCGGTTTGGTTCGGAGGCTCGCACGAAGGACACCAGGACGTAGCCATCTGGCTGGCGAAGAAGCAGAACGGCAGCTGGTCAAGACCTGTGCTCGCTGCCGAAGGAACCGCCGACAAGGAGCGTCGTTATCCCTGCTGGAATCCTGCCCTGTTTAAATCAAAGGAAGGCACACTCTTTCTTTTCTATAAGGTCGGCCCCTCCCCTCAAAGCTGGTGGGGAATGATGAAGACATCTTCAGATGAAGGGACAACATGGTCCGCTCCCATAAAACTGCCAGAAGGCTTTCTGGGCGCGGTCAAGAACAAGCCGGTGCAGCTGGAGGATGGGACAATCCTCTGCCCGTCCAGCGTGGAGACCGGGAAGACGTGGAGGGTCCATCTTGAAGCAACGAGCGACCAGGGAAAGACCTGGCGGAAGATTCCTCTTTCCTTCCAGGAGCCTTTTGACTTGATCCAGCCCTGCATCCTAATCTATCCCAAAGGAAGGATGCAGCTCTTGTGCCGAAGCCGTCAAGGTGCCATCGCCGAATCCTGGTCAGAGGATGAGGGAAAAACCTGGGGCGCATTCGCCAAAACAAATCTTCCCAACCCGAATTCAGGGATAGACGCTACAACCCTCCGCAATGGACTTCAGATCCTCGTCTACAACCCCACCCGGAAAGGCGCTCTGTGGTCAGCCGGCCGCAACATCCTCTGTGTGGCTGTTTCAGCCGATGGCAAATCCTGGAAGGATGTCTATACCCTTGAGAACGAGAAATCCGGCGAGTTCAGCTATCCGGCTGTGATCGAGACGCAGGACGGCCGAGTGCACGTCAGCTACACGTGGAAGAGGAAGAATATTCGTCACGTTGTTCTGGAAATTGAAAAGGGTCAGCTCTAATCGACTCATCCCGGCTTTTACATAGACGACAAGAGGAGAAAGATGAAAATGAACAAACTAAGAAAAATAAACATTCATTTTTTCTTTTCATTCACCTTTCTTATCGCTCTCATCTTCATTCCAGGAGAAGAGCTGCAGAGCAATAAAATTGGAGGACAGCAAGCGCCTAAAGAATTCCCTTCACCTAAAGTTCCTTTCTCGCCGCCGCACTATGTTTGCTACCGGGCCATGGCTCCCATAGAAATCGATGGCAGGCTCGACGAGCCTTCATGGCTGAAAGCCGCATGGACAGAGGATTTTGTCGATATCGAGGGCTATCTTAAACCGAAGCCGACGTTTCGAACACGGGTCAAAATGCTCTGGGACGACCGCTATTTCTGCGTCGGCGCTGAGCTCGAAGAACCGCATGTCTGGGCAACTCTTGCCAAGCGCGATTCTATCATTTTTCATGATAATGACTTTGAGGTCTTCATCGACCCTGACGGTGACAGCCACGAGTATTATGAGCTGGAGATGAATGCTCTGGGCACAGAGTGGGACCTCTTTCTGGTTAAGCCTTATCGCGACGGAGGTCCTGCTGTCTCTTCCTGGGATATTCAGGGACTTAAAACAAAGGTTTTTATCGATGGAACGTTGAATAGGCCAGAAGACGAGGACAAGGGCTGGAGCGTGGAGATAGCCATGCCCTGGGAGGTTCTCAAGG
>CAZGMN010000192.1:0-6479 GCA_964526905.1 uncultured Eubacteriales bacterium
CTGGTTTCTCTTTTCGCTTTTATCACCACCCGGCTTCTGGGTGACTCTGAGATTGCCTTCCGCAGCCTCAATATCTTCAGCGACGAATTTTTTGCCAAGCTCACTCCTGTCTTTTTCGAAAGGGTTCAGGCTATCTCAAGGAGTGCTACTAGCCTAGGCTGGTTCGGATTGGTCGGCTCTCTCATTGCCGTCAGCTTTCTCTTCTCCAACCTGATCTATTCCATGAACTTCATCTTTAAAGCAAACTACCAGAAGTCTTTTTTCTATAAACGGCTCATGGAATACCTGATCATGTTTGTCATCGGAATCATCATGCTCATCTCACTCTTCATCACCATCATCTGGACCACCTTTAACCGCGCCCTTGGAGAAAGCCCGATCGTTGCCCAATATTTCAATCCAAAGATTGTCCCTCTTGCCAATAACTTTTTTATTCAATATCTTCTGCCCTTCTCCTTGACTTTTGTCGTCTTCTACTTACTTTACAAACTCATCCCTGAAGTCAAAGTCCACACCCGCGCTGCGGCAGCGGCGGCTGCAATTGCCACTCTGCTCTGGGAAGTCTTTAAAAGGATTTTCGCCTTTTATGTGGCCCATATCTCTGCCATAGGGATTGTCCTCTCCAAGTTTTTACAAAGCACCCTGACTTCCATCATCTTTTTCATGCTCTGGATATCTTTCTCCCTTGTCATCCTGCTCTGGGGAGGAGAGCTGGCCGCTGTCCTGAATGAAAGAATCGATGCCAAAGAAGAAAGCAGATAAGAATCAGGCTCTGCGCCTGAGCGTGGAGGAAATTGCCCGCTTCCTCGGCTGTCCTTTTGAGGGGAAGGGAAAGACAGAGGTCCGCGGAGTCTCGAGTCTGGAAAAGGCTAAGACGGGAGACCTGGTTTTTCTCGCAGGGCCTAAATACCGCACACTTCTCGATATGAGCAAAGCTTCGGCTGCCATCATACCAGCGGGCGAGAAATACAACAGGATTCCAGTCATCAAAGCCGAAAATCCTCATCTTGCTTTTATCAAGGTCGTCGAAATCTTCCATAAGCCTTTGCGGCCCGAGCCGGGAATTCATCCCACAGCTCTCATCTCTCCTTCGGCAAAAATTGGAAGAGATGTTTCAATCGGAGCCTTCGTTTTTGTCGGCGATGAGGCGGAGATCGGAGAAAAGGTTGTCATCTTTCCCCTTGTTGCCATCTATCCCAAAGTGAAAATAGGAAGAGAGACGGTTATTCACTCTCACGTTTCTATCCGTGAAGGCATTCAAATCGGAAACAGGGTCATCATCCATAACGGGGTTGTCATCGGCTCTGACGGATTTGGCTACTTAGAAGGCAAAGACCATTCCCGGATTAAAATCCCGCAGGTGGGCACAGTCATCATCGAGGACGACGTTGAACTGGGCGCAAACACGACCATAGACCGGGCATCGCTGGGAGAGACGATTATAAGGAAAGGAGTCAAACTCGACAACCTGGTTCAGGTCGCCCACAATGTTGAAATCGGCGAGCATAGTGCTCTGGCTGCCTTAGTCGGAATAGGAGGCAGCACAAAAATAGGGAAAAATGTCATCATGGGCGGACAGGCTGGAGCGGCAGACCACCTGACCATCGGAGATAACGCCATTATTGCCGGCGGAAGCGGAGTGACAAACGATGTCGCTGCCGGAGCCATCGTCGCCGGATATCCTCACCAGGATATCCGCTCCTGGCGGAAAACAAGAGCCCTGCTCCCCCAGCTCTACGACCTTGCTAAGGACATAAAAAAGCTCAAAAAGAAAGTCGAAGAGCTGGAAAAGAAACTTAAATAAGAAGGGGCAGGCTGCTTTTTTCCTTAAAAGTGGCCTGCCTCTTCTTTTATTTATGGCCCCTTTTTTGTGCCAAGTTCCCTGGTTTATTTCTTTTTAATCTTATCTAAAATTTTTTTTGAAAGAAGCGAAAATTCCTTTTTTATCTCTTCTCCTCTAATATCTATAACTACTTCT
Source organism: uncultured Eubacteriales bacterium (assembly GCA_964526905.1). GTDB lineage: Bacteria > Acidobacteriota > Aminicenantia > Aminicenantales > Aminicenantaceae > CAZGMN01. Next base: position 1,979 of record CAZGMN010000192.1, read on the forward strand.
ACAGGCCATCGCTCGAGTTCATCTGGAAAGCCCCAGGTCTTTTCCAAGGCTACGGCAAGCCAGTATAAATCAAATCCAGGATCCTTCTGTTGGGCGAGTCGTGCGAGCTCCCAGATGTTTTCTTTTTTCAGGATTATAAAGAGGTCAACGGCATCGCGGGGCTCAACTCTTACTTTTTATCACTGAAATATCGTTCCCAAAGTCTTTTTACTGCAGGTGGAAGATAGAGGTCTTTGACCAGATGATATATCTTTTGAGTCTCATGTTAATCACTTCTTATTATGAACAAAATTTAACTGATTGCAAATCTATGAAAGAAAGTCGAAGCACTGGAGAAGAAATTAGACTGAGACGAGCACTAACTCTTTTATGGGTGTAAAATGGGCCGAATTCTTAGTCAAAAGAGGAAGAGAGTTAGCTACACAAATTCCTGCGATGAGAATATCCTGATTGCCTATAAGCCTTCCCCTGACCTTTAATTCTGTAAAAATCTTGGCTGCGATTGCCGCTTCAATTAAGCTTAAAGGAAAAATTAAGACGCTCTTAACAAAAATATCAACCTGTTTGAGCCTCTTTTTGCCGATGACTCCAGCATAGAGTTCAAAGACAGAGACTGAAGTGATTGCTAATTTATTTTTTTGAATAAGTTCTGAGACATACCGAGCAAAGGGAGGCACATTCGCAAAGAAATCGATGATGACATCCGTATCTGCAATTATTAAATCTTCCAATTCTTTCTGATCTCCTCCAATCTTGCTCTTATTTCTTCAGCTTCAGTCTGACTCCAGCTCCCTCTCATCATTAAGACGTTCTCCTTTCTCATCTCTCTTCTTTCATTCTCTTTAAGATAAAAATCCAGCGCATCTTTAATCACTTTCGAATATCCTCGATATCCCTTCTTCACTGCGAGAGCATGAAGGACGCCGATTAAGTTGTCGGGTAGCTCAATGGTTGTTCTCATTCTCTAATCACCTCTACAAATTCTAAAATTAAAATGCATTATAATATTAGAATGCAATTATGTCAAATAAAAAATAGGAAAAGACATAAAATGAACCGTCTGCGAGTTAGGTATTGTGTCCCTATATTTCCTTTCATATAATCTCTTCATGCCAATAAAAAAATTCAATGATATGATAACTTTCAACCCTAAAGGCATGGCTACAGGGATAGGTAGCTTTCCCCATCAAGATGCATCGGCAGCTTGTGAGCTCATCTTAAACTCCGTCCCAGAGATTCCCCTCTGGCCGCAGCTTTCGGCAATCGACTTTCGGGAACAGATGGAGATTCAGTTCAGCGAAGGATTTCCCCGCGTCATTCTTGATGATACTAAACAAAGGATGTATTTTGAGACAAGCGGCGACCTCACCCGCGACCTTGAAGCGTTCTACGAAAACTATGTATCCGAAAACCTCGATTATTTCGAAATCTCCCCTGGTTTCAGCAGGGGCATTTACGAGATGGAAAAGAAGCTATCGGGAAAAAATATCCCCTCCATCAAGTATTTTAAGAGCCAGGTCACCGGACCTGTGACTTTTGGATTAGCCATTGTCGATGAGAAAAAACGGGCAATCTTTTACAACGATGTCTTCCGAGACGTCCTGGTCAAGGGAATCTCGATGAAAGCCAGATGGCTTTTGAAGAAATTCAAGCCGCTGGGCTATGGTCAAATGTGTTTCATTGATGAGCCAATTCTTTCTGCCTTCGGCTCCTCAACCTACGTCAGCGTCCAGCGGACGGAAGTCGTCAACTGCTTGAAAGAAGTCGTCGAAGCCGTCCATAAAGACGGAGCTTTAGCTGGAATGCACTGCTGCGGCAATACAGAATGGCCCATTCTGACCGAGGCAGGAGTGGACATCATCAGTTTCGATGCCTATCAGTTTGGAGAGACGATCGCCTATTATCCCCAGCAGATGAAGAAATTTCTGGAGGGCAGGGGTGTGCTGGCCTGGGGAATTGTCCCCACTTCAGAAAAAATCAATCTTGAAACTCCAGATTCTCTGGCAAAAAAATTAGAAGCAATGATTAAAAATTTAGCCGGCAAAGGAATCGACGAAAATCTTATCTGGGAGCGCTGCCTTCTCACGCCAAGCTGCGGAACCGGCTCTCTTTCTGTCGAACTTTCAGAAAAGACATTTCTCTATCTTCGAGAAACAAGCAAGCTGCTGCAGAGTCAATGAGAAAAGGGGACAGTCCCCTTTTTTCTTTTAAGGAAAAGAGCTTCCATCTCTCGCCAAAACTGAGTAAAATGTTTGCTCATTAATAAAAATGTCATCGCGAGGAGAAGCCGCGAGCGAAGCATGGCGGGAAGCGACATGGCGATTCATCCCTGTCATCGCGAGGAGCGGAGCGACGCGGCGATCTCGTAAGATTTTAAAGAGATTGCCACGGCGCTGCGCGCCTCGCAATGATACGCTCGTTGCCACGCCCTTCGGGCTCGTAATGATATACTGGCTGTCACGGTGCTGCGCATCTGGCAAATGACAATTAAATTATTTTTAGGAAAAAATGGCAAAGAAAAGCGCTGAGAAAAGTGAGAAAAGGGGACTGTCCCCTTTTTCGGCTGACCCAGCGGTTAATTACCTGCTCGAAAAAGCTCGCGACAAGGCTCTGGAGACAGTCTGGGATCGCTCCGAACGGCAGAAGCCGCGCTGCCGCTTTGGAGAATCAGGGGCCTGCTGCCATACCTGCTTTATGGGTCCGTGCCGCATCGGGCCTTCAGGCAAGGGCCCTCAAAGGGGAGTCTGCGGCGCAAAAGCCGAGAATATCGTCGCCCGCAATTTTGCCAGGATGATTGCTGCCGGCGCAGCCGCTCATTCCGACCACGGAAGGGAAGCAGCTAAGACCCTTCTCGAGGCCGCTAAAAATCCAGCCTCAGGCTATTCGATTAAAGACCCGAACAAGCTCAAAAAAGTGGCCTCTGTCCTCGGCGTCGAAACTAAAGACAGGGAAAAGGAAGCCGTCGCCGCTGATGTGGCAGAGAAGGCGCTTCGAATTTTTGGTCAACAGGAAGGAGAGGTGCCCTTCATCAAGCTTGCTCCTGAAACAAGACAGGCTCTCTGGCGGCATTTGAATATCGTCCCCCGTGGAATAGACAGGGAGATTGTGGAGATGATGCACCGGACCAACATCGGCGTTGACCAGGACCACCGGAACATCATGCTCCAGGGCGCAAGAACAGCCCTGGCCGACGGCTGGGGCGGCTCGATGATCGCCACCGAGCTGCAGGATATTCTCTTCGGCACGCCATCTCCTCTGCGGGGCAAGGTTAACCTCGGCGTCCTATCAGAAAAGGATGTCAACATCGTAGTGCACGGCCATGAGCCCGCGCTTCCGGAAATGCTCGTGCTCGCAGCTCAGGAAAAGGAACTCGTTGACGCGGCCAAAGCCAAAGGTGCTCAGGGAATCAACCTTGCCGGCATCTGCTGCACAGCCAACGAGATTCTCCTCCGCCACGGGGTGCCCATCGCCGGCAATGTCCTCCAGCAGGAGCTGGCGGTGAGCACAGGAGCTGTTGAAGCCATGATCGTCGATGTCCAGTGCATCATGCCTTCTCTTTCAGAGGTCACGAAATGCTTTCACACCAAGCTCGTCACCACTTCTCCCAAGGCAAGGATCGAAGGTGCGAAACATTTTAAGTTTTCGGAGAAAAACGCTCTTCAAACCGCCAGAGAAATCATCAAGGAAGCGATTGAGAACTTTCCCAACAGGGGTCAGGTGGACATTCCCAAGGAGAAGATGGACCTTGTGGCCGGATTCAGCCACGAAGCCATCAACTACATGCTGGGCGGAACATTCCGCAGCTCATACATCCCTCTCAACGACAATGTCATCAACGGCAGGATAAAAGGCGTGGCCGCAGTTGTCGGCTGCTGCAATCCTAAAGTCATCCATGACCAGTGCCATGTAAACCTGGTTGAGGAGCTCATCGCCAACGATATTCTTGTCGTCCAGACAGGATGCTCGGCGATTGCCTGCGCCAAAGCAGGCTTTCTCACGCCGGAATTTGCCGAGAAACGCGCCGGGAAAGGGCTGGCCGAAGTCTGCAAGGCGGTGGGCATGCCTCCTGTGCTCCATTCCGGCTCCTGTGTGGACAACAGCCGCATCCTGATCGCACTTTCCGAGATGGTCAAAGTCGGAGGCTTGGGAAAAGATATCAGCGAGCTTCCTGTGGCCGGAGCTGCTCCTGAATGGATGAGCGAGAAAGCCATCTCCATCGGCCAGTACTTTGTTGCCTCAGGAGTCTTTACCATTTTCGGAGTCGGCCTTCCGGTCAGCGGAAGCGAGATATTCTGCCGGCACATCTTCGAGGAATTTGAGAATATTTTTGGAGGCATGTGGGCCGCAGAGCCTGACCCGGGAAAAATGGCAGCATTGATCATCGACCACATCAACAAGAAACGCGAAAAGCTTGGCATCATCAAGGCCAAGGAACGCATTCTTTTTGACATGAAGATGAGAAGAGAGCTCGACGTTTAACAATGAAAAGGCTCAGGCTGAG
>CAZGMN010000193.1:0-4326 GCA_964526905.1 uncultured Eubacteriales bacterium
TTTCTCGACCAGGTAAACCTTAAAGCCGGCAGTGGCAAGGTCGAGAGCGGCCTGAATACCGCTGATCCCGCCACCAACGACCATAACATCTCCAAAGCGACTGTTCGCAAAACTTTTGTAAAACTTTTCAATCTGTTCTTTTTCCACGAGTTCTTTTACCACTTCTCTCCGCCCTTATAAGGCATGAGCTGTATTCGCCACACCTAACATGTATGTATCATGTCAAAGGATACCCTCGAACAATGAAAACAACTCGCATATTGTCTTTGCGAGACACGAATTGCCGAAGCAATCTCGTAAAAGTATAAGATTGCCGCGCTCGCTTCGCTCACTCGCGTGGTGCATTTTCGTAAAAAATAATTCATGTTAATCTGTTGAACGGCCGAGCCGCTCGGGGTGGGAATACACCGAAAGGCGGCTTCCGCGCGCATGGCCAACCAAGGTAATGCCCAGATCATTGGCAAGCAAAACAGCGCTCTCCGTTGGCGAGTGCCGCGAGACAACAACCGGGGCCTGCATCTTTGCCCCTTTGAGCAGCATCTCGGATGAAATGCGGCCGGTGCTCAGCAGCAGTCGATCTCTGGTTCGCAGCCCCCTTAGCAGACATTCGCCCTGGATCTTGTCCAAGGTGTTATGCCGTCCAATATCCTCAGCCACTACGAGCAGTTTATTGGTATCGGACAGAGCCGAGGCGTGCACGCCGCCGCATAACTGATACAGCACCATCTGGTCTTGAAGCTGCTTCATCAGCGATAGCACTTCCTTGGGTGTAGCGACAAGGTCCGAATCAACCTTCTGTCCCTGAGTTTTGAAAGTTGTGCCGCCGCCGCACCCAGAGGTGAGAGTCCGCCGCGTTGGCAGTTCATACTCGGGATTGCTCAGCGTCACATCGGCCAGCGATTCCTCCTCACACACCCGCATCTTCGCCACGTCCCCGAGGCCCGAGATGATTCCTTCTGCATAGAGAAATCCGAGGACAAGGAAATTCAGCTTGGTTGGAGTGCAGAGGATGGTGACCAGTTCCTGGCGATTGACATAGATGGCGAGCGCCATCTCGCTGGGAAGATGAGTTGAGGTCTTACCCCATTCCTCACCCGAAAAGCGATCGAAGACGACGTCCGCTGCGGCACCTTTCATATCCATTTCGCCAATCGCTTCTTGCCTGTTTAGCTTCTTCATCCTCTAGACCACTTCCTGAAGAATCTCCGTGATGTCCTTGACCTCTATGACCTCACTATAATTCAAGGTTAACCTGCTATCCTCAAAGTTGGTGATGCAGTAGGGGCAGGAAGTCACCAGCACCTCAGCCCCGGCCGCGACAGCTTGCTCCACTCTGAGGTCGGAGAATCTTTCACCTTTTGGGGTTTCCATCCAAATCCTGCCTCCTCCCCCTCCGCAGCAGAGGCTGTCTTGCCGTGAATCAGCCATCTCGACCAGTTCTATGCCGGGTATCTTCTTTAAGACCCCCCGGGGTTCGTCATAAATGCCGTTGTGCCGGCCCAGGTAACATGGGTCATGATAGGTCACTTTCTTCCTGTACTCCTTGGTGAGGTCAAGCTTTCCCTCGCAAATAAGCTGGAGCAGATATTGGGAGATATGGACCACCTCAAAGTTCACCATAAATTCGGGATACTCGTTTTTGAAGGTATGAAAGCAGTGAGGGGAAGAAACAAGGATTTTTTTCACCCCATTTTCGACAAACGCTTTGATGTTTTCTCTGGCCAGGCGTTTGAATAATCCCTCATCACCGGTCTTGCGGATACTTTCTCCACAGCAGTTCTCCTTTGAACCCAGTATCCCAAAATCTGTGCCTGCCGCGTTGAGTATATTGGCTGTGGCTCGGGCGACCTTCATTAACCTTGGATCATAGCAGAGATAGCAGCCGGGGAAATATAAAAAATCTGTTCCCTCGGTGAAGGTTTTTACAGAATGACCTTCTGCCCATTCAGGCCTCTTTTTTCGCTCTTGATTCAAGGGATTGCCTTCGCCGGCGAGGCTTGCCCTTATAGCAGAAACCGGTTTGACTGACGCGGGAAAGACCCCGTATTCGGTGGCTATCCTGCGCAGAGATATGCCTGATTCTATCTGTTTCACGTCCCTGGGGCATTGCTGGGGGCATTTTCCGCAGGTCGTGCAAAGCCATATATCTTCAGCTTCTATCTCAGTCAAACCGAACGCAGCCTGCCGGACGATCTTGCGCACACTAAAAGGTCTAACCCTGTTCCAAGGACAAACAGTATCGCATAAGCCGCATTGGTAGCATAATTTGAAGCCTTTCCCGCCGCTCTCTTTTATGACATCCATGATCTCTTTGCAGGGAGTTACAGTCTCCATCGTTTTTTAATCCTCTTCTTTCGCCTTAGGTTTCAGGCCCTTCTTTGACAATGACATTCGGGCAACGGCATCCATAATCTTCTCTAATCCATATTTATTGGCCATTGATTCCAATCCGATCTCCATCTCCTCCCGCTTCTCTTCTTCTTCGACTTCCTCTTCTCTTTCTTCGTAAGTCAGAGCATCAGCTAAACACCACTGAACACACATCGGCTCTGCCAAAGGCGGGTCGCTTTCGCACATATCGCATTTCAGAGGGAGACCGGAATCGGGTTCTTTAAAAATATCCCTGGAGGGGCAGGAAACTCCGCAGAAACTGCACTCGTCATACTCCTTTCCGTTGATCGAATAAATATGTCTGCCGGTGCATTCGGCTGGAGTATAATCGCCGGCACGGATCGGGACATAAAGATCCCTGAGTGGATCATGAATCACCCGAATACGGGACCTCGCCGGATTATTGCTGCTGTATTTTGGCGAAGAGTGAAAGGAGGAGCAGGCGACTTCACATGCCCGGCAGCCATTGCATTTATCAAGGTCGACTTTTATTATTTTTATAATTTTCTTTTTTTTCTCAGCCATGACGGGCATCACCTTTTCTCATTATTTTTTCTCTGCTTCTGCTGAAACATCTCTGGAAGGAGCGCCTTCACTTTCCGTCAAGATCCCCCTCTGTATAAATTCTTTGCTCACGTAACCCAAACCCAATTCATGCAAGGATTCTTTAGTTGGAATACCCTCTTTATTCCATCCTTTTAGTTTGTAATACTCATCCAAGAGCTGGGCTTCAAGCTCGGGAAATCTTTTTTTCCAATGGTTCTCTGGCGGCTTGTCATCTTTTCTCCTCATGCCCCTTCTGATATTGACGGCTCTCACCAGAGTTCGGTACCTCTTAGTTGCCTGGGTGAGTTTGGCTTCATCCATATCGATCCCGGCCCCTGATGAGATAAATTTCGGGTAATTGTGTATGTGATACGGTGGTTTCAAGGGGAATGACGATAAACCGGCGCACACCCCGAGGGCGTCATCGATGTAGTGCATCCTCTCCTGCCAATCAACAATATCACAACACATTTGCACAGTCGGGTAATAGGGGAATGATTTTTCTCCGCGCAGCTCCCAGTCCAGAAAATATTGCTTGAACTTCTCATCAGGAACCTGGAACCAATCCTTGACAAACTCTTCTCTCTCCTCTCTGGTAGGGAAAGGCATCTGAGGGAATTGTCCCTCGATTTGGGTAATGTTTATCTTCTCTCCGGTAGCGTACATAAGGAAATAAATGGGATTCAGCATGGACAGTTTGAGAGGCAACTGCTCGTGTTTTTTAATATTATTATGAGCGTATTGTTCTGCGCCCTTCCCAATCTCTTTGGCCGCCCAATACGTGCCATTGGCCAGAATATCTCCTATGCCTTCGCGCCGGACGATTCTGTCGAGTAACCAGTAGAATCTCTCCTCGTTGGCGGCTGGCAATCCGGGCATATCCTTATCGGTTAAAATGCCGTTTTCATAAAGCTCAAGGGCGAAGGCCATAACCTGCGGGGTTGAAAACGCGTCCACTCCATACTCGGTTGCACGTTGAGCGATTTTTAAGCCAAAATCCAGGTCTGACATGGCCGCCATGGTGTATGTCAGTTTCGAAAAGCATTTCATCATGTATGTTTTAGCTCCTGGAATGGAAAGGGTAGCCGCGCATTTCAACGAACAGTTATAGCAGCTTATGAGCCGCCTTCGCGCATTTTCCATGGTCTCCGTCCACTTCTTTTCGATTTCCTCGGTCCAGAAGTCTTTTCTGCGAAGGCGGGAATTTCCCCACATGAAACTCTCGGTGTGCCACTTTTCATCGTGGATTTTCATCTCCTGCGGCGACCCAAGCCCGGCTAAAATGGGCATTACCCCAGGAATCGGCTTTTCTTCCCGGACTTTTATATATTCCAGCACTTCATTGCAAAGCTCTATAAATTCATCCGGTCGGGCAATATTGATGTCCCC
>CAZGMN010000193.1:4336-6444 GCA_964526905.1 uncultured Eubacteriales bacterium
TCTTTTATCTCCCATAACGGCGCCTATTCCGCCTCGGCTGGCACTGGAATGGCCTTGCTCAATAGAAGCAAAATAAACCCTGTTTTCACCGGCCAGGCCGATGGCAATCACCTGGGCTCTCGGCTCATTCAACTCCTGCCGAATAATTTCTGTAGTTTCAATAGCGCCTTTACCCTGCAGATGAGAGGCGTCACGTATCTCAACTTTGTCATTGTTTATCCACAAATAAACCAAATTGGGGGACCTGCCGCGACAGATCACCTTATCATAGCCGGCAAATTTCAATTCCGGCGCCCAAAATCCCCCCATCATTGAGAATGCCATCAATTTGGTCTGAGGAGAAATGGTAGAAACAATGGTGCGGTTACAACCGATAGCCGGTGTGCCGCATAAAAGACCAGCGGCAAATATGAGCAGATTATCGGGAGAAAAAGCTTCAACTTCAGGCGCAACCCTGTCCCATAATATCTTGGCGTTCGTACCGAGCCCGCCCAGATAAAGCTCGGTTTCTCTTGGGTCGGTTGCAACCCTTTCGATGTTTCCCCGGGTTAGGTCGACTTCTAAATTGAACCCTGTCTCTGCATACCTCATTTTTTTTCCTTTTTATTCAATTCCTTCTCAAGGGGGATCATGTTCAACATGTTGAACCCAAGTGAGTTGAAGAATGAAATCAAATCACCCGTATACCATTCCGCCATTGTCCTGACTCTCTTGATACCTCTCCGTTCAAAATGCTCCAGGAGTGCTTCTCCCAGTTTTCTGCCAATTCCGCATCTTTGAAAATCAGGATCCACACCCAAAATTCTAATCCATCCGGTTTTTTCTCCGACACCGAATTCCCAGATTCTTATTTCTCCGATGATGAATCCAACGATATTTTCATCAAGCTCTGCTCCGAGGCTCAACATGGGGTCGCTGCGTTCAATATTGTATCTCGCAGCCTCTTTTAAATATTCCATTCGCTCTTCATTGATTATTCCCAAATTCCCTTCAATCCGCTTTTCGATTTTCACAATATCTTTAATATTGTCCAAACTGAGCGGCCGTATCTTCACTCCAGAGCTGGCCTCTTTCCACAATTTTGTCCTGCCAACTGTCCTGTACATCACAAGCTTTTTGGCATTCAAAATCTGAAGATATTTGCTGACCGTGTGCCTCACGAGATCCAATTTTTTCGCGATCTCATCCACCTGAATCCCATCCGGGGAACCTTTAAGCAGGGACAGTATATCTTTTTCAACTTCACTCATTTTCTTCCTCTATGGTTACCAATAGAACTTAAGGAGACGGTGAAAATCCTGTGTTAAATTTGAGTTTTTCCCTTATTTTTCCCGCGTCCGCTTAATTCTTTGTTGCCACCGCCGGCAATATTGTATTTCATGGTAACCAATATTGTTAATAATATAGGAATAAACTGTAGCATTGTCAAGAAGTAAATTTTAAGGTAGATTTTTTTTATAGATTTACCCCTCTAAAGATCTACTACTTCCATTCTGATAATCTATCGACTTTTTATGTCTCCCTTTTGGTCTCCACTCTGACTCAGCTGTGGAAGCTAAAGCTCGTGCAGTGCCAGCTATTGAGCCCATTTATTGAATCAACCTGAACAATTGCTTTGTTTCGGAAGACAGATAAAAAATCCTTCTCTCCGTCTCGTTGATATCTAATGAAATAGTTGGTGGGCGATAAAGGATTTGAATCTGTGACTTCTACCGTGTGTAGGAAGCAGCGCAAAGACCTAATGCCCAGAAAATAAGGGATTTCCCCTGTAAACGTTCGAAATTTGTGGCCTTCCGGATTGCTATATCTTTCGATATTTTGATGGGTTTTTTGACTCCTTAAGATATTTTTGGGCACACCTTGGGCGCAGTTCTTCAGTTTTTATTAAGTGGTCCAGGACTTTTCCAGGTTGGTTATTTTATTTTAAAGAATTTAATTGAAATATTTAAATATTATGAAATAAAATAACCACATGAAATACAGCCTTGAGAAGCTTTCGGGCCTGGAGCAGAAGCTTTTTTTCCTTCTTGAAGCCGAAGACCGCAAAATCGTGACCGCTGAGACAGCCATGCGGCTTCTTGGTATCAAGCGCATGCACGCCTATATAC
>CAZGMN010000194.1:0-6412 GCA_964526905.1 uncultured Eubacteriales bacterium
GTCAGCCAAAGAAATGACGGCTCCGGCTAAAGTTGTCGGGCACTCATCCTCAAGGCTCAAGGGATGATAATGCTCGTAGATGGCCTTCCAGACCTGGGATGGATATCCCTCACGGGAGGCGTAAAGGCCGCCTGCTTCGCCTTGAAGGCCTGGGAACTCTCTGACCATCTCGGTCAGCAGGTCAACCTTGGATAGCTCAGCCGCTTGGACAATCTGCTGCTTATCTTTATTGCGAGCTTCGATTTTATCCGCAAGGTAAGCCGCAATTTTTTCCAGCCTCTGGATTTTGTCCTCATAGCTCCCTAATTTTTCTTGAAAGATGACCTGCTTCAATCCCTTCGCCCTCTCCTTCAGAGAAACTTTCTGGTCTTTCTCCCAGAAAAACTTGGCATCTTCCAATCGTGCCCTGAGCACCCTCTCATTTCCTTTCTGAATAAGAAACTTTGAATCATGGAAAGAATCGGCAACTCCTAAAAAGTAAGGGAGCTGTTTTTTATCCTTGACTATGGAGAGGAGCATCTGGTCTTCCCTCATGGCCGTGCTCAAAACCTCAAGAGGCAAATCCAGATACTTCTCTGAAAAAGAACCAAGAAAGACAAAAGGGTGCTCAACATCATAGCTGAGCCGCTCTAAAAGCTCATCGTCCGGATAGAGCTGGGCTTTAAGCGAGGCTAGCTTTTTTCCCATCTTGTCCAGGATCATCTTCTTTCTTTTTCTCTGGTCGACAATGACTCCTAACTTCTTCAGCCCTTCTCTGTACTCAGAAAAAGATTTAACCTTTATTTTTCTTTGAGGAAAGTAAATCTTATGGCCGTAGGTTATATCTCCGGAAGAGATTTCGCCCACTGAAAACGGAACTCTTTTCTCTTCGAAGAGGCAGAGGATGTTTCTTATCGGCCGGGAAAATCGAAGAGTGTTCTCGGTCCATCTCATCATCTTTGGAAAAGAGAGGGAGGAAATGATTGCAGGGAGAATCTCGGAAAGAACATCCCGGGTCGGTCTCCCCTTTTCAATCTTCTTTAATCCTAAGTACTCTCCTTTCTCAGTCTTGATGACCTCAAGCTCCTCGACTTTCACTCCCTGGGATTTGGCGAATCCTTTGGCTGCTTCTGAAGGAGTCCCGTCCTTTTCGAAGGCAACGGCTTTAGGCGGACCGATGACTTGCTCCTTCTTATCCTTCTGCCCCAGAGCAAAGTCGCCGACAACAACGAGACGGCGGCACGTCCCATAGGTCTCAATCTTTGCTATATCAATTTTTTGGGCAGAGAGCTCCGCTTTTATCTTTTCCTCGAGCTGCGCCATCCCTGCCTTCACATGAGATGGCGGCATCTCTTCAGTGTTGATTTCCAAAAGAAATTCCATCTGGGTCAGCTCTCCCTGGCAATGTATTTTTGAGCAATCTGAGTGGCAAGGTTTCTGATTTGGCCAATTAGTTTAACTCTCTCGGTCACAGAAATAGCTCCTCTCGAATCGAGAAGGTTGAAAAGATGGGAGCATTTCAGGCAGTGGTCATAGGCCGGAAGAAGCAAATTTCTGTCGATGAGCTGCTGAGCTTCCTTCTCGTCGATAAGGAAAGACTTTCTCAGGTTTTCGATGTTCGCCTGGCCAAAATTGAACTCTGAAAACTCTTTTTCTTCTGGATATCGCAGATCCCTGTAGCTCACACTCTCAGACCACTTCAGGTCGTAGATATCATCCTTTCCTTCCAGAAACATCTCCAGCCTCTCCAGGCCGTAGGTGAGTTCAACAGGCACAGGTGAAAGGTCGATTCCTCCGGCTTGCTGGAAATAAGTGAATTGAGTGATCTCAAGTCCGTCGAGCATGACCTGCCAGCCAACTCCCCAGGCGCCGATGGTCGGAGATTCCCAGTCGTCTTCGGCGAAGCGAATGTCATGGTCTTTGAGGTGAATGCCGAGAGCCTTCAGGCTCTTGATGTAAATTTGTTGAATATCAGACGGAGCAGGCTTGATGATCACCTGGAATTGGAAGTGTTTCTGGACGCGATGCGGATTATCTCCATAGCGTCCGTCTCTCGGTCTTCGAGAAGGCTGAACATAGGCCACCTTCCACGGCTTCTTGCCCAGAACTCTGAAAAAGGTATCGGGTGTCATCGTTCCTGCGCCAACCTCTAAATCATAGGTCTGAGCCAGATAGCATCCCTGTTCAGTCCAGAACTTCTGAAGGTTCATGATAAGGGTTTGAATGCTCATTCTTTAGGTCTTATCCTCCAATTCCCTTTCTTTTTATCTATCAACCCGCCTTTTTCTCTTCGCTCCACCTCAAAATCGGATTTCGCGCTGCTGTCGTTTCATCCAAGCGTCTGACATAGGAGTTATGCGGCGCGGATTTCAATATCTCGGGATTCCCCTTCGCCTCTTTGGCGATTGTTTTCATGGCTTCGATAAATATCTCCAGGTCTCTTTTGCTTTCGGTTTCTGTCGGCTCGGTCATCAGCGCTCCTGGAACGATCAAAGGAAAAGACATGGTCGGCGGATGAACTCCAAAATCAATAAGCCTCTTGGCGATATCAATGTTCTGCACGCCATGCACCTTTTGGAACTTATCAGAAAAAACACACTCGTGAAGAGTCGGCGTTTTATACTTTAGATGATAATCCTCTTCCAGGCTTTTGCGGATGTAATTGGAATTCAAAACGGCAACCTCGGCAACCTCTCTCAATCCTTCAGCACCCAAGGATAGAATATAGGCCAAAGCTTTGATAATGACAAGATAGTTTCCGTAGAAACTTCGCACCCGGCCGATGCTCTTCGGCCGCTTAAAATTGAGCAAGTATCTATTCTCTTTTCTCTCGACAACAGGAAGAGGAAGGTAAGGCTCCATAATGCGCTTGACGCCGACAGGGCCTGCACCAGGCCCTCCGCCGCCGTGAGGAGTGGAGAAAGTCTTATGCAGGTTGAGATGGAGAACGTCAACTCCCATGTCCCCTGGCCGGCAGATTCCGACCAGAGCGTTTAAATTCGCGCCATCCATGTAGACCAGTCCGCCTTTGGAGTGGACAATCTCAGCAATCTTTCTCATATCCGCCTCGAAGACTCCCAAAGTGTTGGGATTGGTAATCATCAACGCTGCCACATCATCGTTCATACTCTGGGCAAGGTTCGACAAATCAATCGTTCCAGCTTCGTTGGACTTTATCTCCCGGACGCTGTAGCCGCAGATATGAGCGCTTGAGGGATTTGTTCCATGGGCTGAATCAGGAATGAGGACTATTTTTCTCGGATTTCCCCGCTCCTCAAGGCAAGCCCTGATGAGCATCATCCCCAAAAGCTCACCCTGAGCTCCAGCCGAAGGCTGAAGGCTGAAGGCATCCATTCCTGTGACCTCAGCCAGGAGCTCTTCTGCTGTTTTCAAAATCTCGAGGTTGCCCTGGACAAAGTCCGCAGAAGCAGCAGGATGGGCATAGAGAAACTGGAAGAGAGAGGCAATTTTTTCATTTATCTTGGGATTGTACTTCATGGTGCAGGAGCCCAGGGGATAGAATCCTTCATCGACACAAAAATTTGTGCGCGAAAGACGCAAGAAATGCCTGACGATTTCAACTTCTGAAACCTGGGGAAAGCCTTCGACCTCTCGCCTCAAAGGAAGATTTTTCATAATTTCTTCCTTGGCGGGAACATCAAGCTGGGGCAGTCGAAAAGCTCTCTTTCCCTCAGCGCTTATTTCGAAGATCAATGGCTCTCTGATCATCTCAGCTTTCTCTCAAAACCTTTTCTAAACTTTCTGCGAGCCTGTCAATCTCTTCCTTTGTGTGCGTCTCAGTCACGCAAACCAGGAAGCAGTTGGGAAGCTCGGGATAGAACTCTTTCAGGCTCAGGCCTGGAATGATTCCTTTTTTCCTGAGGCTCGCTTCAATCTTTGAAGGGCTCTTTGACAATTCAAGGACAAACTCGTTGAAAATGCTTCCCTGAAATTTTCTTTTTACTCCTTTTATCCGGCTGAGCTTTTCCAAGGCGTAGTTTGCCTTCTGAATATTCTGCCAGGCAAGCTCCCTCATGCCTTCGCGGCCAAGAGTCTCAAGAAAGATGGTTGCCCTCAAGGCGCACCAAGCCTGGTTGGTGCAGATATTTGAAGTTGCCCTTTCCCGCCTGATATGCTGTTCTCTCGTGGACAGAGTCAGAACAAAGCCCCTTTTGCCATCGACGTCTTTTGTCTGGCCTGCAATCCTGCCCGGGAACTGGCGGATGAAATCCTTGGAGCAAGACATAAAGCCAAGATAGGGGCCGCCAAAGCTCAAGGGAATACCGAAGGACTGCCCTTCTCCGCTAACAATATCAGCTCCGAGCTTTCCTGGAGCCTCAAGGATTCCCAGAGAGGCTGCCTCGGCAACCACTGCTATGGATAAGGCCTGCGAGGACCGAGCAAGTTCAGAGACTTTCTTGAAATCCTCTATAATTCCAAAGAAATTGGGCGACTGGGTAACAACCGCGGCTGTCTTATCATTCAGCTTTCGACTGAGGTCTTCAAAGTCAACTTCCCCTCTCTCTGAATAGTCAACCTCTTGAATTTCTATCCCCAGGTTCTTGATATAAGTCTCGATAACTCTCCTGTATTGAGGATGAACTGTCCGGGCTATCAAGACCCTGGGCTTTTCTTTTAAGCGATGGGCCATGAGCACAGCCTCTGCCGCGCCAGAAGCTCCATCATATAGGGAAGCATTGGCGATATCCATTCCGGTCAGCTGGCAGATGAGGGTTTGAAATTCAAAGATGACCTGAAGCGTTCCCTGGCTGACTTCAGGCTGATAAGGAGTATAAGGGTTGATGAATTCACTCCTTAAACTCAGGTAATCAACCACATAAGGAATAAGATGGGGATAGGCTCCGCCGCCCAGGAAAGAAAGACAGTCTGAATATGTATTCTTCTTGGCTATTTTCTGGAAATGATGGACGAGCTCAGTCTCGGTCAATGGAGAAGGAAGGTTGAGCTTCTTTTTCAGCCGTATTTCATCTGGAATGGTTCGGAAAAGCTCATTCGCTGAGGAGATGCCGATTCGCTCCAGCATCTCTTTCTTATCTTTATCGCTCAGAGATATGTAGCTCATTTATTTTCCCTTAAAAGGGGACAGTCCCCTTTTTGTTTGATAATGGTGACGCGCCGCTATCCATAAAAAGTAGCCTGTCCCCTTTTTCCCTTTTCGAGGCTAAGCATCAAGTCCTTCTAAGAACTTTTCATATTCGCTGGCTGACATCAACTTCTCCAGCTCTTTTTTATCTTTTATCTTCAGACGGATAATCCACCCTTGGCCATGAGGGTCCTTGTTGACAAGCTCAGGGGAATCGTTCAATGCAGAATTGACTTCGATCACCTCTCCGGAAACAGGACAGAAGACATCGGAAACGGCTTTGACGGATTCAATGACTCCGATCGATTGATGAAAGGTCAACTGAGTTCCAACCTGAGGAAACTCGACATAAACAACATCACCAAGCTGCTTCTGAGCAAAATCTGTAATTCCCACGGTCGCTTCATTGCCTTTGACCTGAATCCATTCATGGTCTTTGCTGTAATAAAAGTCTGAAGGATACATCTTTTTCCTCCTTAATTTCTGAAGGCTAAACTTTATCGCTTCTCTTGTAAAAAGGCGTGGGAACAATCCGTGCCCTAACTTTCTTTTCTCTAATCCCGACTTCAAATTCTGTTCCTACCTCTGTGTATTCAATTGGAAGATAGGTCAGGCCTATGCTTTTTTTCAAGTAAGGAGAAAAAATGCCTGAAGTGACATAAGACGCCTTTTCACCTTTAATATAAACAGGATAATGAGAGCGGGCTATTCCTCTATCCAATAGCTCGAAGCCGACAATCTTTCTTTTTATTCCCTCTTCTTTCTGTTTAAGGAGTGCCTCCTTGCCTAAAAAATCCCCTTTTTGAAACTTGACCAGCCAGCCCAGGTCCGCTTCAAGGACTGTGGTCGTCTCATCGATATCATTTCCATAGAGCATGAGCTTGGCTTCCAGGCGGAGAGTGTCCCGCGCGCCTAAGCCAACAGGAAGAAGCCCAAACGCTCTTCCCTTCTCTATGACGGCTTCCCATATTTTTTCCGGCTGAGGGGAGAGGGTGTAAATTTCGAATCCATCTTCTCCAGTATAGCCTGTGCGGGATGCAAGAACCTCTTCTCCGAGAATTTTTCCCCATGCTGACTCGAACGATTTCATTTCCTGAAGGCTGACCTCCAGCAGAAGCTGGAGGATTTCAAGCGCTCTTGGACCCTGAAGAGCAAGCTGAGTGTAATCATCGCTCTTGTTCTCGATGCTGACTTCAAAGCCCTGCTTGTGGCCGAGAATCCACCGATAGTCTTTGTCAGAGTTGGAACAGTTGACACAAAAAAGATATTTATCCTGGGCGAGACAGTAAACAAGCAGGTCGTCGACAAAAGTTCCCTGGGGAGTGGTCA
>CAZGMN010000195.1:0-6377 GCA_964526905.1 uncultured Eubacteriales bacterium
GTCTACTTCATCATCTGGTCTTATTCTGTCGGAGGCGCGCTGATCAATGCCTGCGGCGTTGCCGGTGCAGGCCTCTTTCCCCTCTCCAATCCCCATCTCTCTAAAATTATCTGGGGAATCATCCATTCTCTTGCGGGCCTGGCTTTGGTCTGGTTCGGCGGATTCAAGGTCTTTCAATATGCAATGTCCTTGCTGACTCTGATCATGTTCGTAACTGTTCTCGCAACTGTCCGAAGCTGTCTTGTCGCTTTAGCCCTCGTTCCCATACATCTCTTGTGGCTCAATGTCCAGCAGGTCCAGCTCGTTTATGCAATCCTTGGAGCCTTTTTCATGCCGCTTTTAGCTCTGACCTTAATCCTGCTCAACAACCGGAAAGAGCTTGTCGGCAGGCAATTCAAGAACAGCTTGCTCATCAATCTGATATTGCTCATCACCCTTGGCTTTTTCTCATATATCGGCTTAAAGGAAATCGTGGATATTTTTTCTGGACTGTAGCGAAAAATGTCTCGAATTGAGAGAGATGATGAGATGCTGACAAGCCGTCAACGATTCTTTGATTTTAATTTTCCGTTATGCTATAGAAAATGCCGAGCCAAAAAAAGGAGGATGGGGAACTCACAAAATATTTTCTATGCTTAAGAGGCAACGGAGGAAAACAAAAAATGAAACAGACCACCAGGCGCCGCGATTTCCTCAAGATTCTGGGTTTGAGTGGCGTTGCCCTTTCACTCAAGCCGAACAAACTTTTCGCTTCAATAAAGGCATCGCCGGAGAAAAGCCTGACGAATTTTATCGTCATCTTCACTGACGACCAGGGATATGCGGACGTTGGCTGTTTCGGAGCAAAGGGCTTTGAAACGCCTCATCTCGACCGAATGGCTGCAGAAGGAGTTCGTTTCACAAGCTTCTATGTCGCTCAGGCGGTCTGCAGCGCCTCGCGGGCAGCGCTCCTGACCGGCTGTTATCCAAACCGTGTGAGTATATTCGGAGCCTTGTCGCCTGGATCGGATATCGGACTGAACTCCGAAGAGGAGACGATAGCCGAAGTTCTCAAGAAAACGAGATACGCAGCAGGCATTTTCGGGAAATGGCATCTTGGCCGTCAGCATAAATTCCTGCCTCTTCAGCATGGCTTTGATGAATACTTCGGTCTCCCCTATTCCAACGACATGTGGCCTTTGGGTTACGACGGCAAGCCTGTTCCCGAAGGTAACAGGAAGGCCAAGCACCCCTTCCCGCCTCTGATCGACGGCGATGACAAGGTTGCCGAAGTCCGCACCCTGAAGGATATGAATCCCTTAACAACGCTCTACACCGAACGCGCTGTCCAGTTCATAGAAAAGAACAAGGACAAGCCCTTCTTCCTCTATGTTCCCCATTCCATGCCCCATGTTCCTCTGGGTGTCTCCGAAAAATTCCGCGGCAAGAGCAAGCAGGGCTTGTACGGCGATGTCATCATGGAGATTGACTGGTCAGTGGGAGAAATCCTCAAAGCCCTAAAAAAGAATAACCTTGATGAAAACACACTGGTTGTTTTTGCGACCGATAACAGACCCTGGCTGAATTTCGGAAACCACGCCGGCTCAGCGTTGCCTCTTCGCGAAGCAAAAGGGACTTCCTGGGAGGGCGGAGTCAGAGTCCCGTGCATCATGCGCTGGCCGGGACACATCCCGGCGGGCTCGGTCTGCGATAAAATGGCGGCGACCATGGACCTGCTTCCTACTTTTGCCGCCATTGCCGGAGCACCATTGCCCAAGAATAAAATCGACGGAGTCAACATCCTGCCTTTACTGCTTGGAGAAAAAGAGGCCAACCCCCGCAACCATCTTTACTATTATTACGATAAACAGCTTCAATGCGTCAGGCAGGGAAAATGGAAGCTCCTTTTTCCCCACAGCTACCGCTCTTATCAAGGCGTTGAGCCGGGCAAAGACGGCTTTCCCGGTCCTTATAGCGAAGGCAAAACCGGGCTGGAGCTCTACGACCTTGAAAACGACATCGGTGAAAAGTTTAACGTTGCCGAAAAATATCCTGAAGTTGTTAAACAGCTTCAGGCTCTGGGAGCAAAGGCCCATGAAGAGCTCGGCGATGAAAAGCGGGCAGGAAAGGAAGTCCGCCCTCCTGGGAGGGTAGCTGAAGTCAATAAATAGGGATTTCGCTATCCAGAACCCAATTGCCGGCTCCATCCTCCCTGGCCGCACCGTCCGCTCAGCCTTCCCTGCGGTCTTCTCAACACCGAGACCAATCCTCTTCATAAAGCGGATTTACGAATACTTCCACTCAGATATATGTCAAAAAGGCTTTCTTTCTATTTTAAAGGAATCTCTAATTCTCTTGTCTTCAGGCTTATGGCGGCCTTGACCTCATCGGTCGTTCCGTCTGAGTGCACCTTCAGAAAGGAGGCTGTCATCTGCTTTTGTCTGGGAAGGGGCTTAACCTGATTTTCTTCGCTCTTTTTGCTCAATAATTTCTTTATCAGGTCATAAGCGACTCCCGCCGCATCGAAAATTGAGACTGTATTGAGAGGGGAGTTTGTCCTCTCGATTGGATTATGAGGTTTGTAGGTGTCGGGCCAAGGCGGAAGGTTAAATTTTAACGGAACACTTTTCTGCGCAATCTTGGTGCTGGAGATGATTAACTCGTCCCCGATAAACATGGCTAACTTGAACTGCCGCGCTTCTGCCTCTTCATTTGCTTTTTTTTCTATTTCGCGTGTCTCCAGCCGAATATCAATCTCGATCTCCTCTCTTAAAATTGAATCGTTTCTTTTTAGGTCCAAAAAATAGATGTGCGAGCCGGAGCTCTCGAATAAATCATCGGCCTCGATGCTGATAATATTTATCCCTCTCTTCACCATGCCACCTTTTATCGTCTTTTCCCTGTCGGATAATTTGTAATAGGCGTCCATTTCCAAATCAACTGCTAACAATAACTTTGTCGGAGGAAAGACACCTTCATTCGGGTTGCTATTGACGAGCGATATATCGGCAACCAAAGGAAATTCTACTTGAGCAAAGAGGCGGGGACCAAGGCATGTTGCGGCCAGCAAAAAAACAGACAGCCTCTTAATCATTGTATTGAAATTCAAAATAGGCTTCGATGT
Organism: uncultured Eubacteriales bacterium; assembly: GCA_964526905.1. Lineage (GTDB taxonomy): Bacteria > Acidobacteriota > Aminicenantia > Aminicenantales > Aminicenantaceae > CAZGMN01. The sequence goes on from CAZGMN010000195.1 coordinate 3,104, forward strand.
TCTTATTCGGAAAATCATCCGGAAACTGAGGAAAGGGTGAGCTCATTCTCAAAGCCTTTAAGGCGGCTTCATCAAGGGCTTGGACCATTGAGGTGCTGACAATCTGGACTGAAGAAAGCTCTCCGTTTCTTTCGATGACCGCGGAAATTCCAACCAGACCCTGAAGGTTCTTTATTTGGTCAGAAGGGATGTTCCAGTTTAACAGGATTTTATTCACAACCTTTTCTGCCCAAGGTGAGATGTCATACCCTTTGACTCCGAAAGAAGCTCGAGCCCCCCGGGTTCCTCGCCTCAGCTCATAACCGCCGACAGAAGGAGATGCGCCTGAAGGGCCGATTGCTGAAAAACTGGAATACGGGTATTTCAATCGGTCGATATCTTTTATAAAGCCTTCCTTTTTTTCAGCCGACATGTCTTTTATCTTCCCCAGCCTTGCCGGTAAATCCAGTCTATAGCCTGGGGGAAGATTTGTCTTCTGTCTGGAAGCCAAGCCAAGTTCGAACTTCGAGGCCAATCCTGCATAGAATTCTTCTCTTCCTGCCTCTTCACTATCTTTACTTCCGACCGCAGAAGCAGGTTGACCGGCACCGGCCCCTGAACCAGAGACTTTGTTCTGGGCTTCTCCTCGTTCGGCCTGAATTCCCGATTCCTTGCCTAAATATTCAGCTCCTCTTTTTAAGGATACTCCTCCTGGGCTCTCTTGAAATTTCCCGATATTCTCAGGCAATGATATCTTTTCGCTTGGGGCAAGATAGACATTCCTGACAACCTTTTTAACAGGGTAAATCTTTATCGTAATTTTTGCATAGAAAGCAACATGAACCAGAACAGCATGAAGAGCGAGCGAAAAAAGAAAAATAATTGCTTTTCTTGCCAATTCAGGTCCTTTTCTCAATCTGAAAACTCATGATATGGAATTTTACCACTCCTTACCTGATAAAATGCAACTTTTACAAAAAAGTTGCTTATTAATATCCAGGCCCTGCTTCGGTGACAAGACCTCGATTTCGGAGCACGCCGGAGGGCCATTCTAAAGGGCAAACATTCTCGGCTCTTCGTATTCTTTAAGCATGGGCCTGAGCGCTGGTTCAGAAAAAATGGCGGGCCGCACGCCTCGCCTCGGATTCCGCAGAAGGCACAGATGTAAGGCTTGGCCAAGAAATCAACATAAAAAGAAAGAAGGACTTTTGAATTTTTCCTGTCAAAAAAAGAATCGAAGCTCTATTGTAAATCGGGATTTGAGCCCACAAGGAATTTTTTGCCTTTAACTTTTGAGCGCAGAACAGCCTTAAGGGAAGAAATTGACAAAAAAGGATAATTAGAATAAAAATAAAAACACAGTGGGCGATTAACTCAGTGGCAGAGTGCTACCTTCACACGGTAGAAGTCACAGGTTCAAATCCTGTATCGCCCACCATTTTTTTTAACAATTTGCGCTAATTTACAACCCGGCAAAATCGTTGTTGTGCCAAGAGCAGTAGCCATCTCGAACCCATAAGCTTCCTCAGAAAAATTTCAGAGTCATCCCGAAGCTATTCAAAATTTTTGTCACGTCGGGTAACGGACTGATGAGCCTTTCGCGGACTCGTTCTGCTGGATGGCAGGAATTATCCATTCTTTGGTTGACAACTCTATCTTTCTGTCCCTCTTTTGCCCTTCATCTTCAGCGCTCTTAATAGCGCGGGGTATTTACTAGCCAGCGGATCGAATTTCTTGCCCGCAAACAGAAGCTTCAAGTCGAACTTGCCGGATTCTATGGCTTTCAGGAACCTCTTATCATCGTCTTCAAGGACGAAAACATTCCGATAAAACCTGGCTACCTCGGCTTTGGTTTTTCCGGGATTCAGCTTCTTTTCTTCACCTTCGCGCAGAAAAGGCCTCATCGCGGTCAGAAAATCATTGTCGTCATATTTCAGCACGCGAGAAACGAGCATGTCTATCTCCGGCGATTTCCCCGCCATCAGCATATAAAGAATCATCAGCTTCCTGAGAAAGATGTTTTCGAGCCTCATCTTCGCCATTTGATGGATGTCGAAGATGTCTCGTGCGTAGAGGCGTTCGATCATAGCCTTGGTTTTCATGGCCGCGATTTCCTCGACGGCGTATGTGTTCACTTCGAACGGCTTGCTTTCAAACATGTCGTGAAAGCTCTTTCTTTCGATGCCCAGGAATGAGACTCTATCCAGGAAATTTATTTCGAGCCTGATGCTGTCGGGAAAGCCATTAAGGCGGGAGTACCTCAAGAGAAACCTGTCCATGATATACGAACTCGGTTTTTTGATAAACCGGTATCCCAGGCTCATCGCCAATTCTCCAAGGCGCTTGACGACATCAGGCCTTTGCGCGAGCATGTCCTGCTTTTCCAGCGCGCCGATGAAATTGAAATCCACGTCAATCGAAAGCCTGGGAACATCGAGGAAAATGAAGTTGAGAGTGGTCCCTCCTTTCAGGGCAAGGCAATCTCTAAGTCCGTCAATACCGGAAACGCCGGACAGGATTCGCGTTATGTGATAGGTCTTTTCAAGGAAATCGGCCTTGAAGCCCGTGTCCCTCTGGAGCTTCTGGAGTGTCCTCACATCCCATATCATTTAGACACCTTCAGCGATTCTTTCAAGCCTCGGGTCGACTATGAGCCGCCACCTTTTGACAAGACGGCCTTTTCGCCCTCGCTCGAAATAATACCTATGCTCCGACAACTTCTTCTCCAGGGCGGAGAGAAAAGACGATGGCGTCCTGACTGAATCCTTCAGAAGCTCGAAAACGAAGCCGAGCCTGTTGTAGAGAATCGTTTCCTGCATCCTTCCCGCATAGGCTATTAGCTTATCCCAGTCCACGTTTTCCATGTCCAGAAAGCAGCGCAGGATTTCCTCATAACCGCCCGCATATTCCGGCCTATTCAGCACGTCGAGAATGGTCCTTTCCAGGTCGGAGACCACGACCTCTTCTGCTCCATAGGTCTTCTTTTCGAAGCCGAAAAACCTCGTCTTCTTCACCACGACTAAACGGATTTCGCTTCCATGGTAGCTCACGCGCGGCGCAACCCTGGTCGTTGAAACATAGTACTGCCTCGAATACTGCTGAGCCAGACCGTGAATCTGGAGCGCGGTGTAATATGATAAGAAATAGGGCTTGACTAGGTGCCTTGCGACGAGAATGGGATCTTCGGCGAACTTTCCCCTGTCATGGACGATATGACCGGGAATGCGGACATACAAATTGGCTTTCACCTTGTCGAGCGCGCCCTTTTTATTCATGTTGTTAAGCAGTATATAGG
>CAZGMN010000196.1:0-2174 GCA_964526905.1 uncultured Eubacteriales bacterium
CGGTGAGGGAACGGCGTTAAAAACCTGATTGGGAGCGAGGCCATTCCGAATTGGATGTCCATAGAATCCACACGAAAATGGAAAGGAGCCATTTTCATTGGCCGCAGCCAATTTTCATTTAAAATTATGATCAATTTCTGCTCTAAAATCTACAAGAAAAAAACTCTGACAACAATATAAAAAGCAACTTGAACCATAACCTTGCTCTCTTTCACAGAAGAAAGGATGTTTTCTCTCATTGACTTTATTTTTAATCCACTGTAAAAACTGGGGACGAGAGGAAGGATGGTGCACATCTGGGGCCTTCACATCGCAGACATCGCCATTATTATCATCTTCCTCCTGGTTATGCTTTGGATGGGGAAAATCGCGGCTCGAAAAATGAGAGGCACTGGCGAGGACTTTTATTTAGCTGGCCGCAACTTGGGCAAATTCTATCAGTTCTTCCTCAACTTTGGCTGCTCGACCAACGCTGACCAAGCCGTGGCTGTTTCCCGCGAAATCTACCGTCAAGGAATCGGCGGCATGTGGATTCAATACCTTGTTCTCTTTTTAACTCCTTTCTACTGGTTCAGCACCTATTTCTTTCGCCGTGTGCGGCTGACAACCATTGGAGATTTTTTTGAAGAGCGTTTCAAAAGCAAGTCCCTTGCCGCAAGTTTTGCTGTTTTCATCCTGCTCGTCTCTCTGCTCGGAGTAGGAATCAGCTATATGGTTGCTACTAAGACGATGGTGGCCATGACTCCCAAGCCTGTGGAGAAATGCACAGCTGAAGAACGCTTGAGCATCGAACAATTTGAAGAGTACCAGGGATTCAAGTCAAGATTGGATCAAGGCTTGAGCCAGCAGGAAAAGGCAAGATACGAAGAGCTGAATGAAAAAAACAAAAAGGGCGAGCTTCACTCTTTCGTTTCTTACACCAACCCTCTTCTCTTCTACTTTATCTTTTCGGTTATCGTCGCCATCTATACCATGATGGGAGGCTTTCGCGCTGCCGTCTTTACTGATACCGTCCAGGGATTTCTGATCATCATCTTTTCTGTTCTCCTCATCCCATTAGGACTGAGCAAAATCGGCGGCTTTTCCGGACTCCACGCCTCTGTGGCTGACTATATGTTTGAATTATTCGGCTCGGTGACAATCGGAGAATATGCCTGGTACACGATAGCGGCCATGGTCCTCTCCAATCTGGCCTCGATCATCGCCGTTGCTCCAGGCATGCAGACAGCGGGCTCGGCCAAGGATGAAATGACAGCCCGCTTCGGCATGATCACCGGGATGTTCTTCAAAAGATTCCTGATGATTTTCTGGGCTCTGGCAGGGCTGCTGGCTATAGGGCTTTATGCCGGAAGGCTTCACGACCCGGATTTAATCTGGGGGTTCATGGCAAAAGACCTGCTCTTTCCCGGAGGGATTGGCCTGATGCTCGTCGGAATACTTGCAGCCAACATGTCCACTCAGAGTGCAAGCGCTGTTTCCTACTCTGCGCTCTTCATAAGAAACCTTTATCAACCGCTCAAACCAAACAAGCCTGAAACGCACTATTTGGCCATCGGACGAATGGCTATAGCCGCCATGCTCTTGGCTGGAATAGGAATTGCGCTCTTCATCAACAATCTCCTGGTATTATTCCAATATGCGATCTCCATCCCGGCTATTTTTGGCGCCTCCATCTGGCTCGGGTTCGTCTGGCGAAGGCTGACAAAATCAGCAGTCTTCATCCAGGTTGTCATCTGCTTGATCATCTATGCCGTCATTCCCAACCTCTTTCCAACCCTGAGCTGGACAAAATATCATCAGGCCTTCTTGCTGGAAACCAGAGCCAGAACGGTGACCATCACCGCCAAGGCCCTTACTAAGGATGTCAAGGAAGGAAAGGCAGAGCGCATCGGCCAGCTCATTAAGAAAAAGCACATTGTCGAGCCGACTGGAGTCTTTTTTGAAAAGGTTGCCCGAATCAATCCATCCGACCCGGCCTCAGCCAAGATGGGGCTGGGAAGATTTCAGGCTGAAACCTGGATCTTGAGCTGGTTTGGAATCGATTTTTCTAAATTCTCAAAGTCTCAGCTTGTTGCCACCCGCTTTCTTTTCGATGCGGCTTTCCCTTTTCTTCTCCTCCTCGTATTATCTTTCGTGACTAAACCCGTTCCCAAGCCAGACCTGGATAGATTCTT
>CAZGMN010000196.1:2274-6322 GCA_964526905.1 uncultured Eubacteriales bacterium
TCGTATTATCTTTCGTGACTAAACCCGTTCCCAAGCCAGACCTGGATAGATTCTTTGCCAGGATGCATACTCCTGTCCAGAAAACAGAAGAAGAGGAAAGGAAGGCTCTTGAAGAATCTTATAGAAATCCAAAAAGGTTTGAGAAAGACAAGCTCTTCCCTGGCACGAACTGGGAGATTCTCAAGCCGACAAGAATGGATTTCCTCGGCTTCGGCGGAAGTTGGATTTTGGTGGGCATAATAATTTTATTGCTCTGGCTGATGGTTTCGATAAAATAAGAGGTGGCTCATGAGCAAAACAAAAAGTATTCTTGGCTGGATAGCTGTGGGATTCAGCGTGGTCATCTCTTCTTTTTGGGGCTTTTGGGGGATAGGCGAAGCTTTTCATGAAGGCTGGCACATGGGCGGCTTATGGAAGAATATCGGCGGTGTATTCGCTTACCTCATCCCGATGTTTGTAACAATTGCCGTTTCGGTCTATGCCCTTCGTTCGCCGATAGGAGGGGGGCTGGTCTATTTCGCATTTGGGATTATCTTCAGTATTTTTGTTTTCGCCAACTGGAGCTCTTATTGGACTAGCATATGGACTGCTCTCACCTGGTTTCCAGTGACAGTTTTACTCATCATCATCGGCTTATTCTACTGGATTGGAAGGCCAAAGCCGAATAAGTTTATCTATGGCCTGGCAATCGGAATTCCTTTGCTCATCGTCATTGGTTTTGGCATAGAGCCAGCCATTCGGGTGGCAGGCCGTGTCGATGACGGAATTCGGGAAGCACGTTTAGTTGAGGGAAATGGGGTACGCTTGATCTGGGCGCCTGCAGGGCCGGGCTGGCCGAATCACAGCGTTAACTGGGAAAAAGCCAGGCAAACCTGTCTTTATCTTTCTGAGGACGGCAAAACATTGATGAAAACTCCTCAAAACATCTGGCGTCTTCCCACTGTGGAAGAGGCGGTTAGGTCCATGGCCAGGCACGGACGCAACTGCGGCGGAGAATGGGACCTCAAGAAAGAACGGGCAAAGTATAAGATCAAGCCTGACAAAGAGTCGCCTCTCTGGGACACAAGCTCTCAAATTATCTATTGGTGGACTTCAACCGAGAAAGACGAGAACACAGTCTATGCTATTGTCTATAGCGGAGTCGTTTATTCTGTGGAAAAAGATTTCCAGATAGGCAGCCGTTCCTTCCGCGCTGTCAAAGAAGCTCCTATAAAATAAATAAATTTCTGATTTAAACAGATAGGCTTGCGATAAAAAACATGGACTAATACAAACACATTAAATGTTTTTGCATTGTCGAGCCCGGCGGTATTCGATCATGCTCCGCTTATTTTTCCTTATTCAGGAATGATATGAATTTCAACAGGTAATCAGGTCCTGGCCGGTCAAAAGTATTCTGGCTGATGTACTTGAACTGAACGATGCCTTTGGGGTCGATAATATATATGGTCGGAATGTTCTGGTCAACCTTGCTGCCGCTCCATTCTGGAGCGAATATTCCCAGCCCTTTAGATAGAATCCTCTCCGCATCGACGATTATGGGAAAAGGAAGAGGAACTTTTCCCTTTTCATAGCTGAAGCTCTTAGGGAAAACCTTCTTCATCCTTTCAACTCTCGCTTTTCCTTTCTCGTCGACCTTTTCGGGCTCAGGAGGATTTTTGTATTTTTCTATATCAACAAGCTGGTCAGGGAACTTGGCCACCCAGTCCTCAATTATCTCTTTACTGTAAGGAAGGACAAAGAGAATTTCGACGTTGTATTTCTTCCTGATCTGCTGGCTCTTCTCGAGCTCAGCCAGCTCAGCATACTGATAGTTGCAGACATGGCACCAGCTATTTTCTCTAGCGTATCCCCGGAGAAAAATGAGCAGGACGTTCTTTCCTTTGAGCTGGGAAACAGCTATCTCTCCCCCCTGATAAACAGGAAGAGTGAAGTCCGGCATGGGCTGCAGAATAGAGACGGGCCTTATTTCTTCTGCAGCAAAGCCGATTCCGGCTAATAAAACAAAGGCTAGAGTGATTGAGATTAAAGAAATCTTTCTTGAAATAATTGTAGCCATCGTATTCATCCTTTCCTCTTTAAAGCAATGGGCATCATATCACTGCTAAAAGATAAATTCAAAGGCTTAGATTTGTGGGAATTAGAAAGTCAGTTTTGACCAGCTTAAACTTAAATTCCTGACTTACTTATCTTGATCAATTTCGTTATCCACCAGGAGCGATATTTTCAAGCACCGCTGCGCTTCTCTTCGCATTTTGGACAGGATATTGCCCGAAGAAGCGAGCTCAGCGGCGGTCTCTACCGGTATTCTTCATCTCTTAATAGCACCCACATAATCCCGTTTTTACTTGCTTAGGCTATGCTCACGCCCTGCTTATCCTTAGCAGGGAAGAGAAAGAAACGGAAGTTCTGTCCCATCTGCCCGGGCATGTTGGCAATAAGATGAATCGATGGGCAAACTAGGACAAAGATGCCCACTCCGCTAGCGCATACGGAAACCAATTTTTTCTTATCCCTTATTTAATAAACGCACCTTAGAGCTTCGTCGGCATAGGCTTTGATTAATTCGATATCAGCATCAAAGAAATGGTCTGAGGGAGCTAAAATATAGCCGCCTCCCTTCCCTGCTTCCTCAAAGCAACGGCGTACCTCATTTCTTGTCTCTTCTGGACTGCAGCTTTTAAAAAAATGAAACTGGTCAAAGCCGCCGATCATGCACACCCGGTGCCCGACTCTCTTCTTAGCTTCTTTCAAGTTAACATCTCCGCCCATGGCCGGCGGAGTAAAGGTTTCCATCGCGTCCGGATTCATGTCCGCGATTCTCTCTAAAAAAGGCATCATCCCGCCGCAGGTGTGATAGACGACCCTCTGCCCGGCTTGGTGAGCCAGGGCAATCAATTCTTTATCATAGGGAGCAACAAATTCATCCAATATTTTAGGAGAGATGACTGTCGAGGAGGCATCGCCTCCGCCATGCTCGATAAGGTCAAATTTAGCGCCTTCTGTTGAGGAAACAAAGACTTTTTTCCTTTCCATCAAAATGCTCAAGAATTTATGCACCCAAACAGGGTCATAAAAAGTCTCCATGATCAGTTTCTCGATTCCGTAAAGAACAGCTGCATCCTGCCAGCAGCCAGGCTGTCCGTAGACATCAAAGCCGGGGATGGAGCCGCGGACCAATCCCCTTTCGCCAAATTCCTCAGCCTGGCGATTGACCTCATCAACGTCGCAGAGAGGGGCCGGGGCAAACTCGGCATAAATTTCGATGTCTGATTTCTCTTTGATCATTCGCTCTGCGACCCAGGTCGTGTGCTCATCGCTCTGCAAAACCATGGACAGGGTCTTTCTGGGATTTTGAAAAAAATAACGGATTGTTTTGTATCTTGGATCAGGGATATTTTCTGTTTGAATCTGCCAATTGTCAGAACAGATGCGCGGAGCCTGCAAAAAATCAAGTTCTTTTTGTTCCGGGTCAAAATAATGGCCCTGCGAAGTATCGGGCTTATGGGCGACAACCCACTTAATCGGGTCTAAGCCGAAATAATCAAAAAACTTCTGATAAGAAATCGCGTTCATGTCTGTCTTAAGGAAATAGGGCATGAGATGATGGGTGGTTACAGGAAGACGGTCAGGCGCTTCTCTTTTTAATGCTTTTAAAAATCGCTTTTTTGAAGTCATGAGAGTCGACTTTAAAATATATTTCAGAAGCTAATCAGAGAACCTACATAAAATGGACGTGAACCTCTCATTTTCACAGCCTGCGGCTGAGTGCTAAGTTCAGACTGAAAGGCTGAGCGGACAATTTTCCTTTACTCGTATATATAATTTAAAGCGTATCTTCTAATCGTCAGCCCATTTTCAGACCTGGAATAAAGGTTATTCTTGCTGTCGATACAGATGGTGTGAGAACTCTCCGGCAGAATAAATGTCAAGAGATGACGGCCTTCGCTTGTTAAAACGTAAACGTCGCGATTTTTATTCTCGGATAGGTCACCGCCGAGGACAAACAGGTTTCCGTAGGTGTCCAGAGCGACTGCTCTGTAGACAG
>CAZGMN010000197.1:0-6294 GCA_964526905.1 uncultured Eubacteriales bacterium
GCCCGAGCTGAGATATTAGGATTGTGGGTGATGACGACAAGGGTATGGCCCTGCTTCCACAGAGATTCAAAAACAGCCAGGATTTCGTCTCCTGACTTTGTATCAAGGTTTCCTGTGGGCTCGTCAGCCAGTATCAGACTGGGGTTGTTGGCCAGCGCTCTGGCTATGGCTACCCGCTGCATCTCCCCGCCTGAAAGCTCGCTGGGCTTATGGGAGGCTCTTTGAGCCAGACCGACTCTATCCAGAAGTTCCATGACGCGCGACCGCCTCACCTTGGTCTTCACTCCCTTGAAGATCATCGGGATCTCCACGTTTTCGAAGGTCGTGGCATAAGGCAGGAGGTTGAAATTCTGAAAAATGAATCCGATCTTCTCATTCCTGATCTCGGCCAATTGGTTATGGTTAAAACGCTCGACGCTCTCTCCTCCAAAGTAATATTCACCGGAGGTCGGAACATCCAGACAGCCGATGATGTTCATCAAGGTGGATTTGCCTGAGCCAGAAGGCCCGATTAAGCCGACAAATTCATTGCTCTCGACCTCCAGGTTAATATTCCTCAAAGCTTCGACCTGAACAGAGCCGGTCCCGTATATTTTTTTGACATTCTTCATCTTAATCATGGCCTTTCTCCTTGCTATTCATACCTGAGAGCTTCAACTGGCTTGGCTGAGGCAGCCTTTCTGGCTGGGAATATTCCGGCCAGAAAGCCGATAGTTCCCAGAATGAGCGCTGTCAGAATCATAATGTCAAGAGAGATGACTGGATGGGCAAGAATGTCCGCCACCTCTCCTTTGAAGTTAAGCGCCTGAAACAGACTGACTACGGTGAAAGAGAGCAAAATTCCAAGCGCTCCGCCGATGAAGGCAATCATCAACGCCTCTGAGACAAACTGGAGCAGAATATGCCTTTTCTTGGCGCCCAGAGCCATCTTAATCCCTATCTCTTTTGTCCTTTTCTTAGCAGAGACGTACATGATATTCGCCACACCGACTCCGGCGACGATGAGTGTCAAGCCGCCGATTATTCCCATGAAAGCCTTAATTCCCAAAAAGATATTGTCCATAAGTCTTTCCTGTTCAATGGTATCCCAGATGCTGAGCGCCTGAGCATCAGTCGGGTCAAACTTGTATTTTTGGGACAGGACTTTGTAGACTTCTTTCTTGACCGTCTCGGCCTGGGAAAGGTCTTTTGGCCTGTAGATCAACCGGCGCAGATACTTATCTCCATAGATCGCTTGATAAGTGGAAAACGGTATGGCCGCTTTATCCACATCAGGACCGTTGTACATGCTGTTCTGCATTTTATCCAACATCACTCCGATGACCAAGAAAGGAATGCTGTTGATCAAAATTGTTTTTCCAACGGCCTCATCCTCTCCGAAAATCCTTTTCTTTAATTCTGTTCCTAAGAAAACAACTCTTCTTTTATTTTTAAGGTCTAAGGAGTTTATGAAACGGCTTCCTCTTTGAGGATAATAGCCTCTGAGCTCTTCAAAAGAAGGGAAAACGCCGATGACCCTTTCTGTCAGGCTTTTGCGCTCATAGGTCATGTTATTTCTTGAGCGGTCACCTTCAGGCGAGATGAGCTCGATTCCTTCAACCCGGCTCTGAAGGAGTTCGATGTCTTCTTCTTTGAGAATGATAACCCTTCCTTTTCCCAGGCCCTTATAGGGCTTTAACGTCTGGCCGCCGCTGACAATGCAGATTCCCTCTCCAAGGCCATGAGTCGCTTTAATCATCTGCCTCTTCAATCCTTCGCCGAATGACAGGAGGACAACTATGGAGAAAGTCCCCCAAGCAAGAGCAAAAATAGTTAAGGTGATTCTCTTCTTCTGTCTCTTGAGTTCCCGGTAAAATAACCTAAAAAGAAAAAGAATTTTCATCTGGCTATGACCTTATGGCCTCGACAGGATTGAGGTTTGCAGCCCGCCGCGCAGGCCCAAAACCGGAGATGAAGCCGATTAAACCGAGAAGGGCAACGGTGATGAAAGCGACTCCCAGGGATAGAGTTGGCCTTCCAATAAATTCTTGGATGCTCCCCCCGCGGGGAAAGATGACAATTATTCCATAAGAGACTGCAAGCCCTATCGCCCCGCCGAGCAGAGTGATCAGCAGAGTCTCGAACAGAAACTGGGCAAGAATAAACGCCTTCTTAGCTCCTAAGGCCATTTTGAGCCCAATCTCCTTTGTCCGCTCCTCCACCACCACGTTCATAATGTTCGAGACTCCAATGGCACCGACGATCAAAGTAAAAGCTCCGACAATCCCCAGGAAGATATTAAACCCGACCATGATTGCGTTTGTAATCTTCTCTCCTTCCATCGTATCCCAAAAGCTCAAGGCTTCGGTGTCTTCAGGATTAAACTTATATTTTTTTCCGAGAACTTGAAGAAGCCTTTTCTTGATAAGCTCATTCTGGGAAGAATCATGGGCCTGAACAATCATATTGCTGATGTATTTATGTCCAAAGAAGGCGGAAAAAGTCGTAGCTGGAATGAAGCCAATTTCCTCATCTGGATTTCCGTACGTCGAATTCTGCGTCTTCTTTATCAAGACACCGATAATTTGAAATGGGACGCTGTTGACGAAAACATATTTGCCGATGGCCGGCTCGTCCTTGAAAAGCTCCTCTTTTATTTTGTAGCCGATAAAGATAACCCTTCTTCTGAGGCTGATATCGATGTCGTCGATGAATCTTCCTCCTCTGTCAGGGATGACATTCCTCATCTTTTCATATCCAGGATAGATGCCCTGGATTTGAGTCGAATAGGTATTTTTTTCGTATTTCAGCTTGACTCCATACCTTGAATATTCCGGGCTGATAATTTTGATCTGAGAAATCTCCTGTTTGACCAAGAAGGCGTCCTCTTCCCTGAAGCGCAGCGCCCTGCCCTTGCTCAATCCCTGATAGGCTATGCTCGTCCTTGCCGGCCAGAGAATGATGATTCCCTCACCCAAGCCGTGCATGTTTATGCTCATCTGCCTTCCCACGCCGACGCCAAATCCCAGGAGAAGAACGACAGATATTGTTCCCCAGATGATGCCGAAGATTGTCAGGAAGGTTCTCAGCTTCTGGGAGCGAATGTCGCGGATGAATTGGGATAAAAACATGAACGATTTCATAATAAGCCTTTATTATTCTTTCATAGAGCGCTTGGATGACCGCTCACTTAATTTCCTTTGGAGGCCTCTCCACAATTTCTTCGCCTTCTCTCAAGCCCTCCACGATTTCAATGTTGATTCCATCGCTCAGGCCCACCTTCACTTCTTTCTTGACGATTTCTCCTTTTTCGTTCTTGACCTCGACAAAAGCCTTGCCTTCTTTGAGCTCGACCAGCCTCTCGGGAACGAAAAGAGTATTTTCGGATTTGTTGATGACCAGATCGGCATTGGCTGAATATCCAGCCCTGATAACTTTTTCGCCTCTGTGGGTGATTTCGATTTCCACATCGAAAAGAGTTGCATTTTCCTGCATCTTGGCCTTGGGTGAGATCTTGGTCAGTTTGCCCAATATCTTCTGGTCAGGAATGGCTCCGATCTTGATCTCAGCCGTCATCCCTTCTTTGAGCTTTCCGACATCGATCTCGTCGACAGTGCCTTTAAAAAGGAGACTGTTCATGTCAGCCAGAATGAGAAGCTCTGTGCCTGCCTGGTAGGAGGTCAAGGGAACAACCGGGTCCCCTTCATGAACTCTTTTCTCAAGAATCATTCCCTCCACGGGTGACTTGATCACCGTATCAATCTGCCGGTCAGCAATCGTTGTCTTGCCTTTTTCAATCAAAGCCAGCTTTTCCTGGGCAAGGTTCAGCTTCAAGTCGAGCTCCTTATAGCTATTTTCAGCCGAATCGAATTCTTTCTGCGAAACTATGTTTTCCTTGCGCAGCTTCTTCATCCGTTCATACTCATTCCTGGCGTTATCAAGGCTGACAGAGGCTATCTCCACATTCCTCTTGGCTTCGGCAAACTCGATCGGTGTTGGGTCGGGATTGATTTCGAGCAGAGGATCTCCGGCTCGAACATCATCAGCAACTTCGACATAAATCTTTTTGACAATACCTGATATTTTCGACTTCACCGCCACTTCTTTTTCGGGCTCAATCCGCCCGATGGCCAGAGCTTTCTCGATAATCTCGCCGCGCTGGACTTTGACCAGTTTGATATCGTTATCCTTTGCTTTTGCAGAATTTTTAGCCTTCAAGATGATTACAGCACCAATGATGAGTAGGATAATAAGAGTTATGATTATTTTCTTAAACATATACTCCTCCACATTCAATACATTTATACGAATCGAATGCCTGAAAAGTTTCAAGCGGGCATTTTTATCTTTATTCTTATCCGCAAAAATTGACGGTCAACGGTCCAATTAAGCACAAAATATTTCGTTCATATTAATAATTCAGGCGGATAGACCCTTGGGCTTCGAAGAAGAGGTTGAATATAAAAATATATCGCTCAGAAAGTTTCGACGAAGGGACTGAGAAGAAAGAGGTCGGTATTTTTACAGCCAAGCCTAGGCCTATTTTCATAGATTATTTTAAGGCTTGTCTTCAAGGCAAAATTGCCCCTTATCGATCCTATTTATTTTTTCTTCTTCTCTTCCTGTTCTTTCTTCCAATAGTCCAAACATTCGATATTGCAGAAATGGAGGACATAATCCCGGCCTTCAGCATGAAGAGCTGCGGCCTTGGGAATCATCTTTTTACAGACATGGCAGGGTATCTTTTCAATCTTTTCTTTCATTGTTTGCTTTTCTCTTTTCATGAAGTTATCTCCTCTTTATCTTTTGAGCTTGAAAAAAAGCCAGTTATTGTCCTTGGCATCTTGAGGCTTAAGCTTTATCAAACAATATCTTCCCTTCAATTTTTTCCCTCTTATCTCAAAAATTATTTTGGAAGGCATCACTTCGAGAGGACAATAAGAGCCCTTATCCCAAATCTCCACCTTTCCTGCTCCATACTCTCCTTCAGGAATAATTCCTTCGAAATCTTCGTAACCTAAGGGATGGTCTTCGGTCTCGACGGCCAGCCTCTTGACCCCTTCTTCCTGGGGAGGCAACTTGGGAATCGCCCAACTCTTGAGGACACCGCTCTGCTCCAGACGAAGGTCATAGTGGAGATGGGAGGCGTCGTGCCGCTGAATGACATAAGCCAGCTCTTTTCCTTTCTTTTTTGATTCCTTAGGCTCTGGGGTCTTGGAGAAGTCCCTCTTCCCTTTGTATTTTTTTAAACTCATTTCATCCTGAAAAAAATTTTTTGCCTCATCTTAACTGATCGAACGCATATTTGCCATTAATCTTTTTAACTCTGCCAAAGAAATATTGAGGGTCGTGGTTGAAAGCGAGGATCCAATCTTCTTTCATGGCTTGCTCGAAAACTTTTTTTTTGTTTTCAAGAGTATCCAAAGGAAAGAGGTCGTAGCTCATAATATAGGACAGCCCGATATGAGCTGAAGTCGGGGCTAAATCTCCAAGGAAAAAGAGGACCTTGCCCTCTGAGCTGACTTTCAAGCATTGATGGAAAGCCGTGTGACCGGGAACGGAGATGACAGAAACGCCCTCGCTGATCTCCTTATCCCCATCAACGAGAAGCAAAAGGCTGTGCTTTGCCAAGGGCAAAAAAGTGTGGAGGAGATAGCTCTGCCTGTCTCTCTCGCTGGGATGAAGGGCATATTCCCATTCTCCCTTCTGGATTACATATTTTGCTCTGGGGAAGGTCGGCACATCCTGGCCTTTTTCATCTTTGCTGGTGTTCCCGCCGCAGTGGTCGAAGTGAAGATGGGTGTTGACAACGAAATCGATGTCATCAACTTCATATCCCAATTTTTGAATCGACGGAACAAGCCCGGGCTTCTTCTCCACGGAATAATACTCGGAAAATTTCTGGTCCAAGCTCTCGCCGATTCCCGTCTCGACCAGAACCAGCTTTTCTTTTGTATTGACCAGGATCGAATTCAGGCCGAGCCTGATCCTGTTTTCCTCATCTGCTGGACATTTTTTTTCCCAAAGGACTTTTGGCACAACCCCGAACATCGCTCCCCCGTCGAGATGAAAAAAGCCGTCCCTCAGCCCGTAAATTTCAAATTGACCTATTGTAACTTTATCAATCGTCATTGGAGCATCCGAAAATAAGCGGGGTCAGGCTGCGTGCTGAGAGAACCGTTTGAATGGCTCCGGCTGAATGGCCCGAAAACACGCCGCTTTTGTTCCGGCGAGACAAAAGCGGCTCGGTTTCAGGCTTCGCTCTCCTCTCCCTTCGGTCGAGGAACCTTGCCCGCTCAGCCTTCAAACGGTTTT
>CAZGMN010000198.1:0-5435 GCA_964526905.1 uncultured Eubacteriales bacterium
AAAGAGGAGGGCTTCGATTCTATTTTTTTGTTTGACATTCTCTTTTCCTCTGAATAACATTTCTTTCATCGTGAACAGAGGAAATTTTTGCTCAATTTCCTGTCCAAGAAAGTATCTATCAGTCAAAAATGCCGTAATTTCCTTTTGAGATTATTTATTTAAAAAATTAACTCTTAAAAGTTGGCGATGGACATTCTTCATTGGCCGCTGGCACTCCTCACTGGGTATCTCATCGGCTCCATCTCCCCCGCTTATTTTCTGGGAAGAATTCTTAAAAAGATCGATATCCGTGAGCACGGAACCAAAAACGCCGGGACGATGAATGTCTATCATCTCCTCGGCCTCGGCCCTGCTGTTATCACCGCCACCTTTGATGTCTCAAAAGGGCTTCTGGCCATGTTCCTTGCCTGGCTTCTTGGCGCACCTCCGCTTCTTATCCATCTGACCGGCTTTGCCGCTATTTTGGGGCATGCTTTTCCTTTCTATCTTCGTTTCAGGGGAGGCCAGGGGGTAGCGACCGCCACGGCTATAATGATCTATTACCTGGTCGTCTTCTATCAAAGACAATGGCTTCCCTGGCAATCTCTTCCCCTGCTTGCTTTTTGCGTTTTTTCTTTTACGCACATCTCAAAAAAAGGAGAAATCGTTAGTGCTGTTGTGCTTCCCATGATTTCCATTCTTGTTCTTGTTTTTTCTCCCCCTCAAAAATACCAGCTTTTTATCCTCTCCGTCATAGCCTACATCCTTCTCATCGATATCTTGAATATTCTCCGCTTCAAGCTATTAAGCCTTCCCCTGGATAAAGTGAAAATGGAAATAAACTGGCGGCTTTATTTGAGGCCTTTGGCTGTGCTGCTGATCATCAATTACCTGAGAACCGATAAAAAACAAGCCTTGACTTTGATCGGGAGTGTCGCTCTCTTCTTTCTTGCCCTCGACCTCATCCGGCTTTTCTCGAAGAAGATAAATGTTTTTTTCTTCAAGAAAGTCAAAGAGCTTTATAAAACAAAAGAGTATAAGAAATTCTCATCGATCACCCTCTTTCTTTTTGCCAGTTTCTTGAGTGTGCTTCTTTTTGATAAATCCATTGCCGTCCTGGCTGTCTCTTATCTTATCTTTGGAGATTTCTTCAGCAAATTCTTCGGCATCTATTTTGGGCGGACAAGAATCTTTGAAAAAACTTTCGAAGGAAGCCTTGCCCATTTCAATGCCTGCCTCATTTCAGGCTACATCTTCCTCCATTTTGTCTCTGTGCCGATTCCTGCCTATCTTACAGGAGTCTTTGTCGCCTCTCTATCCGAGGTTCTGCCTTTGGGAGTGAACGACAACTTCAGCGTTGCCCTGCTCAGCGCCTCCAGCATGTATGTTTTTCTTTTATTTTAATTAAGCTTATTTTTTTATTTCGGAAGCTTCCAAAATTCCGTGAGAGCCAATGCTTGACAATGGGGTGGCACGGCATGCTCCCCGCAACGCCCGCAGCTGCAGAATCCCTGATACAAGGATGATTGCGAGGGTGACGCGCTGGAGGTGAGGAGTCCCCTATGAAGCCTGAGCGGGCACGGTTTCTCTCCGAAGGAGAGAAGAGCGAAGGCTGAATGGGAGCTGATTTTCCTCGCTGGGGAAAATCAGCGTGCTCCGAACCTCCAGCACGTCACCCTAATCATGGAATTTTGGATGCTCCCTCCCTATTTCTATTTCATTGATTTAAACATTTTTTTATGCTAACTTTTAAATCAACAAAAAAAAGAAAATCAACAAACAGGAGGTCGAAGATGAGTATTAAAGTCGGAATAAACGGTTTTGGCCGAATAGGCAGAAACCTATATCGAGCCTCTTTCAAAGACCCGGAATTAGAATTTGTGGCCGTCAACGATATCACTGACGCCAAAACGCTGGCCCATCTTCTCAAATACGACTCTGTTCTCGGGCCGCTCGAGGCGGAGATTAAAGCCGCCGAGGATGCGATAATCGTTAACGGCAAAAAAACAAAGGTTCTGAGCGAAAAAGACCCGGCTAAACTTCCCTGGAAAGACTTTGGAGTCTCTGTTGTGATTGAAGCCACAGGACTTTTCAGGAAGAAACCCGATGCCCTCAAGCATATCGAGCCGGGCGGAGCCAAGAAGGTTATCATCTCTGCTCCGGGCACAGAACCAGACACGACCATCGTCCTCGGAGTCAACGAACAAACCTACGACCCAAACAAACATCACGTTATCTCCAATGCTTCCTGCACGACAAACTGCGTTGCGCCAGTGGCCAAAGTCCTCCACGATGAGTTTGGGATAGAGAAAGGTTTCATGACCACCATTCATGCCTACACCAGCGACCAGAGGCTTCTTGATGCACCCCATAAAGACCTTCGCCGGGCCAGGGCGGCAGCTGTTTCTCAGATCCCGACGACAACCGGCGCTGCAAGAGCTGTCGGGCTGGTCATCCCTGAGCTGAAAGGCAAGATCGACGGCATCGCCATCAGGGTTCCCACTGCCAACGTCTCTCTTGTCGATTTGGTCGCTTCTCTTAAAAAGAAAGCCAACGCCGAACAAGTCAACCAAGCTTTCAAGAAAGCGGCTGAGGGAAAGCTCAAAGGAATTCTCCAGTATACTGAGGAAGAGCTTGTTTCAGTCGATTTTATGGCCAATCCCCACTCAGCCATCGTCGATGGCCCTTTCACCCGGCTGATTGAGGACAATTTAGTGAAGGTCCTTGCCTGGTATGACAACGAATGGGGTTATTCCTGCCGGCTGAGAGACCTGATCAAATACATTTCCAAGAGATAGGCCCATGCTTTTTCTCAAGGGTTTGGATTTCAAGGGAAAAAGGGTATTCCTCAGGGTCGACTTCAACGTCCCTCAGGATGAAGCAGGAAATATCAGGGATGACACGCGGATTAAAGCCTCTCTTCCGACCATAAATTATCTGCTCGAGCAGAAGGCAAAGCTTATCGTCGCCTCTCATCTGGGGCGTCCCAAAGGAAAATACGAGTCAAAATACAGCCTCAAGCCTGTAGCCAAAAGGCTCGGCGAGCTCATCTCCCGCGATGTTATTCTCTCTCCGGCTGTTGTCGGCGATGAAGTCCTGAAGCTGAAGAAAGAGCTCAAAGAAGGCCAGGTCCTTCTCCTCGAGAACCTGAGGTTTGACCCAGGAGAGGAGAAAAACGACCCGTCCTTTGCCCAGGGATTGGCGCAAGAAGTTGACTATTATGTTGACGATGCCTTTGGCGCCTGCCACAGGGCTCATGCCTCAGTGGTGGGCATCACGCGCTATGTCAAAAAATCAGCAGCAGGCTTCCTGCTCCAAAAAGAGGTCGACTATCTGAGCAAAGCCGTCCACTCTCCGCAGAAGCCTTATGTGGCCATTCTCGGAGGGGCAAAGGTCTCGGATAAGATCCCTGTCATTGAAAATCTCTTGAACAAGGCAGACAGTGTCCTCATCGGCGGCGCCATGGCCTACACCTTTTTCAAGGCGCAGGGCCTGGATGTCGGACGCTCCCTTGTCGAAGAAGAGATGATGGAGCTTGCCCTCAAGGTTTTGAGCCAGGCCAAAGAAAAAAGGGTGAATTTCTATCTTCCATCTGACCATGTCTCAGCGGCTGAAAAAGATGCCAAAGCAGAGAGCAAGATTGTCGAATCCCTCCCTATCCCTGCTAACCTGATGGCTCTCGACATCGGGCCGAAGACTGTTAAGGCCTACTCAGAAATTATCGCCAAGGCGAAAACCATTTTCTGGAACGGCCCTCTTGGAGTCTTTGAGATTGACAAATTCGCCCAGGGCACGATGAAAATAGCCGAGGCTGTGGCAAAATCAGGCGCCATCTCCATCGTGGGAGGAGGAGACTCGGTGGCAGCTGTATATAAGGCTGGAGTCAGCGAGAAAATCTCCCATATCTCAACAGGAGGCGGAGCTTCGCTGGAATTCATAGCCAATGAGAGCCTGCCCGGAATCGAAGCTTTGACGGAGAAATAGAATGAAACTCAACAATAAAAAGCCGTTCATCGCCGGGAACTGGAAGATGTATAAGACAGTGCCCGAAGCCCTGCAGTTGGCGAAAGCCATCGCAGGGCAATGCCGGCAGTTGACTGATGCCGAGCTCGTCGTCATCCCTCCCTTTACTGCCTTGAGTGAAGTGAGAAAGGCGATTGAAGGAAGCCCTATTGGGCTCGGCGCTCAAAACCTTTTTTGGGAGAAAGAAGGGGCTTTCACCGGCGAAGTCTCGGCAGCCATGCTCAAGTCAGCTGGCTGCGATTACGTCGTTATCGGCCATTCGGAAAGACGGCAATACTTTGCTGAAACGAATGAGACCGTCAACAAGAAAATAAAGTCGGCATTGGCCCATGAGCTCATCCCTATCGTCTGCATCGGAGAATCGCTTGAAGAAAGGCAAAAGGGAAAAACGATGGCGAAAGTTGAAACGCAGATTGATGCGGGCTTGGATGGATTTGGCAGAGAGGAGATGGAACGGATGGTTATTGCTTATGAGCCAATCTGGGCCATCGGCACAGGCATCACAGCCACCCCCGCCCAGGCAGAGGAAGTCCATAGCTTCATCAGGGAAAAGCTGGAGAAAAAATATGGAAAAGACGCAGCTTCGTGTGCTATAATCCTTTACGGCGGCTCAGTGAAGCCGGCAAATGCTCATTTGCTCATCAAAGAAAAAAACATAAACGGAGCATTGGTCGGAGGAGCTTCACTGGAGGCTGATTCCTTCATCCAAATCGCAAAAGAAGCCGTAAGGGCTTATAAGGAGAAGAAGTGAGCGCATTACTGGTTACAATTCATATCGTCGTCTGCGTCATCCTCATCGTCGCCGTTCTCCTTCAATCAGGAAAGTCTGCGGACCTTGCCGGTGCTTTCGGTGGAGTGGGAAGCCAGACAGTCTTCGGTCCCCGCGGAGCGACGACTCTTTTATCTAAAATAACCACAATCTGCGCTGTGCTCTTCATGGTTACTTCTTTAGCACTCTGGTTCATCTCTTCAAAAGGCTCGAAATCCGTGATGAAAGAGGAAAGAGAGACAACTCAGCCCGCAGCCGCTGCAGAAACGAAGAAGGAAACAACAGAAGAGAAGGCCAAAGCCCAGGCGCCAGAGAAAAAACAAGAAAAAGAGCAGAAGAGCACGGAAACAGAGAAGAAATAACTCCGCTGCAAAGACAGCCTCTGCAGCGAACAAATTGACAGAAAGCCTCGCTGATTCAAGTGCCGAAGTGGTGGAATTGGTAGACACACTAGCTTGAGGGGCTAGCGGGCAATTTTCGCCTGTAGGGGTTCGAATCCCCTCTTCGGCATTTTTCCTTTTATCGAAGAGTTTTTCTTTTTTCTAAGCTTTATAAATAAATAAATACAATTTCGTACCAGCATTCTTCTCTGTGCACCAAAATAGCGCCACCATCGCCGCCAGGGTCCTTAAGTCCTTCCTTTTCTTCTGGGATAAGGGAGTAT
>CAZGMN010000198.1:5445-6294 GCA_964526905.1 uncultured Eubacteriales bacterium
ACTCTAAGAAATAAATATTCAGGTCGTGGATTTGATTGAGCACTCCGCATTTCTCCCACAAAAGAGATAGCAATGAAAATAAATACAAGATACTAAGTCGCTCACGCTCATTTTGCCATGAATTGTTGAACCGATCTGGCTTTTATAGATTTTTCTGTGTTTAATCTTTATTTAAATTTCGTGCTTCAAGGTTCCCAGACGCACGGCAGGGGATGGCAATAAGCGGTCATGAAAAGTCCGCCTTCAGTTTCCCCGTTGGATTTATGGCATGTTATGTTGTACTCGCCTATCACACAGGCGATGTGGACAATAGTATCTGAGGAAAGCTTTTTTCCTCTGCATTTTTCACCTCTCTGGGACAGATATAGACCGGTTTAAATTCAATGTTGACCTCCTTTAATTGGGATGTGGCCTTCTTCTTCAATTTCCAGAATTTTGTCAGGGAATCTTTTCCTTTTAGCCTCTTTCCATCTGGTTTAAAGAGAATCGTATTTTCACCTAACAATTTTGCCATCTCTTTAAATTGACCCGCTAAGAAATGCTCTTTAAGCCTCTTGTAATCTTTTTCAATTTTCTCTCTAAGAAGGCTTTCCGCCTCTTTCAGTTCCATTTTTTCCTCCTTTCGGAAAATATTTTTTTATTTTTCTTAGATAAAGAATATTTAAGATTAATATTTAGCTGCTTTTGACTGAATTCGCTCTCACCCCCCTCTTTATTCTCTTTTTCTCCAAAAACTATGCCTCTATGAATCGCAATTTTCCATATTTTTTTAATCTATCTTTATATTTGATCTTTTCTTCTTTAATGATTTCTTTGAATCGAGAGTCGTCGCGCAATCCATCATAAAAA
>CAZGMN010000199.1:0-6293 GCA_964526905.1 uncultured Eubacteriales bacterium
GCAGGTAGAGGGCAGGCGATGACGATTTTATTATTTTCTTTATAATTAAATTCTATTGATCAGGATCAACTATTTGTAAGAGGAGGATTGATGCGAGTCTTAATCACGGGAATAACAGGCTTTGCGGGAAGCCATCTTGCTGATTACATCCTGGCCGATCATCCCGATGTTGATGTTTATGGCACAGTGCGCTGGCGAAGCAGGAGGGATAACATACTTCACATTCAAGATAAGATTAAACTCTATGAGGCTGATTTGAAGGATATCGTTTCTTTAAAGAAGTGTCTGGTCGAGATAAGGCCTGACTGGATTTTTCATCTTGCAGCTCAGAGCTTCGTCCCCGCTTCCTGGGTCTGTCCGGTAGAAACTTTTGCCATAAACGCCATCGGCCAGATAAACCTCTTTGAGGCAATTCTTGGGCTCAACCTGTCTCCCAAAATACAAATCGCAGGAACAAGTGAGGAATATGGCTTTGTCCATCCGGATGAGGTTCCGATGAAGGAGACAAATCCTCTTCGTCCCTTGAGCCCTTATGCGGTGAGCAAAGTCGCCCAGGACTTGTTGGCTTTCCAGTATCATAAAAGTTACGGGCTGAGGACGGTGCGAACCAGAGGGTTTAACCATACAGGGCCTCGCCGGGGAGAGGTATTTGTGACCTCCAACTTTGCCAAGCAGATAGCGGAGATCGAGAAAAAGAAAAAGGAACCTGTTATCTTCGTCGGCAATTTAGAAGCGAAAAGAGATTTCAGCGATGTCCGAGATATTGTCCGCGGATACTGGCTGTGTCTGGAAAAGGGAGAGGAAGGCGAAGTTTATAACGTTGGAACAGGGAAGACCTATTTGATGAAGGAAGTATTGGATATGCTGCTTTCTCTGAGCAGCGTTAAAGTGCAAATTGAGGTTGACCCTCAGAGGCTGCGTCCTTCGGATGTGCCCATTCTTTTATCCGATTGCACAAAACTTTCAGAAAAAACAGGATGGAAGCCAAAGATTCCTTTCAAAAAGACACTTGAAGATTTGCTCAATTACTGGAGGGAGAGAGTATAACTTTGAGCTTAAAGGTTTTCATCAGCGGAGCGACTGGCTTTGTTGGCCGGCATCTCATCAATTTTTTAAAATCCCCTGCATATAAAATTTACGGCACATCTTTCCCTGAAAAACCTAAGCCCAGTGATAAGAGGAAAAATATCGTTTACCTTGATATAAAATCAGAGAAAGCAGTAGACGAAGCCATAAAGAGAATCAAGCCAGATTGGGTTTTTCACCTTGCCGCTATCTCTAATGTCAGGTTCTCCTGGGAAAATAGGAAAGAAACACTGGAGACAAACTTCATTGGAACTTTTTTTCTTTTTGAAGCGGTGAGAAAATATGTGCTAAAGTCTCGGATTCTTTTTGTCAGTTCTTGTGATGTTTATGGAGCTTCGTCGGCGGTAAGGGCTTTGAAGGAGATAGATTCTTTTAATTTTACAAGTCCTTATGCTTTCACCAAAGTGGGCGGAGAGCTCTTGAGCAAGTTGTATGCGCAGGTTGATGGGTTGGATGTTGTTGTCGCCAGGCCTTTTCCCCATACAGGTCCGGGCCAGAGCCCTGACTTTGTCTGCTCGGATTGGGCTTATCAGATTGCAAGAATTGAGAAAGGGTTGATAGATCCTGTAATAAAGGCAGGAAATATAGAAATACAAAGAGACTTCTCAGATGTGAGGGATGTAGTCAGAGCCTATCTTCTCTTGATGAGAAAAGGGAAAAAAGGAGAAGTCTATAATGTCTGCTCCGGGAAGCTTATTTCTCTCAAAGAGATACTCGGCATCCTTGTTTCTTTTTCATCTCAAAAAATTAAAGTAAAGATAGACCCAAAAAAAAGGAGAAAAATAGACATCCCCTATCTTTTAGGAGATAACAAGAAGATAAGAAAAGAGACATCTTGGAAGCCAGAGATTCCCATAGAAAAGACGCTGAGAGATTTATTAGAATACTGGAGACAAAGGGTATAAAAGTCAAAAAGCGCTAAAGCTCAAGCTCGAGCTGGCGTTCCTGGGCGAGTTTCCTCTCGTCCTCAATTTTTTTAAGGATTTCAGGAGTCACATCGCCTGTGGGATAAATCCCATCAAAGCAGGCTGCGCAGAAATTCTTGAGATTCTTATTCCCTAAATTGACTGCCTTTTTCAGCGAATCCAGCGTCTGGTAGATGACTTTATCCGCGCCGATTCTCTTGGCTATCTGGTCAAGGTCTGCATCCCTGGCCACAAACTCAGTCTTGGTCTGCATGTCGATGCCATAGACACAGGGATATCTTAAAGGAGGGGAGTAGGCACCAAAGTAAACCTTCTTTGCTCCGCATTCCCGGACTAATTCAATAATAGCCCTGGAGGTATTTCCCCTGACGATGCTGTCATCGACCAGAAGGACATTCTTGTCCTTGAGTTCAGAAGAAATTGGATTTAATTTCTGGCGGACCGATGATTTCCGTTTCTGGTCAGCAGGCATGATAAATGTTCGGCCGATGTAACGGTTTTTAACCAGAGCCTCCCTGTATTTCAGGTTGAGCTTTCGGGCAATCTCAATGGCAGCATCCCTGGCCGAATCAGGGACAGGCACCACGACATCTATTTTGAGGTTGAGCTTTTTTATCTCGTCTGCCAGGAAGCTCCCCAGGTTGACCCGGCAGTCATAGACATTGACATTATCGATGAAGGAATCCGGCCGGGCAAAATAGACCCATTCGAAGAGGCAGGGAGAATGAGCACAGCTTGTAAGCTTCTTGGCGTGGAATTTTCGGTTTTTGTCGATAAAAACAACTTGACCTGCTTCCACATTTCTAATCTCGAAAAAATTCATGATGTTCAGGCTGACGCTCTCCGAGGCGAAAGCATAGGAAGGGAGAATCCCATCGTGCCTTTTTCCATAGACCAGAGGTTTGATTCCATAAGGGTCTCTGAAAGTAACCATCCCTTCCTCGGCTATATAGGCTACAACAGAATAGCCTCCCTTAACCTTTTTAAACACTCCTTCTACAGCCTTAAAGACATTTTTGGGTCTTAGAGTCTTTGTTTTCTGCTCGGCAAGTTCTTGGGCGAAGACATTCAGGATGGCTTCCACATCATTGTCCGAATTTAATAGACGATGGTATTTCTCGAAAATGATTTTTTTGAGCTCAGAATAGTTGATGACATTTCCGTTGTGCGCCATGATGATCCCGAAGGGAGAATTGACGAGGAAGGGTTGGGCATCTTCTCCTCCTCCGCCGCCCACGGTCGGGTAACGGGTGTGGCCGACGCCAATAGTGCCTCTTAAGCGCGCAACATTTTCTGCAGTGAAGATGTCCCTGACCAGGCCGTTTCCTTTCTTGATATGGAAGCGGCCGTCATAAGTTATGATGCCGGCTGAGTCCTGGCCGCGATGCTGTATAGCCAGCAGGCCTTGGTAGATGTCTCTTACGACATCACTGTTGCCGTAAATTCCAACAATACCGCACATTGCTAATGAAGCTTATAATTATAATACCATTTTTGCTTAATATGAAGGGCTCCAGACTACGATTAGATTTTTTTATGAATTAACATCTCAAATACGAGCCTAAAATACGGGAGCACAATACTTAGTTCAATTCTTCTAAAGCAGAATATTTCCCGAATACGAATTAAGTCACTGAATTAATGTATCCCTATATTTCCATCAAGATTTAAGAGAGGCGAGCAACTCCTCTGCGGTGACAGAAGCGGTTCCTATTTTACCGACTACGATTCCGGCAGCCGTATTAGCCACAACAGCAGCCTCCAGGATTGAGCTTCCTGAAAGAAGAGCCAGAGCCGCTGTGGCGATGACCGTGTCTCCTGCCCCAGTGATATCAAAAACTTCTTTGGCAACCGTGGGGATATGAATCGCTTTTTTCCCTCTTTCAAAAACGCTCATTCCCTGCTCTCCTCTCTTGATGATGAGAAAGGGAGTCACGATTCGAGAAAGGATTTCATTGCCTGCGCTCTCAATCTGGGAATTGGTGTCGCAGTCGTGGTGGACAATCCTCGCTGCCTCAAAGTGGTTAGGGGTGATGAGGGTCACAGGGGTAAAGAGAAAGAAGTTCTCAAACTTGGGGTCGACAAAAACAGGAATTTTTCTCTTTTGGGCAAAAGAGAGGACTTTGCTGGTGAGGGACTTGGTCAGCACTCCTTTGTTATAGTCGGAGAGAATAACGCCATCGTATTTTTCGCGCTGAACAAGATTAATTATCTGTTCTTCTATTCTCTTTATCAAAGGGCCCTTTCTTTCTTTGTCGACCCTGACCACGTGCTGGTGGTGGGCAATTATTCGAGTCTTTAAAGTGGTAGGCCGGCTCTCGTCAACGAAGATGCCTCGGCTGTCTGGCACATTTCTCTTGATCCATTCGCCTTCGCTGTCATTACCGACAATGCCGACAAGGAGTGGATAAGCTCCCAAGCTTTTCAGGCTTTGACAAACATTTCCTGCTCCACCTAAACAGGATGTTTCCTGATAGGCCTCAACAACTGGAACAGGCGCTTCAGGCGAGATGCGGATGACACTGCCCCAGATGTATTTGTCATGCATGAGGTCTCCCAAGACTAAGACTCTCTTTTTCTTGAATTTTTTAATGATTTTTTTCATCTTCTGAAAATCACGGGTCTTCATTTTAATCCTCTCTTATAAATATGGGATTGGAGATTATCCAGGGTATGTTTTTTCTCAGCGGAGATTTTTCTTTGAGATAGATTACAACCCGATAAACGCCCGGCTGTTTGACTTCAAAAGAAAAAGTCTCCTCAGTCGATTGAAATATGCTTTTTCCATCCTGAATCAAATGTGTTTCTTTGGCATAGGGAAAGGGAGCCTGAATATGCAGAATGGGACTTGCAGATTTAAGCGAAGCCGTCCCCCCCATTGGAATGATTTCCTCACCTCTTTCTCCCCAGAACCTGAATCCCATTGCCCAGGCAGCCGCATGGATTGAGTTGTAGAATCTTCCGGACCTCAGAGCCTCGAAGACTTGAGCGCGAGCAGTCTCGAAATCCGGTGAGAAGGGAGCATTGAGTATGACGTGGATGCGGAGGAAGTCAAAGAGAGCGCGGTAAAGCAAGTGGGCGTCAGCGCTGAAGTAGCCATAAATCGGATAAATTTTGCTGAGTTCGTCCCACTTTCTCATCTCCCGCTGAGGGCTATCGAGAATTTTTAGAAGAGCATAGCTCGGCTTGATCAACAGCACAGGAAGATAAGGGGCGGAAAGAAGAAGGCCTTCTTTCAGCATGGTATCGGCATTGATGATTTCAATGCCAGAATAACCGACAAATTCTCCCCATGACCATTGAACCTTTGAGTAAGGGTGGGCGATGACCGTGAATCCCCCTGCAGCCATTATCCCGTAGACAGCTTCCTCAGCATTCTGGGAAAAGTTGCTTGAGGGAAGCTTGAAGTCTAATCCAACGAGATGGCCGCGGCTTACTGAAAGCTCGGACCCGGCAAGGACAAGAATGCCATTTTTCCAGCTCTGGCTCGCGCAGGATTCACGATTAGGGCTGCCGTGGTCGGTGAGAATAATGAAGTTTAAGCCGGCCTTAGAGGCAATTCCTGCGATTTCATCCGAGGTTTTTCTTCCGTCTGAAAACTTGGTATGAATGTGATAGACGCCTTGTATTTCAAGGGGGGAAACTTCTAGTGCAGGAGCCTTGTATGTTTTAAAGCTGAGAATATTGATACCCAGCCAGAACGAGTAGAGAAGGAAGAGGGCAAGGACGATGAAAAGAATTCTTTTTTTTAGCATGATTTCTAAGTTTTTTGATGATGACTTATTGCATTCTCACTTTGCTTCTCTTAATGTCAATCAAAATTAAAAAATTGTTTTATAAATGCCATTCAGATTAAGGCTCTGTCTTTTCTAGGATTCTGGCCAGAGTAAAAGGGATAGTTATCATGTAGAGAAAGAGCATCGTTATTTCAGCATCGGCAAAGTTGTACTCAAAGAGGCCGGCAACAAAAAGACCTGTAAGCGCTCCGAGAGCAGCAACAGTGAATGGACGGAGAGATGGGTCTTTGTTCTTGAGAAGTTTTAAAAGAGAAAGGAAAACCAAAACTATGAAAGTGAGCCAGACGATGAGGGTCGGAATTCCCCTTTCGGCTCCGGTCTGAAGGATATTGTTATGGAGATGTACATTTTTTTTAGCTCCTTCAGAAAGGCCGTATTTCGGATTTTTGAAAACTGTCTCCACTGTATCCGGGCCTGTGCCCAAAAGGGGATAGTCGCCAATAATTTTTATGCCAGCTCGGATGAGTTCGATTCTTTCCTCGTT
>CAZGMN010000200.1:0-6225 GCA_964526905.1 uncultured Eubacteriales bacterium
CAGGCTTCGCTCTCCTCTCCTTCGGAGAGGAACCATGCCCGCTCAGCCTTCAAACAGTTTTTTCACCCGCTGGCCTTCGCAGAGAGTAATAGCTGTCGCTGGGGAAAATCAGCGTGCTCCGAACCCCCGGCCCTCACCCCTTTCACGGAATTTGGGATCTTTCAGTTATTATCGAGCGCTGAAGACAAAATTTTTCTTTGGGCTGACATCAATCTTAACCGTATCTCCTTCCTTATACTCTCCTTCCAGAATCTTCAGGGCAAGAGGATTCTGGATATCCCTCTGGATGGTTCTTCGCAGCGGCCTCGCTCCATAGACAGGGTCATAGCCTCTCTCAGCCAGCAGCTTCAACGCTTCCTCGCTCACTTCGATATCAATCTTCTTTTCACTCAGCCTCTTTCTCAACTGTTCAAGCTGCAGGCTGACAATCTTGAGGATGACCTCACGGGAGAGCGCTCTGAAAATAATAATCTCGTCAACACGGTTAAGAAATTCAGGCCGAAAATGGCTATCGATGATCTTGCGCACTTCCTTCTCCATCTTCTCGAAATCCTGGCTGAGCTCCTTGATGACCTGGCTTCCTAAATTGGAAGTCATGATGATGATTGTGTTCTTGAAGTCGACTGTCTTTCCCTTTCCATCCGTCAGCCGGCCGTCATCCAGGATCTGAAGGAGGATGTTGAAGACATCAGGATGAGCTTTCTCAATCTCGTCAAGGAGGATGATGGAATAAGGCCTGCGCTTTATGGCTTCGGTGAGCTGGCCTCCTTCTTCGTAGCCGACATAGCCGGGAGGTGCGCCGATCAAGCGGGAAACCGTATGCTTCTCCATGTACTCCGACATGTCGAGCCTGACCAGCGCCTTCTCATCGTCAAAGAGAAACTCAGCCAAAGCCCGGGCCAGCTCTGTTTTTCCCACGCCGGTCGGGCCGAGAAAGATGAAGGAACCCAAGGGCCGGGCCGCATCCTGAATACCTGCCCTGGCGCGCCTAATCGTATCCGAGACAGCACGAAGAGCCTGGTCCTGGCCGACGACCCTCTTGGCCAGGTTGGACTCCATCTTCACCAGCTTCTCCACCTCTCCCTCGAGCATTTTTGAAACAGGAATTCCCGTCCACTTGGAGACAATCTGGGCCACATCTTCCTCATCCACAACCTCTTTGATCATCTCCCCTTTCTTCTGAATATCGGACAGCTTCGCGGCCAGCTCTTTCATCTTCTTGTCTGCTTCGACCAGCTTCCCGTATCTGATTTCAGCCACCTTCTCCAGGTCGCCTTTCCTTTCCGCATTCTGTTCCTCGACCTTAAGGGCATCATTCTGCTCCTTCAGCTTATTCATGGCGTCAATCAATTCTTTTTCCTTCTGCCAGCGAGCCTTGAGGGCGTTGCTCTGCTCTTTGAGATTGGCCAGCTCCTCATTCAGTTTTTCTAATTTTTCCTTGGCGCTCTTGTCCTTTTCTTTCTTTAAAGCCTGCCTTTCAATCTCAAGCTGGATGATTCTGTGCTCCAGCTCATCGATCTCTTCAGGCATGCTGTCAATCTCAATCCTGATGTGAGAAGCAGCTTCATCGATGAGGTCGATGGCTTTGTCAGGAAGATAGCGGTCGGCAATATAGCGCTGGGAGAGAGTGGCGGCAGCAATCAGGGCAGAATCTTTTATCTCCACTCCATGGTGGACCTCATACTTCTCCTTCAATCCTCTCAGAATGGATATCGTCTCTTCGACTGAAGGCTCCTTGACATAGACCGGCTGAAACCTCCTTTCCAAGGCCGCATCCCGCTCAATATATTTTTTATATTCGTTGATGGTGGTCGCTCCCACGCAGCGGAGCTCTCCCCTGGCCAGTGGAGGCTTGAGCATGTTGGAGGCATCCACAGCCCCTTCGGCAGCCCCGGCTCCGATGATGGTATGAAGCTCATCGATAAAAAGAATGACCTCTCCTTGAGCCTCTTTGATCTCCTTCAAGATGGCCTTCAACCTGTCCTCGAATTCTCCGCGATACTTGGTGCCGGCAATCAGAGCTCCGATATCCAGAGCGATGAGCCGCTTGGTTTTAAGAGACTGAGGAACGTCTCCATTGGCTATGCGCTGAGCCAAGCCCTCGACAATGGCCGTCTTACCCACGCCGGCTTCGCCGATCAGAACCGGATTATTCTTTGTCCTGCGGGAGAGAACCTGGATGACACGTCGAATCTCATCCTCGCGGCCGATGACCGGGTCCAGCTTTCCCCGCCTGGCCGAGGCCGTGATATCACGGGCATAGCGCTCGAGAGCCTGATATTTCCCCTCCGGCTGAGGGTCTGTGACTCGCTGTGTTCCTCGGACGGCCATCAGCGCTTTGAGAACCGCATCTTCATTCACGCCATTTTCTCTCAAAATAGCGGCCGCCTCACTCTTATCCTCTTTGATAACAGCCAGGAAGAGATGCTCGGTTGAGATGTAATCGTCCTTAAGCTTGTCCGCTTCCTTCTGGGCATCGCTCATGATCTGTCTCAAGGAGGAAGAAATGTATGTTTCTCCACTGCCTCTGACCTTTGGAATCCTGTTTAGCGCGAGGTCCATCTCCTTCAGAATCTTTCTTGAATTGACACCTATCTTGGTCAGAATCGAGTTAACGATATTCTCTTCCTGATTCAAAAAGGCCCAGAGGAGATGCTCGGGCTTGATCTCTTGATGGCCTAATTCTTCAGCCTTGGCCTGAGCAGACTGAAAAGCTTCCTGAGACATCACCGTGAACCTATCCCATTTCATTTTTTCCTCCATATCTATTTAAATATTCAATCCTTTCTCTGTCAAGAAAGGCGAAAATCTTTATCCTCCAGGCAAGCAAAAAAGGGGACTGTCCCCTTTTCTGTCTAAAATTGGAGAAAATAAATTTTTGAACTACCCTCTTGACAATTTATAAAAAGTTGGTATTTTTTTCTTGGGAATTGAGATGGAAGAAATTGAAGTCTTCAGCTGGCTGACTCTTGACGCCATCAAAAAAGCGTCTGATGTGGTGGAGACGGTCGGAGACCTCCAGTCAGGCCATTCCAAATCGGTCTTCTGCGTGATTGAAGAGGACTACCTGGAATTACTCTACAGCGATGCCGGCTCAAATTATCTGAGACGTTATGAAAATAAAGATGAATTTGAGGTTGCCCTCATAGAGCGGAAGGAGGATGTCGGAGAAGCTCCTTACGAAAAGGAATCAGCTTACGAAGAAGAGTATGAAGAAGAGGAAGAAGAATTCGACACAGAAGACGAATCAGAGAAATATTAATCCAATCCTGCCTAATCTTTCCTATCTTTGCCCTTTGTGCTTTCAATCTTATTTCTCAGTTCATTCAAAAAATTCAGTGCGGCTAAAGGAGTCAGGGTGGAGAGTTCGCATTTCTCGATTTCCTCTTTTATCTCCTTCAACATCTCCTCTTCTCTGTCCTCCTTGAACAGAAAGAGCTGGGCTTTGTCCCGCTTTTTTGAAGAGCGGTAGGCAATGCGGGGCAGTCCTGAATCATCGAACTCCTTCTTCTCCAGATTGAAGAGAATCTCCTTGGCTCTATTGACAACAGGCCGCGGAATTCCGGCCAATTTTGCAACGTGAATGCCGTAGCTCTGGTCAGAGGGGCCAGGAACGATCTTCCTTAAGAAGATGACATCATCCTTCCATTCTTTGACCGAGAGATGATAGTTCTTGATTCTCTTCAAGGTTAAGGCCAACTCAGTCAGCTCATGATAATGAGTGGCAAACAGGGTCTTAGCTCTGATTTCTTCTTTCTCGTGAAGGTATTCGGCCACAGCCCAGGCAATACTCAGGCCGTCAAAAGTGCTCGTTCCTCTCCCGATTTCATCGAGAAGAATCAGGCTTTTTTCTGTAGCACTGTTTAAGATTTTGGCCGTCTCAAGCATCTCAACCATGAAGGTGGATTGGCCGACGCTCAGAAAATCCATAGCGCCAATCCTGGTAAAAATGCGGTCGACAAGGCCGATCTCAGCTTCCTTGGCCGGGACAAAAGAGCCCATCTGGGCCAGGATGCAGATCAAGGCAACCTGCCTGAGAAAGGTGGACTTTCCTCCCATATTCGGCCCGGTGACGATGACAATCTGGTCCTCATCCCGGTCGAGATAGGTATCGTTGGGAATGAAGGGCTCCTGGTTGAAGACTTCGATAATAGGATGCCTTCCCTCCGTAATTCTAATCTTATCCCCGGAGTTCACCACAGGACGGCGATAGTTGCGCACCGAGGCAAGCTCAGCCAGCGAGGAGAGGACGTCGACTGCCGAAATATCCGCGGCAATCTTCTGCAGCCTTGCCGCCTCTTTTGAGATTTTTTCCCTGATGTCGAGGAATAAGTTATATTCCAAATCGGCTATTCGCTGCTCGGCATTGAGGACCTTCTCCTCATACTCCTTTAGCTCAGGAGTGGTGAATCTCTCGGAATTGGCCAGAGTTTGCTTGCGGATGTAGTCAGCAGGAACAAGCGGAAGATTTGGCTTGGTGACCTCGATGGTGTAGCCAAAGACCCTGTTGTAACGAATCTTAAGGGATGAAATTGATGTCCTTTCTCTTTCCTTTTTTTCGAGAAGACTGATGAAGCTTTTTCCGGAGCGGCTCAGGTTTCTCAACTCATCCAACTCTGAGTTATAGCCATCCTTGATGACTCCTCCTTCAGTGAGCAGGAAAGCTGGCTCTTCCAGAATCGAGCGCTCGATAAATTCCACAATATCCTGGGCATTATCCCAGAGCTCGCCAATCTTGCCTATCAGCTCCGCCCTAAAAAGTCTGAGCAGCTTTTGGATCTGGGGAAGAGGCAAGAGGGATTTTTTCAAGGAAACCAAGTCTCTGGCATGGGCGACAGCCAGGGAGATTTTTCCTGTGAGGCGCTCCAGGTCGAATATCCCTTTTAGGCTCTCCCTCAGCTCCTGCCTTTCGATAGGATGCTCAAGAAAGTCAGAGACAGCATCCAGCCTTTGCTCGATTTCTGCACAGTCAAGGAGAGGTTGAAGGAGCCAGCCGCGAATCAATCTCCCTCCCATAGAGGTTACGGTAAAGTCGATAATATCCAGCAGCGATCCCTTCACTCCGGCGTCCCTCAAGTTCTTGACAAGCTCCAGATTTTTTATGGTTGTCGCATCAAGGACCATCTGAAGCCCGGACTGAAGATATGAAACTTTGGAGATGAGAGAAAGGTTGTCCTTCCTCACTTTTTTAAGATAAAAGAGTAACGCCCCGGCTGCTGAGACCGCAAGCTCTTTATCGGCAAGGTCAAAGCCTGCTAAGGACTTCACCCGAAAATGATTTTCCAGATAACTCTTGGCTTGAGAGAAATCAAAGGCCCAATCCTCCACTGCGCTTCTCAGCACAGAAGCCATGTTGTTCTTGGAAAGAATCCCGGAGATTCTCTCCTCATCCCCCTGGGGAAATACGATTTCTTTGGGAGAAACTTTGAAGAGCTCATCATCCAAAGCTCTCCTCGCCTGAGCATCGCTTTGAGCCGCTATCATCCGGCCTGAAGCCAAATCGGCGACGGCCAAACCCCAATCATAATCCTTCAAATACAGGCAGGCGATGTAGGTATTCTCCTTGGCTCCTTCAAGCTCAATCTCGACAGCCGTTCCTGGAGTCAGGACCTTAACGACCTCTCTCCGCACCACACCTTTTCGAAGCTTGGGGTCCTCGACCTGCTCGCAGATGGCGACTTTGAAACCACGCCGGAGAAGCCTGGCAATGTAGGAATCGCCGGCATGATAAGGGACCCCGCACATCGGAACTTTCTGCCGCGAGGTCAAGGCTATCTCCAGGACAGAAGAAGCAATCCTGGCGTCTTCGTAAAACATCTCATAGAAATCACCCAGCCTGAAAAAGAGCAATGCATCCTGGTGCTCTTTTTTGATCCGTAGATACTGTTCCATCATCGGTGTGGTCAAGCCCGGCTTATCCATTTCTTTAAATCAACTATACTTTGAGCTTTCTTATTTTTCAAGAAAAATACAACTCTTTCATTTGATGAATCATTATAGATAACTCTGTAACCTTCTTTTCGAGAAAATTCCCTCCTCACCAGGCGAGGGCTAAGCAGCGAGAGGACCGTTTGAAGGGCTCAGGCAGAGTGGTTCGAAAGCACGCAGCTTTTGCCCCAGCGAGGCAAAAGCTGCTCGGTTCAAGGCTTCGCTCTCCTCTCTCTTCGAGAGAGGAACCGTGCCCGCTCAGCCTTTCACACGGCTTTCTCACCACTCTGCCTTCGC
>CAZGMN010000201.1:0-6171 GCA_964526905.1 uncultured Eubacteriales bacterium
TTTGGATACCTTGGAGGAAACTTATTTGTCATCTCCAATTGCCTCTTCTTGGAGGAAAAGAAAAACTTTGGCCTGGGCTATGGCTTGGATTTGCTCGGCTCCTTTCTCGGTGCACTCGCCGCTTCCTCTTTTCTTATTCCCCTTATCGGCCTCATTCCTCTTCTCCGCTATCTCTTCCTCCTCAACTCTTTCTGCCTCCTTTTCCTTTTCACTGGAACGAGAAGAAGATAAAAATTTTCAGTCTCTTGACATAATCTCCGATTTATGTTTTATTGTATTTTAATTCACCTCTTCATTAATCCTATATTGAATATAGGATTTCGAGTCCTATCATCTGGATGAGAGATTTTTGATGAGAATCAACATATCACGAAGAAAAATCAAAGATACCTTTGTCGCCAAGGTGGAAGAGCTCAGCGGCCAAAACCTTCTTGCCTGTTATCAGTGCGGCAAGTGCTCTGCAGGCTGCCCGGCTGTCTCGCAGATGGACATTCTCCCCAACCAAGTCATTCGCTTCGCCCAGCTTGGCCTCCAGGATGAGCTTCTCCATTCAAATTCGATCTGGATCTGTGCCTCCTGCATGACCTGCAATGCCCGCTGCCCGAAAGGAGTCAACATCGCCGAAGTCATGGAAGCTCTGAGGCAGATTCTGCTGCGGAAGAGAGAGGACCATCTCAAGGTTCAAAAGCTCTCGGATTCAGAAAAGGGCGATGTTCCGCCGATAGCCATGATCAGCAGTATGAGGAAATTCACTTCATAAGTTTTTATTATGATAAATATATTTTATAATTATCATCTCTTAAGGAATCATAATGAAGATAAGCTATTATCCCGGCTGCACTCTGAAGAACAACGCCAAAAACTTTGAAGATTCGACTTTATGTGCATTAAAAAGCCTGGGGGTGGAGGTTGTAGAACTTCCGCGGTGGAATTGTTGTGGGACCGTTTTCTCCCTGGCCACGGATGACCTGATTCATCACGTCGCTCCTATCCGAAACCTGATCAGAGTCAAAGAATCCAACACAAATAAAGTGATGACGCTCTGCGCCATGTGCTACAACACCCTGAAAAGGGCTAATGAACGGGTTAAAGCCGATGCGGAAAGCCTGGATAAGATCAATAAATTTATGGCTCCCCGCGAAAAGGTCGAATATACGGGAGATGTCAAGATTCTTCATCTCCTTGAACTACTCAGGGATGAAATAAAGCTTGAAAACATTGCCAAGAAAGTGGTCAAGCCCTTGAAAAACTTAAAAATCGCAAGCTATTATGGCTGCCTTTTGGTCCGACCCAAAGAGATTGGTCTTGACGATGTTGAAAATCCCGTTGTTTTGGAAAATCTGATGAATGCTCTGGGTGCAAAAGCCGTAGACTTTCCCTACAAGACAGAGTGCTGCGCAGCCTACCAGACTGTGGACAAGCCTGAGGTCGTAGCAGACCGGACCTACCACATTCTCACCTCGGCCCAGACTCACGGAGCTGAAGTCGTCAGCGTCAGCTGCCCTCTCTGTGCTTTCAATCTTGACCAGCGGCAGAGAGAGACTGTCCAGAAGTATCTTGACTTCAAGAATATTCCTATCCTCTATTTCACCCAGCTCCTGGCCATTGCCCTGGGCTGTCCAGAGGAATCATTGCGGCTTGACCTTCATTATATTGACCCAAGGCCATTATTAAAACAAAAGGCGTTAATCTGAGGGATGAATGGTTTACTTCGGCGATTTAAAAGCGAAAAAGGGCAAGATTCATATCAATAAAGACCGTTGTAAGGGCTGTGGATTCTGTGTGGAATACTGCCCCAAGGATGTCCTTGAGCTGTCAGAGGAATTCAACATCAAAGGCTACCATCCTCCCTTTGTCAAGAATGAGGATGCATGCTGTTACTGCCAGCTCTGCGAGACAATTTGTCCTGAATTTGCCTTATTTGTCACTCTTAAGGAAGAGGAGGAAGAAGGTGAAAAAGGTGAAAGCAGACCCTAAAGGAGTTTTAGCCGGCGCCCATTATTTAGACGGAGACTTTGCCTTAGCCGAGGGGGCTCTGGCAGCAGGATGCCGTTTTTTTGCCGGCTATCCTATAACTCCTTCCACAGAGACCGCAGAAAGATTTTCCGAAAGAATTCCTTACGTGGGAGGAGTCTTTATCCAGATGGAAGATGAGCTTGCTTCTATGGCTGCCTTAATCGGAGCTTCCTGGGCAGGGAAAAAAGCGATGTCAGTCACCTCAGGCCCTGGTTTTTCGCTGATGATGGAGAACATAGGCTTAGCCTGCATGATGGAAACGCCTGTCGTTATCGCCAATGTTCAGAGGGGAGGACCTTCGACAGGGCTTCCGACATTGACCGGACAGCAGGACATGATGCAGGTCAGATGGGGGTCTCACGGCGATTATGAAATCATCGCCCTCTCTCCTGACTCTCCTCAAGAGTGCTTTAACCTGACCATCGATGCCTTCAACCTCTCCGAGACTTATCGGGTTCCCACCTTTGTCATGACTGACGAGTGTGTCGGGCACATGAATGAGAAGGTCGTCATTCCCCCGGCTGAAGAGATTGAGCTTGTCGAAAGGAAATGGTACGAAGGGCCCAAAGATAAATACCTCCCTTATAAGCCTGACAAAGACCTCGTCCCGTTCATGATCAAGGCCGGTGACGGCTACCGCTTCCATACTACGGGCCTGACCCATGACGAGCGTGGTTATCCGGTGATCAACGCCGAATGCCAGAATGTCTGCGTTTCCCATCTGGTCGATAAAATCAAGAAAAATGCCGATAAGATTATCCGCTACGAAGAGGATGAAATAGATGGTGCTGAGATTGTCGTCGTCTCTTACGGAATCACTTCTCGTGTCACGACCAGAGCGGTTATGCAGGCCAGAAAAGCCGGCATCAAGGTCGGGACGCTGAGGCTCATCGTTGTCTGGCCTTTCCCTGAAAAAAGGATAAAAGAGCTGGCAAAGAAAATAAAAGCTTTTGTCGTTCCTGAGATAAATTATGGGCAGATCGTCTATGAAGTCGAGCGTTGCGCCTTTGGCCAGGCACCGGCCATCCACGTCCCTCACTGCGGCGGCTGGGTCCACAATCCGGATGACATCTTCAAAGCCATCAAGGAGGCGGCAAGATGAAGGCAGAAGAACGTTTTGAAGTAAAAAATCCGATGGAAGGATTCCTGAGGATGGACAGGATTCCTCACATCTGGTGCCCTGGCTGCGGCATCGGAGTTGTGGTCACTTCCTTCGCCGATGCCCTGCGCAAAAGCAAGATGGATTTGGATAAGGTTTGCGTCGTCTCCGGAATCGGGTGCACAGGAAGAGTGGCTGGCTATATCAAGCTGGATTCTTTCCATTCCACCCACGGCCGGGCCATTCCCTTTGCCACCGGTCTGAAGATGGGAAATCCAGAATTGAAAGTCGTCGTCTTCAGCGGCGACGGAGACATTGTCGGCATCGGAGGAAACCATTTCATCCATGCCGCAAGACGAAACATGGACATTTTGGTTATCTGCGTCAATAATTTTAACTACGCCATGACCGGCGGCCAGGTTGCAGCCACAACTCCCATCATGGCTAACGCTTCGACTGCTCCTTACGGCAACTTTGAATACCCCTTTAACCTTCCCTACCTTGCCGAAGCCAGCGGCGCCACTTACGTAGCCCGCTGGACAGCCCTTCACCTCAGAAGAGTGACCATGTCCATCCAAGAGGCCATGGCCAAGAGGGGCTTCTCCTTCATCGAAGTCATCACTCCCTGTGTCACTCTTTATGCCCGCCGCAACCGACTCGGGGACGGCTTGAACCTGATGAAATATTATTACGAAAAATCTGAAATCCAGCACGGAGCCGACACCCGGACTCTTGATATCAGCTACCAAGGAAAACTAATTGTTGGCAAATTCGTCGATAAAGAAAAACCGAATTTTCTCGACTGCATGAATGCGCATCTTGGGAAAGTTTTGGGCGAAAAATACAAACCCTATGGAGTTAAGCCATGAACGAGATTCGTTTTTCTGGTTTTGGCGGTCAGGGAATCATTCGCCTCGGGCTCATCGCTGGCAAGGCTCTATCCCTCTTTGACAACAAGCAGGCGACAATGACCCAGAGCTTCGGTCCTGAAGCAAGAGGAAGCGCCTGCAGCTCCCAGCTCGTGGTCTCTGAAGACCGGGTTCTCTATCCTTACATCACCCGTCCGGAAATTCTTGTGGCTATGTCTCAGGAAGCCTATGACAAATACGAGCCAGAGCTCCGGGATGATGGCCTGCTGATCATCGATAAAGATTTAGTCAAGACAAAGCCACAGCGAGGAAAAATCAAAACCTACTCCGTCCCATCCACCAGGTTTGCTGAAGAGCTTGGCAACCGAATCATCGCCAACTTGGTCATGCTCGGCTTCTTCACGGCTGTGACCAAAGTCGTCTCTCCAGAGGCTATCAAGAAAGCTCTGCCTGGTCTGGTCCCGAAAAGATTCATGGACCTTAATATCCGGGGATTTGATAAAGGCTACGAATACGGCCTGCAAATTTTAGATGAATATAAAAAAGCCAAAGGCGAAAAATAAAGGATGATAAAATGAAGCGAACCGGAGTCTTCATCTGCCACTGCGGCATTAACATCGCCGGAACAGTTGACGTCAAAAAGGTCGCGAGCGAGCTCGCCAAGCAGAAAGGAGTCGTCCACTCTGAGGATTATGTCTATATGTGCTCTGACCCAGGGCAGAATCTGATTATAAAAGCCATAAAGGAAAAAAAGCTCGACAGCGTTGTCGTCGCTTGCTGCTCTCCAACTCTCCATGAGACAACGTTCAGGAACACCTCCAAATCAGGGGGACTCAACTCCTTCCAATGCGAAATCGCCAACATCCGCGAACAGTGCAGCTGGGTTCACAAAGATATGAAAAAGGCGACAGAAAAAGCGATAAAAATTACTAAGAGCACTGTAGAGAGAGTTCGCAGGAACGAGTCCCTGGAGCCGATAAGCATTCCTGTAACCCGTAAGGCCCTGGTCATCGGCGGCGGAATCGCCGGCATCCAGGCCTCGCTCGATCTGGCCAACAGCGGCTTTGAAGTCATTCTGGTCGAAAAATCGCCATCAATCGGCGGCCATATGATTCAGCTTTCAGAAACCTTCCCTACCCTTGACTGCTCCCAGTGCATCCTGACACCGAAGATGGTTGAAGTCTCCAAGCATCCCAAGATCAGGCTCATGACCTACAGCGAAGTCCAGGATGTCTCAGGGTATGTCGGCAACTTTAAGGTGAAGATTCTGAAAAAGCCCACCTACGTCGACGCGGACAAGTGCAACCTCTGTGATGAGTGCACCAAGGCCTGCCCGATAGTTGTCCCCAATGAGTTTGATATCGGCTTGACCGGAAGGCGGGCCATCTACATTCCCTTCCCTCAGGCGATCCCGGCCAGTTACACCCTGGACATAAATGCCTGCCCGGGTCTTCTGCCCATCGCCTGCGGCAAATGCTTTGATGTCTGCGAGGCCAAGGCCATCGACTACGACATG
The DNA here is from genome assembly GCA_964526905.1 of uncultured Eubacteriales bacterium. GTDB lineage: Bacteria > Acidobacteriota > Aminicenantia > Aminicenantales > Aminicenantaceae > CAZGMN01. The sequence goes on from CAZGMN010000201.1 coordinate 5,501, forward strand.
AAGCCCAAAATCATCGAAGAAGAAGTCGGAGCGATCATCGTTGCCTCAGGCTTCGACCTCTATGACAAACAGCTCATGGCTGAATACGGATACGGCAAATATGCTGATGTCCTGGATGGACTTCAGTTCGAAAGGCTCTGCTCTGCTTCTGGACCGACAAAAGGAAAAATCCTCAGGCCGTCTGATAAAAAAGAACCGAAAGAGGTTGTCTTCATCCAATGCGTTGGCTCCAGAGATCCTGAGCTTCATTGCCCCTATTGCTCCAAGATATGCTGTATGTATACCGCCAAGCATGCCATGCTCTACAAGCATCATGTCCACGACGGCCAGGCCTATATTTTCTACATCGACATCAGGTCAGGAGGAAAAGGCTACGAGGAATTCGTCAAGCGGGCAGTCGAAGAAGACGGTGTCCTCTATCTAAGGGGAAAAGTCTCCAAGGTTTTCGAGGAGAACGGAAAGGTCAAGGTTTGGGGTGTGGATACTCTGAGCGGGAAAGATATCGAGATTGATGCCGACATGGTCGTCTTGGCCATGGCCATGCGGCCTTCAAAAGGAGCAGAGGAGCTGGCCAAGAAGCTCAAGCTTGCCATGGATAAAGATGGCTTTCTGGCTGAGGCCCATCCCAAGCTCAGGCCCGTGGAGAGCGTAACCTCAGGAATGTTCCTGGC
>CAZGMN010000202.1:0-6108 GCA_964526905.1 uncultured Eubacteriales bacterium
CTGTCATTGACGACGGCCGCGGCATACCGGTTGGAATGCACAAGAAGGAAAAAAGACCGGCCGCAGAAGTGGTCATGACCACCCTCCACGCCGGAGGCAAGTTTGATTCCAAAACTTACCACATCTCAGGCGGACTTCATGGTGTTGGCGTTTCTGTGGTCAACGCCCTCTCGGAGAGGCTGGACCTGGAAATAAAAAGGGACGGGGGCGTCTATACTCAGACTTACAAGCGGGGCGAGCCCACAACTCCTTTGAAGAAGGTGGGTAAGACAAAAAGCACTGGCACAAAAGTTACCTTCAAGGCAGATAGAGATATCTTCGAAACCATAGACTTCAATTTCGAGATTCTCACCCAGAGGTTGAGAGAACTCTCTTTCCTGAATAGAGGGCTGAAAATCACGCTCAAGGACGAGCGAACTGATAAGATGAATGAATTTCAATACAAAGGAGGAATTCAGGAATTCGTCCAGTTCCTCAATCAGAATAAAACCCCTCTCAATCCCAAACCCATCTATTTTGAGGTAACCAAAGACGATATCATCCTCGAACTCGCTCTCCAGTACAATACGACTTATTCTGAGACAATCTTCACCTTCGTCAACAGCATCAATACGACTGAAGGCGGGACCCACCTCATCGGATTCAAGGCAGCCCTGACCCGCTCCATAAACAACTTTGCCAATGCCAACAAGCTGATTAAAGACCTGAGTCAGAACCTGACCGGTGATGATACAAGAGAAGGCCTGTGCGCTGTCTTGAGCTTGAAGATGAAGGACCCTCAGTTCGAAGGCCAGACAAAGACAAAACTGGGGAACAGCGAGGTCAAGGGAATCGTCGAATCCGTGGTCAATGAGCAGCTCTCAACCTATTTTGAAGAGAATCAAACAGTTGCCAAGAAAATCGTTCTTAAAATATTGGAAGCAGCCAGGGCAAGGGAGGCTGCTCGAAAAGCCAGGGAGCTGGCCCGCCGCAAGGGAATCCTGGAATCAACATCCCTGCCCGGAAAACTGGCTGATTGCCAGGAAACAGACCCTGCTGAGAGCGAGATTTTCATCGTTGAGGGAGAGTCTGCCGGAGGCTCGGCGAAACAGGCCCGTGACCGCCGCTTCCAAGCCATCCTTCCCCTTAGAGGGAAGATTCTCAATGTCGAGAAGGCAAGGTTTGACAAAATGCTCAAGAGTGAGGAGATTGGAGTCATTGTCTCAGCTTTGGGAACAGGCGTCGAACAGTCAGAGTTCAGTCTCGAGAAACTGCGCTATCATAAAGTCATCATCATGACCGATGCCGACGTTGACGGCTCCCATATCAGAACTTTGCTCCTGACCTTCTTCTACCGGCAGATGCCGCAGCTTATCGAGAAAGGCTATCTCTACATTGCCCAGCCCCCTCTTTATAAGATTACAAAAGGAAAAGCTGTTCTTTATATGAGGGATGAGCGCTCCTATGAAAAGCATATCATCAAAAAAATCACAGAAGAATTCCAGGTCAAAATCGGCCAGAAAAAAGGAACGATTGAAGGCGAAGAATTCAGAAAATTCCTCTCGCGCATCATCGCCAAGAAAAATTATATCCAGGTCTTAGAAAGGAAAAACTATCCTTTCTTCTTGATCAAGATTCTCCTCGACAATGAGGTTGAGGGCGAAAAATTTCTTCAGAACAAGGGTAAAATGGAAAAAATCCGCAGCCTCCTCCATGAAAAAGGCATTTCTTCAACTTTGAGCAGGGACGAGGAACATGGGCTTTATGAACTGGAGCTTAAATTCCAGATTAACGGTATGAGCGTCGCCTGCAAGGTCAATTTGGATTTAATCCAGTCCGTCGAATACCAACACCTCTACGGCCTCCACAAAGAATTGGAAGGCTTCAAGCCGCCCTTCCATGTTCTGGGCGACAGCGAAAGTGTCAAGATTGAGAACGAGTCAAAACTCTTAGAATACCTCTACCAGAAAGGAAAAAAGGGAATAACAATCCAGAGATACAAAGGGCTGGGCGAGATGACCCCTCAGCAGCTCTGGGAGACAACCATGGACCCGGAGATCAGATACCTGCTCCAGGTCTCTATCCAAGACGCGGTGGAAGCCGACCGCATCTTCACCGTGCTCATGGGCGAGGAAGTTGACTCGAGGAGGGATTTTATCGAGAGGAATGCTCTTGAAGCCCAGAACCTTGATATCTAAGAAAAAGGTCAAGGGTTATTATTTTTAGGTCTAAGCCATGAGTACCAAGTCTACAGTCATCAGCCTCGAAGAAGAGATGCGGCGTTCCTACCTTGATTACGCCATGAGCGTCATCATCGGCCGGGCCATTCCGGATATCAAGGATGGGCTCAAGCCTGTCCACCGCCGCACGCTCTATTCCATGTATGAAACCGGGAGTTCCTGGAACAAGCCTTACAAGAAGTCGGCACGCATCGTCGGTGATGTCATCGGCAAGTATCACCCCCATGGGGAGCTGGCTGTCTATGACACTTTGGTCCGGATGGCTCAGGATTTCAGCCTTCGTTATCCCTTAGTCGATGGACAAGGTAATTTCGGCTCGATAGACGGAGACCCTCCGGCAGCCATGAGATACACCGAAGTCAGGATGAAAAAGATCGCAGATGAGCTCTTGGCGGACATCGATAAGGATACGGTCAATTTTGTTCCCAACTATGACGGAAGCCTCCAGGTGCCTGACGTCCTTCCTGCTAAATTTCCCAATCTTCTCGTCAACGGCGGCTCGGGGATAGCCGTGGGCATGGCCACCAACATCCCGCCCCATAATCTTGCCGAGGTCATCGACGGCATCATCCATCTCATTCAACATCCCAAGTCCAAGCTGGAAGACATCATGAAATATGTCCCCGGTCCAGACTTTCCAACCGGAGGATTCATATTCGGCCTCGATGGAATAAAAGAGGCCTACAACTCAGGAAAGGGAATCATTACCTTGAGAGCAAGGGCGATGATTGAGAGGGGGAGGAAAAATGAGAGGGACAGAATCGTCGTCACCGAAATCCCTTACCAAGTCAATAAAGCCAAACTCTTAGAAAGCATCGCCCAGCTTGTCAATGAAAAGAAAATAGATGGGATTGCCGATATAAGGGACGAGTCCGACCGCGATGGAATGCGCGTTGTCATCGAGATCAGAAAAGGGGAATATCCTGAAGTCATCTTGAACAATCTCTACAAGCACACGGCTCTCCAGACATCCTACGGAATCATCATGCTGGCTATCGTCGATAAACAGCCGAAGATCCTCAGCCTGACCGACATGATGAGATATTTTATTTCTCACCGCCAGGATGTTGTCCGCCGCCGAACACGATTTGAGTTGAAAAAGGCTGAATTGAGAGCCCACATTCTTGAAGGGCTGACCATTGCCCTTGACCATCTGGACGCGGTCATCAGCCTCATCCGATCCTCGCGGACAGTCGACCAGGCCAGAAATGGCCTCATCACCAATTTTCACCTGACAAAGATTCAGGCTCAAGCCATCCTGGATTTGCAGCTGCAAAAATTGACCCGAATGGAAAGAGAGAACATCCAAAAGGAATACAGGGATTTAAAAAAGACCGTCCAAAAATTGAGAAAAATTCTCGGCAGTGAAGAGCTGATATTAGGGATTATCGTCGATGAGTTGAAACAGGTCAGGGAAGAATACCAGGATGGGCGTAAAACAGAAATTAAGGCGGAAACAATCTCAGAGCTCAAGCCAGAAGATTTGATCAAGGAAGAGGATGTCGCTGTTGTCTACACCGCATCCGGATATATGAAACGCACTTCTCTGAGCTATTATCATTTTCAGAGCCGCGGCGGCAAGGGGAAAAGAGGAATCAGCATGAAGGCTGAGGATGTTGTCCAGAACCTGTTCATCTGCTCTACCCACAGCTACCTTTTGTTCTTCACCAATAAAGGACGAGTCTATTGGCTGAAGGCTTTAGAGATTCCGGATGTGGGCGTTTCTGGACGGGGAAAGCCGATCAGAAATCTCATTCAATTTGGGCCTGACGAGAATGTCAATTCTGTTGTCGCCGTCAAAGATTTCTCAAAAGACCTCTACATCGTCATGCTGACTTCGAACGGGAAGATGAAGAAAACGAGGTTGAGCGATTTCAGGAACATCCGCAGAGGAGGGATTATCGCCATCGGCCTGGGCCGCAAGAATGAGTTGCTTTTAGTGGAATTGACCGACGGGAAAAAGGATATCTTGATCGGGACAAAATTAGGAAAGGCCATTCGGTTCAAGGAAAAAGAAATCAGGGCTATGGGCCGCCAGGCTGCTGGTGTCAGGGCCATCCGCCTCAGTCCTAAGGATGAGATTATCGGAATGATTGTCGCCGGAGAAAATGAAAAGTTTATCTTCACCGCCAGTGAGAAGGGTTATGGGAAGAAGACGGAAATTAGTCGCTATCCCAGACGTCGAAGAGGCGGAAAGGGAGTCATCAATCTTAAAATCAATTCGAAAATCGGAGTGGCCATTGGAATAGTCGGGATTAAAGATGAAGAGCTGCTGCTCATCACCAAGGCGGGAAAAGTCATCCGCATAAAGACCGAGCAAGTGAGGGCTTCGGGAAGAGCGACTCAGGGAGTGAGAGTCATCGGCCTTGAGAAAGGCGATAAAGTTGTTTCTCTGGCAAAGGTCAGAGAGAGCTAAAGGATGCCGGCAAACCTTCCTCCCCAGTATTTTGAGGCGGAAAGGAAGCTTAAAGATGCAAAAACTCCTCAAGAAAAAGTAAGCATTTTCGAAGAGCTCCTTTCTATCGTCCCCAAGCATAAAGGAACAGAAAAACTCCAGGCTCAGCTCAAGACAAAGATCGCCAAGCTGCGCTCTGAGATTCAAAAAAGGCCGACGATCGCTAAACACGGGCCGACTTATCGCATCGAAAAGACGGGCTCAGGCCAAGTGGTTTTGATTGGTCCTCCCAATGCCGGCAAATCAATGCTCATAAAATCAATTTCCAGCGCCAGCCCTGAAGTCGGCGATTATCCTTTCACAACACGAAGCCCGGCTCCAGCCATGATGCAATATGAGAACATCCAGATTCAGCTCATCGACACCCCGCCTGTCACTCCGGATTATTTAGAGGTCTGGCATTATGAGCTGGTCAAAGATGCCGACGGTGTGCTGTTTATTCTGGATTTATCAAACCAAGATTCAACCGGAATCATGGAGTCCATTTTAACCAAACTCAGAGAGAAAAAAATTGAGCTCATTCCAGAGGAACAGACTGTTTCTGCTGAAAGCCCGCTCTTTTCAAGAAGAGCAATAATCGTGGCTAATAAGTCAGACCTTCCTCAGGCGGAGGAAAATTTCAGTCGATTGAAAAAAGCTCTCGAGTCGAGGTTTCATCCCCTTGCCATCTCAGCCAGCCGTGGTGACAATCTCGAACAATTAAAAAAGCGCATCTTCTCCATCCTCCATATCATCAGAGTTTACAGCAAAGTCCCGGGGAAAAAGGTGGAATTCGATTCTCCATTCACTCTGAAGCGAGGCTCATCGGTCCTGGATATGGCCAAGGCCGTTCATATGGATTTTGCCCGGAAGTTGAAGCATGCCCGCATCTGGAGCAAAACCAAATACCAGGGTCAGATGGTCAACCGCGACCACATCCTCGAGGATGAAGACATCATCGAGCTCCATATTTAATGTCAGCGCTTAACTGAGATAGCTGCCTTACCGCGTTCTTTAGTCGATGATCTTAAAAATGATTTTTTCCTGGCTCCTGCTTTTCTGATTCAATCCAACCTTAAAATTGGGAATATGGAGATATTGCATAATCCTTTGGATGGCGATTTGATGATATCTCCTATTATCAGAATCGTCTTGTTCTGAGACAACGCTTGTTGTCTTCTCCTCCTTACGTTGGCCAACTCCTGTTTACTCTCCGCAGGAGAGAGGCTGGGTCTCCTGCGGCATCCTCCAGGCGCAGGGGGCAAAGACCGGGCGTTGAGCGAACTGGTCCGTTTCTTGATGAAAAGCTCCTGCTGTGGCTGGAGTTTACCGTCCTCGACCTCCCTCACCGCCAGGTCGTCTTCACCATCCCCAGGATGCTGCGGACATTCTTCAAGTATAACCGCCGGCTTTTAGGCGAGCTCTGCCGCTTGGCCCTCCGCTCCTTGACCCGCT
>CAZGMN010000203.1:0-6078 GCA_964526905.1 uncultured Eubacteriales bacterium
GGCTGAGATGGCTGTGGAAGGAAGTCAGAGACAATGTGGCTGAGATTTTAGAGAGGACAACTTTCGAAGATTTAGCAGAAGGAACAAAGACTCCAAATAGGATGCAAGGAAAGATGGCTTTTAAGAAATAGCAGACACGCTTCATAGAGAAAATAATAAAACAAACCCAAGCTTTTTAATGACGTGTCAGAGAAAGAAGGATTTTAGGATGATGAAAGGAGAGGTCGAAAAGTGAGGGAAAATACGCTCTTATTGATCTTTAGCTTGCTCTTCCTGGCCCGGATTTCTGTATCTGGAGAAAGAGGTGGCTTTCAACAATCTCAAGATAATTCATTGAAATTAAGCGGATTTACTCAAGTGGGATATGTCCTTTGGGAGGATGGAACAAGTGAATTTAAAATAAGAAGGTCAAGAATCAATTTGAAGGGTGATATTTTTAAAGGTATGAATTTCAAGCTCCAGGTCGATGCGGTGAAAAACGCAATTTTATTGGATGCAATAGTTGAATTTAATCTAAGCTCTTTCCTTGCCATGAAGATTGGCCAGTTCAAAGTTCCCTTTAGCTTGGAAAATCTGGTTTCAAGCTCTGCGCTTGACACTATTAACCGCTCCCAAACTGTGGAAAAGCTATGCCCTGGCCGGGATATTGGTTCTCAAGGTCGTGATATTGGAGCTCTGCTCAACGTCAAATTTTCAAAGATTGAATGTTCCCTTGGAGTTTTTAACGGTTCAGGAATAAATAGAGGAGATTTGAACAAGCAAAAAGACATTGGAGGAAGATTAGTTTTTCACCCCTTGAGTTTTCTTCAAGGTGCAGCTGCTTTTTACAAAGGCCAATACAGCTTAAATCTCGGAGGAACCCCTGTCAGAAGAGACAGAGCCGAAATAGAAATACTTTTCACTCAAAATCCTTTTTCTTTGAAAGGAGAATGCATCTTTGCAAAAGATGACCAGACCTCACGGAATGGATGGTATGTTCAGGCAGGCTATTTCCTCCTCTCTAAAAAGCTCCAGTCTATTATTAAATACGATTCTTACGATAAAGCCCGAGAGGTGGCTGGCGATAGGAGTGACTTGATAACTTTTGGTTTAAACTTCTTCTTTACAGAAAACACCAAACTGCAGGTCAATTATGAACTATATAGGGAAGAGTCGGGGAGAAGGTCGAATTCAGCGCTCCTGGCTCAATTCCAAGCAGGGTTTTGAGAAAAAAATTTTAGCTGGAAGATTATGACCATAAGAATCATAAATTGAGCTTATAAAGAGGCAAGCCATGAAAAGAGTTATCGGTATATTGTTGAGCATGGCTTTATTGTCCACAATCGGCCTTTCGTTAGGTCAGATTGAAAAAAAAGAAATGAGTGGGAGGATAAGTATTTCTGGTGCCTGGGCTCTCTATCCCATGGCGGTGAAGTGGGCTGAAGAATTTCAAAAAATCCATACGAGGGTGATCATCGATGTTCAAGCAGGAGGAGCGGGGAAAGGAATTGCTGATGCTTTGGCTGGGATGGTCGATATTGGCATGGTTTCTCGCGGCATTCATCAGGCCGAAGTTGCCAAGGGAGCTTTTGCTGTCGCCGTGACCAAGGATGCCGTTGTGCCCACAATTAATGAAAGGAATCCTTTTATAACAGAGCTCCTTAAGAAGGGAGTCAGAAGAGAACAGTTCATTGATATCTGGATCGCAGAAAAGATCAAAACCTGGGGAGAAGTTTTAGGAAGAGGTGAGGAAGCTGCTATCCACCTCTATACCCGTTCAGATGCCTGTGGAGCAGCTGAGACATGGGCAGAGTTCCTGGGAAAAAGGCAAGAAGACCTTGAGGGCACCGGTGTTTATGGCGACCCTGGCCTGGCCGATGCGGTGAGAAGAGACCCTCTTGGAATAGGCTACAACAATATCAATTATGCCTATGATGCCAAGACTAAGAGAGCTGTTAAGGGGATAATGATCTTGCCCATCGACCTCGACGGAAGCGGCTGGATTGAAAGCGATGAGAATTTTTATTCCACACGGGATGAAATCATTCAAGCCATTGCTCAAGATGTTTATCCCTCTCCTCCAGCCCGGGAACTTTTTTTCGTGACCAAGGGCAGGCCGAATAATCAACTGTTGATTGAATTCATCAAATGGATTTTAAGCGAAGGGCAGAAGTTCGTTCCTGAGACAGGATATATCGCTTTGAGCCAGAAAAGATTGGCAGAAGGGCTGGAGAAGATTGGAGAAAAATAATTCAAACGGCGAAGGCAAAAGTCATCATTTCTTTAGCTAAAAAGGACTGGAAGTGAAAGAGAGAAGTCGCTTGAGGCTGTTCAAGGATCTTTTTGCCCGAAAAATCATGTTCGTTTTGACCGCGGTTCCGGGTCTTGTCGTTTTTCTCATGCTATTCGGCCTCTTCCAGAAATCAAGGCCGATTCTGGCTGTAAAATCCGTCTTTGACCTCCTCTTCTCCTCATCCTGGCATCCATTGAAAGGTGAGTTTGGTTTTTTCCCCTTCATCATGGGCACATTATGGGTGACTTTTATCGCTTTAATTTTAGCCGTTCCCATTTCGATTTTAACCGCAATTTATCTTTCTGAATATGCCCCAAAATTTTTCCGCGAATTAACGAAGCCGATCATCGATTTGCTGGCCGGCATTCCCTCTGTGGTTTATGGAGTCTGGGGAGTTTTGGTGGTTGTCCCTTTTGTCGGCAACCGGCTCTCTCCTCTTTTTGGAGCCTATTCCAGCGGTTATTGTGTCCTCTCCGGGGGCATTGTCTTGGCCATCATGGTCTTGCCGACGATTATCCACGTTTCCTTGGAAGTGTTTTCCTCTATACCCTATGAAATAAGGGAAGCCTCTCTTTCCTTGGGTGCCACAAGATGGGAGACGGTCAGGCATGTTGTCCTGAGGAAGGGGCTGCAAGGAATCATTGCCGCAGTTGTTTTGGGTTTATCAAGAGCCTTTGGAGAGACGATGGCTGTGCTGATGGTGGTCGGCAATGTGGCCAAGGTCCCAAAATCCATTTTTGACGGCGCTTATCCTCTGCCGGCTTTGATTGCCAACAACTATGGCGAGATGCTCTCTATTCCTCTTTATGATTCTGCTCTTCTCCTGGCTGCCTTGGTCTTGTTATTTGTTGTACTTCTTTTCAATATCCTGGCAAGGTTTATTCTCATCAGAGTAGAAAGGAAGGCTGGGTGATGACCTTTTTCCTTCGCTCGAGATTCAACAAAAGGAAGTTTGAAGAAATCTTCTTTAAAGGGCTTATGTTCTTCTCTACAGCTCTCGTCATCGGAATTCTTCTGCTCATTATAGGGACGATTATTTGGAAGAGCCTCCCTGCGCTTAAACTCTCGATGATCACTCAAACGCCTCGAGGCGGCTATTATTTGGGGAAAGAAGGAGGAATACTCAACGCTATCATTGGTTCTTTTCTCTTGGCTTCAGGAGCAACGGCTCTTGCCATTTTTATGAGCCTTCCCGTTGTTCTTTACCTGAATTTGTATACGAGGAAGTCATCCTTTATCAATATTTTTACTCGTTTTTCGTTTGATGTTCTCTGGGGAATTCCTTCTATTGTCTACGGAGCTTTTGGCTTCATCATCATGATTTTCGTTGGATTGAGAGCGTCTCTTTTAGCTGGAATAATAACGGTTGCTTTGCTCGAGTTACCCATCATGAGCAGGGCAATGGATGAAGTTATCAGGCTGGTTCCTCTCGAGCTCCAGGATGCTTCCTATTCATTGGGTGCGACAAAGCTCGAGACAGCGTTAAAGGTTGTCGTCCGGCAATGTCTCCCCGGCATTTTAACGGCGATTCTGCTCGCTTTTGGCCGGGGTATCGGAGACGCGGCTTCTGTGCTTTTTACTGCTGGCTTCAGCGATCGTATCCCTTCTTCCCTTTTTCAGCCGGCTGCGACCCTGCCTCTGGCTATTTTCTTTCAGTTAGGGACTCCTTTTCCTGAAGTCCAGGAAAGGGCTTATGCCTCGGCGGCAGTTCTTACAGTCATTATCCTTGCCATTAGTATAGTTTCAAGAATCCTCATCAAGAGACATAAAAAATTTATGATTAAGTGAAGTGAAAGGTGGATAAGATGAAGCTACAGACACACATCCGTATCCGAAATCTTAGCGTCTATTATGATGACCAGCTTGCATTAAAAGACATCAATCTCGACATTCCGGATAAAAGAATTACGGTTATCATCGGGCCGTCCGGTTGTGGGAAGACAACTCTTTTGAAATCCATGAACAGGTTGTTGAACCCTATTGATGGAGTTAAGGTAATGGGAAAAATTCTTATCGATGAGGAAGATATCTACGATCCCAGGATAGAAGTGACCCACATCAGAAAGAAAATGGGATTGCTTTCCCAGAAGCCTCAAGTCCTTCCCATGTCTATTTACGATAATGTTGCCTATGGACCGCGGATCCATGGAACAAAAGATAGATTAAAGCTTGATAGGAGTGTTGAACATTATCTGAAGGTTTCCGGGCTCTGGGAAGAAGTCAAAGGCAGGCTCTCCCAGCCGGCTTCAAGGCTTTCATTGGGTCAGCAGCAGAGGCTTTGCCTGGCGAGAGGCCTGGCGGTTGAGCCGGAGATAATCTTGGGAGATGAGCCGACTTCTGCTCTTGACCCTCAGTCAAGCCAGAATGTGGAGAGAAGGCTGATTGAATTGAAGACAGACTACACAATCATTGTTGTGACGCATATCCTGCGGCAGGCCAAGAGGATTGCTGACTATATTGCTTTTCTCTATCTTGGAGAGCTCGTCGAGCACGGCCCGGCCCAGGAGATTTTTGAAGATCCAAAAGACCCGAGGACAAAAGCTTATCTCACCGGAGAGATAAGCTAATCTCTGATTCATTAGTAGTTCATTCCAAAGCATCGCAAATTCCGTGATAGTCTACAATCTCTCTTGGCAAGGGGTGGCACGGCGTGCTCCCCGCAACGCCCGCAGCTGCAGGGGTTCCCCACGGGGGGATGGGTGCAGCGAGGACGGACGGGGAGCATGCCGTGACAGGACCCCCCCCACAATTTTATGATTATCACGGAATTTGGGATGATTCCTTTTCAGACTTCCATCTCTATCTTTTCAAGCAGGAGCTCGGTGCCGGATAAAGTTTCCAACTCCCGTGAGCCGCAGGAGCTGCAGACGAAAATAAAATCGTCCTTGATAGTTTCTGCGCCGCAGCGGCGGCATTTGACCCTGAGCGGCACTTCCTCTATCTTGAGCATTGCGCCTTCGGCTATGGTCTCTTTTTTGTAGACATCGAAGGCGGTCTCTAAGAATTCTGGGACAACTCCTGAGAGCTTGCCCACTTTGAGCTTGACCGTGATGATTTTTTTGGCCTCTTTTTCTTTGGCCTGTTCATCCAAAATCTCGAAGAGATTGGCGACGATGGAGAGTTCATGCATTCTTTTGCCGCAGATTGTGGAGGGAAGAGAGAAAGAATTCGACGAGTTCCTCTATTCCTGAATCCTTGAGGGCTGAGGTGATGAAAATTTTGAGATCGGGATTGACTTCTAAGGCTTCCTTTTTGGCTTGTTCAAGATTGAAGGGGAGGACCGGAATGAGGTCTGACTTGGTGATGATCAAGCAATCGGAGGTTGTAAAGGCTTTAGGATATTTCTTTGGTTTGTCATCTCCTTCAGGCGCGGAGAGGAGGACACATCTTATCCTTTCTCCCAAGTCATAGCTTGCCGGGCAGACCAGGTTTCCTACATTTTCGATGAACAGGACATCCAGTTTTTCCGGGATTTCGGAAAAGATTTTGCCGACCATCTTGGCTTCAAGATGGCAGGCTCCTCCAGTGATGATCTGCCAGGCAGGAATCCCCTTAGCCCTGATTCTCTCCGCGTCCCTTTCCGTCTCGATGTCTCCTTCAATGACAGCCATCTTGGTGGCAGGTCTTATTTTCTCTGCGATTTTTTCAAGAAGCGTTGTTTTGCCCGAACCTGGAGAGCCGAGGATGTTGACAGTTAGGATTCCCCTCTCTTCAAGCTTTTTCCTGATTTCGGCTGCGATTTTTTTATTGGAGCCGAGAAGCTCCTCTAAAACGAGAACCTCTTTTTTCTTCATCTTTAAATTTTC
>CAZGMN010000204.1:0-6042 GCA_964526905.1 uncultured Eubacteriales bacterium
GAGCTCACGGCCATGAATATCTGCGAGGCGGGAAAATATTCGCTGACCGTTACAGTCTCGACTGGAGGATTAACAGACCCTTTACCCGGTAGCTACAGCTATGATTCTGGAACAGAGGTGACAATAACAGCCATAGCTAACAGCGGCTACGAATTCATCGAATGGAGCGGAGATGCCTCAGGAACAACAAATCCAATAACCATAACTATGGATTCCAATAAGTCTGTGGCTGCCAATTTTGATATTGAAAAGGCAAAGTTATGCTTCATGGCTACAGCCGCTTACGGCTCTCGGTCACATTCTTCCGTGAAAACTCTTCGGGATTTCAGGGATAAATATCTTATAACGACTCAGCCGGGCCGGATGTTTGTCAACCTTTACTATAAGTATTCACCTTCGATTGCGGATTTCATAGCCAAACACAGAGCATCCAAGTTTGTGGTTCGGGTCAGCCTCCTGCCTTTGGTGGCTTTAAGTTACTCGATGCTCCGCCTTGGTCCAATTCTTACTGCAGTTATTGTTATATTTATTTTTACAATTCCCGTCCCCCTAATTTTCCTTTATAGAAAAATAAAGCGGCGCTTGTCGAATATTCAAAAAAAGAAGAAAAACAATTATAGATAGAACAAGAACATTTTAATTTTTTCATTCATAGCACCAAGGCCCAAAAAATATTATTAAACGGGGAACACCATGAAATTGCTAATTAAAGCTTTTGTGGCCAGCTTTATATTAATCTTTTTTATGCTCTCAGCCACCTCCCTTGCCCAGCAAAAAGATATGGAGGGCAGCAAAGACCATCCTCTGCTTCCCAGGATGTCGAATTACTACATCAGCAACTTTGAAGAGACCGACCACGGCTCCTCAGAGTTCTACGATGAAAAAAACAATGAATACCTCATTGAAGGCCACAAATGGGTGATTTCCTATACCTTGATGGAGGGTTTTTCACCACCGGACCAGTCCAAGGTCAGGCAATTTTACATAAATGCCATCAAGAAAAGCGGCGGGACTCTTCTTGACGAGCTGGGCGAATATTTCAAGCTCACAAAAGGAAATAAGGAAACCTGGATTTATATCTGGGTCAGCCCTGAAGGCAAGGATTATGAGTTGACGGTTGTCGAAAGACCGTCAGCAAAAGAGGAGATAACGGTTGATTTCAAGACTATGCTCAGCGACTTAAAAGCGTCGGGTCATGTTGTAGTTTATGGCATTGACTTTGAGCTTGATAACTTTAACCTTAAGCCAGAGTCGGAGCCAGTGCTTAAGGCAATTGCCGAGATGCTGAAGGCCAACACGTCGCTTAACCTTTATGTTGTGGGACAGACCGATATGAGCGGTGAGCTTGAATATAATATTCAGCTTTCCAAGAAGCGGGCAGAGGCAGTGGTTAAGGCCTTGGTAATCGGCTACGGGATTGAAGCCTCGCGCCTTAAAGCAGATGGAGTCGGCCCCCTCTGCCCTGTCAGCAGCAATCAAACAGAGGAAGGCCGTAAGCTGAATCGCAGGATTGAGCTGGTGGAGATGCGGTAAAAGAAAAAATCCCCTCCTCTTGCCACAGCGCCTGTTTTTTTCATATCATAAGCCTGCTTGGATTTCTAACAAATTTTGTGTCAAAAGAATATACAGCGAGCGACTCAAAGCACCCATTCGGAATGCTGGAGCGAACATTAAAAAGGAGGAAGATAAGCTATGTCTGAGAGAAAATTAAAAAAATGTCTCTCTACCGTTTCTCTCTGTCTTTTTTTGTTTATCCCCTTTAAGGCTTTTTGCCTTGATGTTGTCCCGCGTGCCCAGTATCTGGCTTATGCCCGCTCTTCTGCTGACTGGACGTGGGGACATTACGATGAGCTGATTGAAAAATGGAAAAAGAGCTTTGACCCTGAGAATGTCTTCGGCTACCGTCCGCCGGGCGGACTCTTGGAGACGGCTGTCATCTACGCCCACCTCTTCGAAAAGGAGAAAAAGCAAGAATACGCAGAGCGTTCGAAAAAAATTTTGCTCGGCTACGGAGATTTTCGCTCTCTCTATCCTGAATGGGCAAGGAAAAAGCGAGCCGATTATGCAGACGGTATTCCTCTGCTCCCTGATTTTTTCACGGCGATGCTCTATATTCGAGTTTATGATTGCCTGAATCACCAGAAATTTTTCACCGAGGAGGAGATGCGCAAGATTGAAGAAGCCATTGCTGACAGCATGACTTATCTCCTCAGGACACAGGAATGGGGGCCGATGAACAGGACAGCCCTGCGGGCCTTGACTCTGGCCTGGGCTGTGCGTGCCCTCCCCCATCATCCGCAGGCCAAAAAATGGGAGATGCAGCGGCAGGCCCTCGGTGATGATAACTGGGGAAACTGGCAGATCGAGGATGCCACCATCTACCACGGCGTCTGGCTTCATGCTCTCTGCAGTTATGCGGACGCCCTGGGAAAGATGGCAGAGCTCTTCAAAACCCCTGAGATGTATTATTATGCTCATTATTTTCTCAATCTAATGTGCCCGGCAGAGATGGTCCCTGACTTTGGAGACGCTGACTGGCTTTCGAACTGGCACCGTTTTCTTGTTTTCTTTGAGGCTGCGGCCAGCCAGTATAAAGACCCAAATTTGAAATGGGCGGCGACAGTGATCGCCAGAAAATTCATAGACTTTAATAATCCGACAAATGTCGGTCTGGGCAGCTATTTTCTCGACTGCTACTTATGGGGAAGCGACAGCATTCCAGCCGTCCAGCCAAAAAGTTTATCCCAGGAAGTCATGGAAGATGTCCAGGGGAAGAAGATTGTCTTCCGCAACGGCTGGGATAAGGGATCAACTTATCTTCTCCTTAATTACAGGGATGAAGGAGACGGCGGCTTGAACTTCAGGGATTATTTGAGGGACACAATTCCAGTGGAAGAGGAGAAGATGACCCACGGCCATGCGGATGAAAACAGCCTTGTCCTGCTGATGAGCGGCGGCTCTGTTCTTCTCCATGATGGAGGCTACCGGGATTATATGCCCAGCGGCCCCTTCGGCTCTTACAGACAGGACTACTTCCACAACCGCCTCTGTGTCCGGCCGGAGAAAATCTGGATGGGCCAGAAACAGGGCGAGTATCGCTACAGCATCCGCGATGCTGTACCCGGACAGAGTGTTCTTGACTTTTTGCACAATGCCGGCTCCTACCGCATCGTCCGCACACAAAAGGTCGATTTCCTTGCACTCCCCGACTTCGATTACAGCCGCACCCGGCTTATCGATGACAATATGGGCTATGACTGGGACCGAATCGTGGCCTATATCAAGAATCCTGAGGTATTCGTTATTTTCGACATCCTCAAATCAAGGAAGGAAGAATTTTTTACCCTAGCCAATCTCTGGCATACCAGAAAGATTTTTGAACAGGGGGAACACTGGTATGACACAGTCTACGATAAAATTCGAGACGAGGGACTGCCTACTGACAAACGTCTCCTCATCTTTTTCCCCTTGACCCATTACCGGCTGGAAGGCGTGGAGCCTGAAAAACGCCACTATCAGGATGAGCTTGTGATTCAGCAGACAACAGCCCAGCACTTCGAATTGGGCGAGACAGTTGGATTCATCACTGTGCTTATCCCCCACTCTGCCCTTGAGGCGGCGAAGACATGGCCCGAACGGATCAGCCTCTTGCCTGTTCAACCAGAGAGAGCCGGATTAGGAATCCGGATAAAGACTGATGACCAGGATTTGACCATTGCTGTTAAGAACGACCTGCGGATGGATATCAGCCGCGACTGGCGGCGTCCCAAATACACCTACGAATCAGGAAAGGTCTGCTTCGGTGATATCGAGACCAACGGCGATTTTGTCTTCGCCTCCCTGCGCGGGACAAAGCTCAGCTACACAATCGTCAACCTGACCAAAGCTCTTTTCAAGGACAAGATTCTTATCGAGGCCAAGCCTTCTCTTTATGGCCTGGCTTTTGACGCCAGCCCTGACCAGGCGGGAATCGGAAAGCTTCGCTACTGGCGGGATGAAGTGGAACTGAAGAAGAAGTAACTCCTTTTATTCCTGCTTTAATGTCAGCTTCTTTATTGAGTCTTTCCTTCCACTCTTCCGCCAAGATGTTTTCCCAGAAACTCTTCCATGGCCCGGTAGAAATCAAAGCGGTTCTCCTCGTTCCTAAAGCCATGGCCTTCATTGTCCTTGACCATGTAGCTGACTTCAATGCCGCGTTTTTTCAGGGCATCGACAATCTGGTCTGATTCCTGCTTATTGACTCTGGGGTCGTTGGCACCCTGGGCGACGAGCATAGGCACTTTAATCTGATCAGCATGGAAGAGCGGAGATATCTTCTGATAGAGTTCCTTATCTTTTTCCGGATGGCCGATCATCTCGTAGAACATCTCCCTCATCGGCTCCCAGTAGGGCGGAATGGAGTTTATCAAAGTAAAGAGGTTGGAGATGCCGACATAATCCACGCCGCAGGCGTATAAATCAGGTGTAAAAGTTACGCCGGCTAAAGTGGCATAACCGCCGAATGAGCCTCCGTAGATGCCGATTCGCTTCGAGTCGGCGATTCCCTGGTCAATCAACCATTTGACTCCGTCGCTGATATCATCCTGAATGGCCAGCCCCCACTGTTTGAAGCCGGCCTCCCAAAACTTGCGTCCGTAGCCTGTCGATGTCCGGAAGTTCATTTGGAGGACAGCATAGCCACGATTGGCCAGGAATTGGACTTCAGGGCTAAAGCCCCAAACGTCCCTTCCCCAGGGACCGCCGTGAGGATTGACAACAACCGGCAGCTTCTTTGCCTTCAATCCCTTGGGCAGGATTAAATAGCCGTGGATGGTCAGCCCATCCCGTGAGGTATAGGTGATGGGCTTCATCTCAGCCAGCTCTTCTTCGTTCAGCCAGGGGCTGACATTAGCCAGCTTCTGGAACTCGTTAGTGGCGCGGTTCAAGTAATAGTAAACGCCCAAGGAGCGGTCGCTGTAGGTTCTAATCAGAACCTTGGTCTCATCCCTGCTCATGCTGGCCACAACGACTTCATAGCCTGGCAATCTCTTCTCTAAATCTTCCTGCAGAAGTCTTCGCTCCTCATCGAAAAACTGATAATGCCTTTTGTCGGTGATGTAAGCTGCCCCTGTGATTATCTTTCTTTTGTCCGACTTCAGAAGCACGGCGACATCGACTTCAGGATTCTCGTAGATTAATTTGCCCAGCTCCTTTTTCTTGACATCGTATTCATAATAGCCTGTTTTATCTTTCCCTATGTTGGAAGCGACATAAAGGTTCTTGTTGTCAAAGGTGAAGAAAGCCGGTTCAAATGTTTCTTTGAAACTGGTGGTGATTAAGGTCTGGAAATTGTCCTTTTCGCTGTCTCGGTAGAGGACGCTGGTGTTGACCCCATCGGTTGTCATCGCCAGCCTCAAATTCCCGTCATGGTCTGTCATCCAGCCAACCACGCTCCCCGGATTCTGAGCGATCATCCTCATCTCGCCGCTATAAATATTGATGCGATAGGCATCAAAAAGGCGCACATTGCGCTTGTTCATCTGGATGAGCATCTCTTCGTCGTTATCCTTTAGCTCGTCAACAATCCCTACTCTCACTTTTTCAAAAGGAGTGAGCTCTTTCAAATCGGTGCCGTCAATGTTTACAGCATAGAGCCTGAAGTTCTCGTCTCCGGCTTTGTCCTGAACATAGGCGACACGTTTGTTGTTGGCCCATATGTAGGCCGTGATATCTCTTTCTGTGGCGCCTGTAATCCTTGTCTCTGCCGCCTCGCCAATCTTCTGGACATGGATGTTCAGACGATTCTGCCAGGGTTTGAGAAAGGCCAGATGCTCTCCGTCAGGAGAAAGTTGAAAAGCCGCTTTTTCAGGATTTCTGAAAAAGTCTTTCATCGGGATGAGCCTTGCCTGCTTCTCTTTGGGCGCGCAGGCAAAGGTAAAAATGAGAGAGGCTAAGACCGCGACGAGCCTTTTATGCATAATCTCCTCCTTTAACTTTTAATGCCTTTGTGATAAATTTATATACATCGTGAACTCAAAAATATTAACACATCGCGAACTCTTA
>CAZGMN010000205.1:0-6020 GCA_964526905.1 uncultured Eubacteriales bacterium
CCTTAGCCGGGGCAAATTATAAAGATATCTTGAAAAAGTACTACAGCGGAATTAAAATTAGCAAAATTTATTAACCCGGAATAAGGAGCAGGCCTTTGGATAGAAAAAACCTCAAGGAGAACCTGGTCAAAATCCTCAAAGAAAAGTCTCTGGTCACAGGCATTTCACGAGTCCTCACTTCTGGAAGGACGAGTGATTATTACATCGATGCCAAAATGACGACTCTTGATCCGCAGGGAGCGCATCTCACGGCTCAGTTGATCCTCGAGGAGCTCAAGTCTTTTGAGATAGATGCCATTGGCGGTTACACCTTGGGAGCCGACCCTATCGTCAGCGCCGCCGCAGCGCTGAGCGCCCAGACAGATCGTCCTTTGCCTGCCTTTATCGTCCGCAAAGAGCCTAAAAAGCACGGGGAGCGCAAGATGATCGAAGGCCCATTCATGAAAGGCTGGAAGGTGGCGGTCATTGATGATGTGGTCACCACCGGCGGCTCGACGCTTAAGGCCTGCCATGCTGTGGAGGAAGAAGGGGGCAAAGTTGTTTTGACGCTGGCATTGGTCGACCGGCTTGAAGGAGGAAGGGAGAATCTGGAGAAGAGCGGCTACAAGTTTATCTCCCTTCTGACCCGGGACGACCTCCTCAAATAGAGGCTTATTAGATTTTCTGAATTCTCCCAGGCTTTTCCGTTTTTTTTGTCCTTTTCCTTCGACCTCAGGGTTTTTGTCGATTCCAGAAGAAAAAGCTTAGTTGATGACCTTATATTTCTTTCCAACCTTGGTGAAAGCCTCGACAGCTTTATCCAGGTGTTCTATTTCATGGCCTGCCGAGAGCTGGACTCTGATTCTTGCCTGACCTTTGGGAACAACCGGATAATAGAAACCGATGACGTAAATTCCTTCGTTAAGAAGGTCTCGAGCCATGTCCTGGGAAAGCTTGGCATCGTTTTCGAACTTACCAAGCAAAATGGGGACAATGGGATGGACACCTGGTCTGATGTCAAATCCTGCTTTTGTCATCTTTTCCCTGAAATGCTTCGTGTTTCTTTCCAGCTTATCCCTTAGTTCAGTAGTCTTGGAGAGAAGGTCAAAGACGGCAATCGATGCTCCGACAACTGCCGGAGCCAAAGTGTTGCTGAAGAGGTAGGGTCTGGAGCGCTGGCGGTAGAGCTCGATGATTTCTTTCCTGCCCGTGGCAAATCCGCCTGAAGCTCCTCCCAGGGCCTTGCCCAAGGTTCCGGTGATGATATCCACCTTGCCCATCACTTTCCTGTACTCTGGTGTTCCTCTTCCTGTCTTTCCCACGAATCCGGTGGCATGGGCATCATCGATCATCACCAGGGCGTCGTACTTTTCGGCCAAGAAGCAAATTTTGTCGAGCTCAGCAATGTCGCCGTCCATGGAGTAGACGCCGTCCGTGGCAACCAGTCGGTAGCGTTTTCCCTGAGTCTGCTTCAGCTTATCTTCCAAGTCATTCATGTCCATGTGCTTGAAGATGTAGCGCTCGGCTTTGCTGAGGCGAATGCCGTCGATGACAGAAGCATGGTTGAGCTGGTCGGTGATGATGGCGTCCTCTGCTCCGAGGAGAGGCTCGAAGACTCCTCCGTTGGCGTCAAAGCAGGCGGCAAAGAGAATGGCGTCATCAGTCTGGAGGAATTTGGAGATCTTCTGTTCCAGGATCTTGTGGATATCTTGGGTTCCGCAGATAAAGCGAACTGAGCTCATGCCGTAGCCCCATTCATCAAGAACCCGGTGTGCGGCTTCGATGACTTTGGGATGGCTGGAGAGGCCAAGGTAGTTGTTGGCGCAGAAGTTGAGGACTTTTCTCCCGCCCTTGACTTCGATTTCTGCTGCCTGGGGAGTCATGATGATTCTTTCTTCTTTGTAAAGGCCTGCGTCACGGATGGACTGGATTTCTTTTTGTAAATCTTGCCTTATTTTGCCATACATTATGGACCTCCTTTCAGCCTTCAGACTATACCAAAAAATAAGATGGAGGTCTATATTTTTTTCTGTGATGAAAAAGCTTGTTATGGATCAGGCTGGGTGCTTCGAAAACACGCAGGCTTTGCATTAACAAGCGAAGGCAGAGTGGCGAGGAAGCCGTGTGAAAGGCTGAGCGGGCATGGTTCCTCGACTGAAGGGAGAGGAGAGCGAAGCCTTGAACCGAGCCGCTTTTTCCTCGCTGGGGGAAAAGCGGCGTGCTGACGAGCCACTCTGCCTGAGCTATTCAAACGGTTTTCTTAGCACCCAGCCTGATCCTATTCATATCACGAAGTTGCAGATGCTTGCTCGTGTAATTATTTATTCTTAATCCTGATTATTATTTACTCCGAGCACTCAAGTTGTTATAATTTTCGGCGTGAAAAAGTCAGGCTTTTTTTATCTAGAGCCAATAACGGAATACTTAATCAGAAAAATCAGAGTCGATAAGATTTATTTTCAAACAAAGACAAAATTTCAACTCGCCGAGTGCTTTTATAATCCCTTTTTCGGAAAAGTCCTTTTTCTAAATAATAAAATTCAATCCGCTCAAGTCGATGAATATATCTATCACGAATCCTTGGTTCATCCTGCTCTCCTCACCCATCCCGTCCCCCAAAAAGTGTTGGTCATTGGAGGAGGGGAGGGGGCAACCTTGAGGGAAATTCTCAGGCATGGCTCTATTAAAAAAGTTGTGATGGTTGACATTGATAGAGAATTGGTCAAACTCTGTCAAGAATATCTGCCTGAATGGTCAAAGGGAGCCTTTTCGAACCCCAAGACTCGTTTAGTCTTTGAAGATGCACGGCGATTTATTGAGAGGGCAAGGAGCAAATTTGATATCATTATCTCCGATTTGAGTGAGCCGCTCAAGGAGAGTCCCTCTGTCAATCTTTTCACAAAAGAGTTTTTTGTAAAGATTTTTGAGATTTTAGAGGAGGATGGAATATTCGTTCTTCAAGCGGGGAGCACCGACCCTTATTATCACCAATTTTTTTGTTCTTTGGTCAAGACAGCGGAAAAAGTCTTCCCTCTTGTTCGTCCCTACTGGACTTTTATTCTATCCTTCGGACAGCCCTGGGGATTTATTCTGGCTTCTAAGAAATATGATCCTCTATCCGCAAGTGAAAGGGAAATAGCCCGAAGAGTCCGGGAACGAAGAATCAGGGAGATAAGGTATTATCATCCTGGATTGCACAAGGGATATTTTGCCCTGCCGCTTTATCTGGCGAGAAGCTTGAGGAAGGGTAAAGTTTTAACCGACGACAAACCTTTTATCTGGAGAATATGACCGCTCAAAAAAATAGGCCGAAGCAATTTCCTTCAGAAAAAAAGGAATACCACAGCCCCTCGAGCGGAATTTTTTTCAAGCTAAAAAATCAAATTTACAAGGCTCGCTCTCCTTTTCAAAAAATTGAAGTTATCGAGAATGAGCATTTTGGGAGAGTGTTGCTCTTGGACGGCCTGGTTCAAACTACGGAAAGAGATGAATTTTTCTATCATGAGATGCTTGTTCATCCTGCTTTTGTCTGTCATCCTTCCCCTCAGGATGCCCTCATCATCGGCGGCGGAGACGGAGGAGCGCTCAGGGAAATTCTTCGCTATCCCCTCAAGCGTGCTTATCTGGTCGAGATCGACCGCCAGGTGATTGATGTTTGCCGCAGGCATTTTCCCTGGCTTTCGCCTTCTCTCCGTGACAAGCGCGTAGAACTCGTCATTGATGACGGCAAAGAATTCATCGCCAGATCCGAGAGGACGTTCGATATTGTAATCATTGATTCATCCGATCCAGTGGGGCCATCTGTCTCTCTCCATGAGATGAATTTTTATAAAAAATTGAGAGAACGTCTCAACTCTGAAGGAATAGTGATTGCCCAAGTTGGTTCACCATTTTATTGCCTTGAGTCAATCAAGAAGAAGAGTCGTTTCCTCAAGAAGCTTTTTAAAACGGTCTGCTTCTACTTGAGTCCGGTTCCGACTTATCCTGGGGGAATGTGGTGCTTTGTCTTTCTCTCGAATAAAGTCAGGCCTTTTCAGATCAAAAGAGATCCTGCGCTGGGGCTCAAATACTTTAACTTAGAGATCCACCGCGCCGCATTCTCTTTGCCGGCTTATTTAAAAGGCATAGGAACCGAAATTTGAAATCTTCAAGGTGTCGAGCGTTGAAGGGGAATGGCAGGAAGCAGCAAATCTTTAGGGGGGTATTACCCCGTTACTCATGTCAACGCACTAAATAAGGTTACATTCTCAGTGCGGCCTGAAGCCGCCCTCAGCCCCCGCACCCAGAGGGAACCTGTCCCGTCGGTTCCCCCCGTCGGAAAAGCCGACGGGTCCCCCTTCCGCTACGGAGGCCTCAGGGCGGCATTCAGGTCGTCCAAGATGGCATGTCACAAGAGTTATTGCCTTCACCCCCTCTAACGTTTTGCTACTTACGGAATGGCAAAAGAGCTTTCTTAATCGTCAATGAAAGAGTAAGATATCAAGGAAAATTTCGATCGGAGGGAGCGCTGAGATGAGCGAAGAGAAAGAACGCCGTGAGGCTTGCCAGCGAGTTTTTAAATATATGAGCGAGGCTGTAAAGACTCTTGAGAAAGCAGAAAGTGAAAATACGGAATGGGAGTTCGTTCCTGGTGCAGTCTTTGAGGAAATCATCAGTGTTTTGGATAAAGTTGGGACATAGGTCACTAAGAGCAAAGCATAGATTTCGGCTTTTCTTTAGCTACTGATTTTTGGCCCAGTGCTCAACAATAAATGTCAGATTAATAACCCAGCTTACCCTCAGCGTGTCGTTTGCTGAGGACAGCGAGCATATCTTTGGTCATTGCCGCCAAATCGTAGCCCGGTTTCCATCCCCATTCTTCGCGGGCGGCAGAGTCATCAAGGGATTTGGGCCAAGAGTCTGCGATCTGTTGCCTGAAGTCGGGCTGGTAATCAACTGTAAATTCAGGAATGTGCTTTTTGATTGCGGCCGCCAGCTCGCCTGCAGAAAAGCTCATGGCCGTGACGTTAAAGTCTGAGTGATGCTTCAGCTTGGCAAAATCTGCGTCCATTAAATCCAGGGTTGCCTTAAGGCAATCAGGCATGTACATCATCGGCAGCCTCGTGTCTTCTCTCAGGTAGCAGGTGTATTTTTTATTCTTGACGGCCTCGAAAAAGATGGCCACAGCATAGTCAGTCGTTCCTCCGCCGGGCAGAGTTTCGTAGCTGATGATTCCGGGATAGCGGCAGCCACGAACGTCAAGGCTGAAGCGTTTGACGTAATAGTCACAAAGGAGTTCTCCAGCCACCTTGGTCACGCCATACATTGTCTTGGGACGAAGGGTCGTTTCTTGGGGGGTGTTGTCGCGAGGTGTTTCAGGGCCAAAGGCGGCGATGGAACTGGGGACGAAGACCCTGGTCATTTTGTGCTCCAGTGCAACTTCGAGGATGTTGTATGTCCCGTTCATGTTCACGTCCCAAGCGAGCTGGGGATTTTTTTCTCCGACTGCAGAGAGAATAGCTGACATATGGTAAATTGTGTCGATCTTGTATTTCTTAATAACTTCTTCGATTGTTTCCCTTTTGGTGACATTGATGAATTCGAAAGGGCCGGAGTCGCGGAGTTCCGCTTTGGGCTGGGTTTTATGCCCGGTAGCCAGAACATTCTTGTTGCCGTATTTTTTTCTCAAAGCCATGGTCAATTCTGAGCCGATCTGGCCTACAGCGCCTGTAACCATGATTTTTTTCATCTCTTTCGTCATTTTTCACCTCCGTGCGTCAATGTCTTTTTGTTTTCAAATTGAGAGATTTTACTTATATCTTTCCCAAAAAAAGATGTCAACTGAAAACTCGACATATAAAGGAAGATGGAGAGAGCATCCTAAATTCCGTGAGAATCATAAAATTTTGGCGTGGGGTCCTGTCACGGCATGCTCCCCCGTCCGTACGGCTTCACCCATCCCCCCGTGGGCCCTTGGAGAGAGAAACGCTTCGCGTTCCCCGTTCGCTTCGCTGCCTCCCCTTCTCGGACACCTCAAGGTGTCCTGCGACCAAAGGGGCATA
>CAZGMN010000206.1:0-6017 GCA_964526905.1 uncultured Eubacteriales bacterium
GAGGACAGCCGCTTTTGCAAGAACTGCGCCACTCCTCTTCCTTTGCTTGAAAATTTCGCTCAGGCTCCAACCAAGACCTTTATGAAAGAGTTTCAAGAGCTGACCCCCGGCTCAACCTTTGCCGGGCGCTACCAGGTCATTGAAGAGCTGGGCAAGGGAGGGATGGGCAGGGTCTACAAAGCCATGGATTTGGAGATTAACGAGAGAGTCGCGTTAAAAGTCATCAAGCCCGATATTGCCGAGGATAAGAGGACAATCGAGCGTTTTCAGAACGAGATAAAGTTTGCGCGGAAGATATCCCACAAGAATGTCTGCCGGATGTATCACCTCAGCAAGGAAAGAGACACCCATTACATCGTCATGGAGTACGTGCAGGGTGAGACTTTAAAGAGCATGATCAGGATGACCAGGCAGCTGTCGACCTGGACTGCAGTGAACATCGCCAGGCAGGTTTGCGAGGGGCTGGCTGAAGCCCACCGCCTGGGTGTCATCCACCGCGACCTGAAGCCTCAGAACGTGATGATTGACCAGGAGGGGAGCGCGCGGATTATGGATTTTGGGATTGCACGCTCGCTGAGGACCAAGGGCGCGACAGTGCCAGGAGTGATGATCGGGACTCCTGAATACATGAGTCCTGAGCAAGTCGAGGGACAGGAGACAGACCAGCGCTCGGATATCTATGCCTTGGGTGTTATTCTCTATGAGATGCTGACCGGGAGACTGCCATTTGAAGGGGAAACTCCTCTGAGCGTGGCGCTGAAGCACAAGAGTGATATGCCGCTTGACCCGAGGAAGATCAACTCCCAGATACCGGAGGCATTGAGCCAGGTCATACTCAGATGTTTGGAGAAAAAGAAGGAGAAGAGGTATCAGAGTGCCGAAGAATTGCTCGGCGTGCTGAGTGAAATCGAGAAAACTCTTCCCACAACAGAGACAAGGATTCCAAAAGCCAAGCACACCACTCCACGGGAGATCACAGTCACGCTGAGCACAAAAAGAGTCATTCTTCCCGCGCTTCTCATCATTGCCGCCGCAGCCTTGGGCATTGTTGCCTGGAGGTACTTCATCCCCATGCTTTCACCTGTCCATCCAGAAGATCTCATCAAAGTCGCCGTGATCAGCTTTGAAAACCAGACGGGCGACAGCGCGTATGATTATCTGCAGCAGGCCATACCCAACCTGCTGATCACCAGCCTTGAGCAGTCAAGGTATTTTCGCGTCACGACTTGGGAGAGGCTGCATGACCTTCTCAAGCAATTGGGTAAGGAAGGGGTGAGAGTCATCGACCGGGAGCTGGGTTTTGAGCTTTGCCGCATCGATGGGATAAACGCCATTATTCTGGGCAGCTTTATCAAAGCCGGGGAGATGTTTGCCACTGATGTCAAGGTGCTGGATGTCAGGACGAAGACCCTATTAAAGAGTGTGAGTTCGAGGGGCGAAGGAGTGGACAGCATTCTCAAGAATCAGATTGATGAGTTAAGCAGGGAGATTTCAAGGGGAATAGGGCCGGCTGACCAGGTGACAGCAGCCAAGGCCTCGCCGATTGCCGAGGTGACGACAAATTCCATGGATGCCTACCAATTATTTCTGAGGGGCAGGGAGGAGTATGAAAAATTTTATTATGATGACGCCCGCCGCTTCCTGGAAAGGGCTGTGCAGCTCGACCCTGAGTTCCCCATGGCCCATTATTATCTTTTTGTGGTCTATAATGAGTTAGGAGATGTGGCGCATAGGGACAAGGCTTTTGGGGAATTTCAAAAGTATGCAGAAAAATTGAGGGGAAAGGAAGCTCTCTATGCGCAGGCCTATATTGAACGTCGGCAGGGAAATCTCGAGAAATTTGTAGAAATTCATAAAGAAATCATCAAGAAATTTCCAGAAGAAAAACGCGCTTTCTTTGATTTAGGCCTGCATTATTGGCAACTTAGAATGTTGGAGGAAGCCATTCCTTACTTTGAGAAAGCCATTGAGCTCGACCCGAAATATGGCTTTGCCATGAATGAGCTCGCCTATACATATATGTATTTGAAGGAGTACGATAAGGCCCTTGACTATTTCCAGAAATATGCTTCTGTTGCACCTGGCGATGCCAATCCTTTTGATTCCATGGGCGACCTTTACTTTCGCATTGGAAAATACGACGAGGCCATAAGAAATTATCAAGAAGCGCTGAATATCAAGCCTGATTTCGGTTCTGAATACAAGATCAGCTATATCTATGCCTTGAAAGATGATTATCTTGAGGCCTTGCGCTGGACCGACAGATATATCTCCGCATTCCCATCAACTGGCGCTAAAGCAACAGGCTATCATTTGAAAGGTTTTTATTATTACATCTTAGGAAATCTTTGGCGGGCCTTTGCCGAGTGGGATAAAACTATGGAACTGGAGAAAACTGTCCAGGATTTCTATTCGATGAATTTGGCCTTAAGGTCGAAATTATGGGCTTGCTATGAATGGGGAAAGAACGAGCTTTTCCAGAAATATTCCCAAGCCCGCTTTGATTTTAGAGCGGAGTATAAAATTCAATCAGAAGCGGTAAACAAAGTTTATCATGAGTATGACCTTGGCCTCCTGGACGTGAGAGAAAACCGGATAGAATCGGCAAAGTCAAGGCTGGCCGAGATAAAGCCACTTATCCCCCTGGCCGCCAACTCGGGGGAAAAAATAAATATGGAAGATTGTTATTATCACCTTTCGAGCGAAATTCTTTTAGCCCAAGGTCTCGTGGATGAGGCTATCTCTGAGCATAAAAAAATGCAGGTTGTTGAGGTCGTTTTCAGAAACCCCTATACAATGGTCTGGCTAAACCTTCCCTACAGGGAAGGATGGGCTGCCTGGGCTTTAGAGAAAAAGGGCAATATTGACAATGCCATCGCCGCTTATGAGCAGTTGATATTCTCTAACGCCTCCCAAAGAAGGCAGAGCATAATCCATCCTCTGGCCCGATACAGGCTGGCCAAGCTCTATGAAGAAAAGGGCCTGAAGGCAAAGGCGATCGAGCAATACCAAAGAATTGTTGAACTCTGGAAAGACGCCGATAAGGGCTTGGCAGAAGTCGAAGATGCCAGGAACAGGCTGGCGGCTTTAAGAAATACTCTTCAAAAATAAAAGCACTTTAGTTCGGGGAGCACTCAATTTTTTTCTTTCTCTTGAATAGCTCTATTAAAGGTCCATCCGCAGCGACCATATTTTGTTCATTTTTTGGTAGTGTTCCCTTGCCGCGATTACAGGGGGAATCAACCACCAATCCCTATTATGAAGTAGATCAGGTCAGGCATTGAGAAGGCTGAAAATTTTATTTATGTTTTCTGAAAAGATCATGCTAAAATGGCAAGAGCCAAAGATGCAGAAAGTGACAGCAGCCATAATCGAAAAAGAAGGAAGAATCCTCATTGCCAGAAGAAAAGAGGGGGATTCTCAGGAAAATAAATGGGAGTTTCCAGGAGGCACGATTGAGGCCTCAGAGACTCCTGAAGAATGCCTGAAAAGGGAGCTTTTTGAAGAATTTGGCGTCGAGACAAGAGTTGAGGATTTCATCGGTTCAAGCCAATTCCGCTCCTCGCCGCAACCGGTCGAGCTCCTGGCTTATAAAGTCTTCCATCTCTCGGGCGAGTTTAAGCTGTCGGCTCACCAGGAAATCAGATGGGTGCTCCCTTCAGAATTAAATGACTATGATTTTGCCCAAGCCGATAGAGTCATAATAAGGAAACTATTGAGCAAGATAAGAGCATGAAGCATGGAAAACCAGGTTGTTATCCTTCATAAAAACAAAGACAAAGCCCTAAGGAACCGTCATCACTGGATCTTTTCCGGGGCCATCAAAAGGTTTCCCCCTGACTTTGAAAACGGAGGCATTCTGCCTGTGCGCAGCTTCGACGGCGAGCATCTGGGCTATGCCTATTTCAACCAGAAGTGCTCGATCGCCGGCAGGATGCTGAGCTTTGATGAGACTCCTCCTCTTGAAGCTGTTAAGAAGAGTATCGAAGATGCCATTGTCCTCCGCGCTCAGCTCTTCGATGAAAAAACAAACGCCTTTCGCCTGATCAACGGAGAAGGGGATAACCTTCCCGGACTCGTCGTCGACCGCTATGCGGATGTCCTTGTCGTCCAGATTGCGACTCTGGGAATGGAAAAGCTCAAGCCTTTCTTGGTCGAGTTCCTCACTGATAAATTTTCCCCTCGCTGCATCTATGAAAAATCGAACCTTCCTTCCCGCAGAGAAGAGGGGTTGGCTGATTTCGAAGGCCTGATCGCTGGCAAGATGAAAAACACGGTGGAGATTGTGGAGGATGGAATCCGCTTTCTTATCGAGCTCGCCGGCTCGCAGAAAACCGGATTTTTCCTCGACCAGCGCGAGATGAGAAAGTTCGTCCGCTCGCATTCAGCAGGCAAGCGCCTCCTGGACTGTTTTTCCTACACAGGGGGCTTTTCTGTCTATGCTCTGGCCGGCGGAGCAGTCCATGTCGACCTCGTGGATACTTCAGAAAAAGCCTTGGCTTTGGCCAGAAAGAACCTCAAGCTCAACGGTTTTGAGAGCGCCTCCAGCCAGTTCTATGCTGCTGATGTCTTTGACTTTCTTCGCCAGAAGGAGCTTTCCTATGACTTTATCATCCTCGATCCTCCTGCTTTTGCCAAAAAGAAGTCAGATGTCAAGCAGGCCTGCCGGGGATACAAAGACATCAACCGCCTCGTTTTTCAAAAAATCCCAGCCCGCAGCCTTGTTCTCACCTTTTCCTGCTCTTACTTTGTCGATGAAGCTTTGCTCCAAAAAGTTGTCTTTCAGGCAGCCAAAGATGCCAAAAGAAATGTTCGCATCATTCAGCGCCATCATCTCGCTTATGACCATCCGATCAGCGTCTTCCACCCGGAGAGCAGTTATTTGAAGGGCTTCCTGCTTTATGTCGATTAATATTTAACAAGGAGGAAAAATGCCGTCATTCAGCCATTCTCAAATCGGAAGCTATGAGACATGCCCGCTGCAGTACAAATATGCTTATGTCGACAGAATCAGAGTTGAGGTGGAGACGGTCGAGACTTTTCTCGGCTCAAGAGTCCATGAAGCGTTGGAGAAGCTCTACGGGGACCTCCGCTACCAGAGATTGATGAAGCTGGAAGAGCTGCAAGCCTATTTCAACAAGAAATGGAAAGAAAATTGGAAGGACAGCATCGTTATCGTCAAAAAAGAATATGACCAGGAAAACTACCGCAAAATGGGGGAAAAATACCTTGCCGATTATTACCAGCGGTACCAGCCTTTTGACCAGGGCCGAATAAGCGGACTGGAAACAAGAGAGCTGCTCAGCTTGGATGAAAATAGAAATTACAGCTATCATATTCGAATCGACAGGTTGATGGATATGGGTGCCGGGCTCTATGAAGTCCATGACTATAAGACCAGTCTGACACTGGCCAAGCAGGAAGAGCTTGATGGCGACAAGCAGTTGGCCATGTATTCTCTGTGGGTCATGAAGAATTTTAAAGACTGCAGGAAGGTGCGGCTGGTCTGGCACTATTTGGCTTTTGATAAAGAGCTTGATTCCTACAGGACAGAGGAACAGCTCGAAAGTTTGAGAAAAGAAATCCTGGAAAAGATCATGAGACTTGAGAAGGCTTCGGAGTTTCCGGCAAACGTCTCTTCGCTCTGCGATTGGTGCTCTTATAAGGCCATCTGCCCGATGTGGAAGCACGAGGCTGAGCTTGAACAGAAGCCGGAGAAAGAATATCTCGATGACCAGGGTCTAAAGCTGGTTGATGAATACGTGAGGATAAAAGAAGAGTACGACCGGCGCAGGGCTGAGGCTGAGCAAAGGCTGGAAGAGCTGAAAGAGGAGCTCATCGCCTTCTGTGAGAGAAAAGGCGTCTCTGTTGTTTTTGGCTCTGAAAACAAGGTCGCTGTTAACGAATACGAGAGCCTGAAGCTTCCGGCCAAGAACACAAAGGAGAGAGAAGAGCTTGTTTCGCTCCTGAAAAATATCGGCAAGCTGGATAAAGTGACAGACCTTGATGTTTTTGCT
>CAZGMN010000207.1:0-5997 GCA_964526905.1 uncultured Eubacteriales bacterium
GCCGGGCGGCGAGGATGTCTGAGCGAAGCGAGTTCCGCAGCCGCCGAGAAGGGCAATGAGGGAACGGCGTTAAAAACCTGAATGGGAGTGAGGCCATCCCAGTTAGACCCTACTCTTGAAGCAGAGATAATGCTGCCCTGTAGACTGCCGCTTCAGCAAGCTCCACCTTATAACCATTCTCCTCCAAGGGCCTGGCTTCTTTCAGGGCTTCTCTGGCTGCTGCCCTCAACATCTCTTCGCTGACCTTATTCCCTTTTATCAAGTTCTCGGCCTTTTCCAACCTCCAGGGTATGGGAGCAACTCCTCCCAGGATTATCTTGATATCATTAAAAACACCGCCTGAAATGTTTGCTTTTACGGCTGCTGAGACGAGGGCAAAATCCCAGGTGCCTCTTTCCTTGAGCTTAAGGTAGGCGCTTTTTTCTCCACTTTTAACCAGAGGGATTTTAATCTCTCTCACCACTTCTCCTGGCTCCAGAATATTCTCCTTCCGGGCATTAACCTGAGGAAGGACATAAAAATCCTGAAGAGGAACGGCTTTGTCTTTTTTGGGAGAGCTGATGGAGATTTCAGCATCAAGAGCGATGAGCGCAGGTGCCAGGTCAGAAGGATAGACAATATAGCAGACACCTCCGCCAAAGATGGCATGGTACTTGTTTCTTCCTTTAAAGGCGAAGCATTTCGTTCCTCCCTTTTTCACGCAGAAAACTTCAGGGTCGCGGTAGTACCAGCAGCGGGGCCTCTGGCAGAGGTTTCCTCCCACGGTCCCGACATTCCTCAGCTGAGGAGTCGCCAAAGAAAGAGCGGCTTGATGGAGTGCGGCATAATCACTTTTTATGATGGAATCCTCGACCAGCTCGGCCACAGTCGTCATCGTCCCGATGTGGACTCCATCTTTTTCCTTTCTGATGTACGAAAGGTTGGGAATTGATTTCAGGTCAACAACGACTTCAGGCTCGACTGTCCCGCTCTTTATCTCGTCCAGAATATCTGTTCCTCCGGCCATCAAATAATATCCCTCTCTTTTTTCCGCGAAGAGAGAGGTGACCTGTTCCATCGTCTGGGGTTGAGCTATTTTAAAATCTTTCATCTGGCCGCCTCCTTTTCTTTCAAGGCTTGAAGGACTTTGTCAGGAGTCATTGGAATCTCGCTGATATGGACTCCGATGGCATTATAGACGGCATTGGCAACTGCCGCTGAAGCAGGAATCCGAGGAGGCTCTCCGAGTCCTTTTGTTCCCAGGATGTTGATTTGGGAATCAACCATATCGACAAAAACAGGAACGATCTCAGGGATATCCATGGAGGTTGCGATCTTATAATCTCTCAGATTCGGATTCACAACCTTCCCGGTTGAATTGTCCATGACTCTTTCCTCAAAGAGGGCAGTGCTGATTCCCTGAGTGATTCCGCCGATAACCTGGCTCTCTGCTGTCAGCTTGTTCATGATCCTTCCGCTGTCATGCACGGCGACAACTTTGATGACTTTTATCTGGCCTGTTTCAAGATCGACTTCAACTTCAGCGAAATGGGCGCCAAAGGTGTTGTAAGTATAATCAGTCGAGCGGCCGCTGCATTCTCCATGAAAAACTAATTCTCTACGCTGCTCCCTGACCAGGGCTTGAAAATCAACCGATTGAGCAGGATTGTTCTTGTTGAACAGTTTCTTATTTTCGATGAAGATTTCATCCGGATTAACACTGAACTTTTTCGCTGCCAGATTCTTGAGATAATCCACAGCCTTGAGGGCTGCATCCCTGGTCGCAGGAGCTACAGAAGGAGTTGTTGTGCTTCCTCCTGAGGAGCCAGCCCAGGGATACTCTGTGTTTCCAATTTTTATCGTAATATCTTGAGGCTCTAAACCCAGAGTTTCTGCCGCAACTTCGGCCATGTATGTTCGGGTTCCTGTTCCGAGGTCCTGTGTGCCGCAGATCGCCTCAACGCTTCCGTCCGGATGGATCCTGATGTCTGCCTGAGTGCCCGGCCTTCCAGCTCCTCCCCAGATTTGGCTGGCCATTCCCAAACCTCGGCGGAGCTTTCCCTTTCCTTCTCCTGGTCTCTTGTTCCTTCTCTCCCAGCCAATCTTTTCTGCTCCAATCTGATAACACTTATCCAAGCCTTTTGAAGAGTAGGGGATTCCTGTGTCTCCGCGGTTTTTTAATGAGTAGTTTTTCATCCTTAATTCTAAGGGGTCCATTCCCAGCTCATTGGCGAGCTCTTCCATGAATCCTTCAAGGGCAAGGGTTCCCTGGACATGGCCTGGAGCTCTGGTCGGCCGCGAGGCCACGGTGTTGGCGAATACGGTGTATTCTTCGACTTTCACATTGGGACATCGATAAACATCGACCAGAGGCTCTGCACAACTGTCTCCTGCTCCGACTCCTCCGCAGGTGTAATTTTTATAATAGAGAGCGGTGAGGGTCCCGTCTTTTTTAACTCCTCCTTTTATGGTTTGCAGAGAAGAAGGCCTGTTTCCGACACAAATTGAATTTTCTTTTCTGGAGAGAGCTATTTTCACAGGCCTACCTGCTTCCTTGGCCAGCTTGGCTGCGGCAACTGTGTAATCGTTCAAGCCTAGCTTGCTTCCGAAACCACCTCCCATGTAATGCTTGATGACTTTTATCCGGCTGGCAGGGATGTTCAGAGCGCGGGCAAGACCGTCCCTGACGCTAAAAATAGCCTGGGTGGAATCCCAGACAGTCAGATTCTCTTCTTCCCACTTGGCAACGCTGGAATGGGTTTCAGCGACCTGGTGGATTTCCACGGCTGTTTTATAAGTCCGCTCCAGGACGATGTCTGCTTCCTTGAAACCTATCTCGATGTCTCCGCGGCTGTAGTCGTTTATTTTCCGGAGATTTGGCTGGTCGAGAACCTGAGGAGCTCCTTCTTCCATCGCCTTGTCTGGCGTGACAACAAAGGGAAGCGGCTTGTATTCGACTTTTATCAGCTTTAAAGCTTCTTCTGCTGTATTCTCATCCACAGCAGCCACTGCTGCTACCAGCTCGCCGGCGTACCTGACCTTGCCCTCTTTAAGCTGGATTGCAGCCTTGACGCCCGACAGGCTCAAAGCTCCGCTTAAATCCACAGATACGATATCAGCACAAGGATGGGGACTCCTTAGAATTTTTCCATAGAGCATCCCTCGAAGCTGGATGTCGTGGGTGAAAGGAGCCTGTCCGGTGACAATTTTTTCGCCGTCTATTCTGGGCACAACATTGCCGATAATCTTGAATTTCTCCTTTTCAGGAGGGGGGATGACGGCAGGCTGTTGAGTTTCTTTATCCCCAAATTCCTCGAAGTAGAGGAGGCTCGGGGCTTCGATGTCTTTTAAATAGTCTCTCTTTCTCATCTAAGGCCTCCTCGTGGAAGCCGTCAAGACAGCTTCGTAGATTTTAGCGTAATTTCCGCAGCGGCAGAGGTTTCCAGAAAGAGCTTCTTTGACCTCTTCCAGGCTTGGAGTCTTGTTTTTATCGAGCAGGGCCGCAGAGGAGATGATGAACCCCGGTGCGCAGAATCCGCACTGATAGCCGTCTTTAGCGATGAATGCCTGCTGGACAGGGTGAAGCTTATCTGCGGATGCCAGACCTTCGATAGTGGTAATATTTTTTCCATCGGCTCTTATAGCCAGATAGAGGCAGGAGTAAACAGTAAATCCGTCAAGGAGGACTGTGCAGCCGCCGCATTCTCCTCTGTTGCATATTTTTTTTGTTCCGGGCAAATTCAATCTTTCTCTCAGGACATCGAGCAGAGTCTCTCTTGGTTCAACCACAAGCCGCACTTTTTTTCCGTTGACAGTGAGAGTGATTTCTTTCCTCGAATAGAGCGGAATGTTGCCCTTTTTTGTCCGAAGAGAGCTCATCTCCTGGGCGAGAAGTTTGGGAAGAACAGCTGCACTAATAGCCCCGCCGCCGAATCCCTTGAGAAAATCTCTCCTTGTAAATGTTTTTCTTCGCTTTTCTTTGACCTTTTCCATCTTGTCTCTCCTCTTCCAGAAAAAATAGTCTTGATTAGCCGAGCCTGATTAAAGCGATAATGGCCAGGCATAAAATGAGAGTTACGGGCGAGGCAAGATACCTCAGCTTCCTCCCCAGGTTCGCTTCTTCAAGCTTTTTCTCCAGGACTTTGAGTCTGACTCCAACCAAGATTCCAAGAGGCACAGTGGCTGAGGAGAGAAAAACGGCGATGGGAGAATAATAGAGGGAGAGGGGATAGCCTGTTCCAGGAAAGACGCAGGCTGGAATGCCGGTTGCATATTTCACAAGCGGGAAAAGGTTGACAGCCAACAGGGCTGCCATCGCGCCCATCAGAGCCTGTCCTGAGGTCTTTTCTTTCAGCTTTTCATTGAAGATAAAGGCCAGGAGGAGAAAGGCTGCCGCTTCTGTCAAGAAAGCAAAGATAGGATTGGCCACAGCTCCGTGCCGGACGGGTAGAGAAAGAAGCAGGGCGTCAAACATCTTGAAGAGGCTGGTGATGATAACGAGCTGGGCGACGCCAAAAATACTTCCGTTCAAGACCCAGGCCGATGCGATAAAAAAGAGAGCAACACCTGTCATGACCGAGCCGGAGAAAAAAGAAGCACAACTGCGAAGCCCCATGCCCAGGGCCGCCTCAGAGAGTCCCCAGACAGCTCCAAGCATAACGACGATACCCAGGTAAGCTTTGGGATTGTTTCTGTCCATGCTTGCCTCCTTATCTTTATAGGATGAAAGCATCCATAAGTCAGTGATGTGATTAAGCTCAGGCGGGATGTTGAGAAGACCCGCCGCAAAAATTATTCATTTGAGTTGTCTTTTGAATTATAATTTTCTTGCCTTCTTTTTACAATCCTTTCCTTTTGATTTTTTTGATGTTTCTTCTCTGAATTTTTTTATCTCTTTAATCTTTATCTTCTGGATCTCACAAACATAATCGGGAATTTTCCCCAGCGGGCTTCCGGTAAAGGCGGCGTTAATCGGGCAAATCTGGCAATCGTCAAGATCAGAGCAAAGGCAGCAATCCATTGTCGGAGTCGAGTAATTATCCATGGCAAGCCAGGCATAATTTTTATGGATTCGGCGGTATATATTTTTATAATCGCCCATGAAATTATCCAGAGTGCCGAAGAAGAATTTTCTGAATTCAGGTGAATTTTTTCTTTCATTGAAATATTCAGGGAAGAGCTGGCATCCCCAGACTTCTTCATCAGGAGTGAGGACGAGCCTGTCTTTTCCGGCCGCACAATAGAAAATCCCTCTGCCCGGCTCATTACTGAAATTCATGACCGGGAAGGCGCCTTTTTTATTGTAGTGGGCGAGAAGAATTGTCCTCAGTTTTTTGATTTCATTCATGAGTTTGAGGAGTGAATCCTTTTTCCAGGGCTGGAGAATGGAAAAGGCAAAATTGATCTCAGGAACATCAAGGTCCAGGAGGAGTTGGATGGATTTTGAAAACGAATCCACACTCTGAGGAGTGAAGACGCTGTTGACCAAGAGCTCAATATCAGGGCATTTCAATAATTTTTCAATGAGGGAGACTGTCTTTTGAAAGCTTCCTTTTTTTCTCTGTGAATCCTGGGCCAATCCGTCAAAGCTCAGGACGACAGAAAACTTGTATTTGTTGAGGAATTGAATGACCTCTTCTGTAAGAAGGCTGCCGTTGGTCGTCAGGGAATAGTTAGCTCCTTTCTTGAGCTCTTTGTTCTTTTTATCGAGGAAGGATAGGATTTTTTTTATAAGGTTAAAAGAAAGGAGAGGCTCTCCTCCGCAAAAGTTTAGAAAATAATTTTTTTTTAGCCAAGGTAAAAAAAAACCAATGCTTTTTCTGCTGTGGAATAGTCCATGTATTTTCTGCTTTTTTTCTGATAACAATAGGTGCAGCTAAAATTGCA
Organism: uncultured Eubacteriales bacterium; assembly: GCA_964526905.1. Lineage (GTDB taxonomy): Bacteria > Acidobacteriota > Aminicenantia > Aminicenantales > Aminicenantaceae > CAZGMN01. Next base: position 5,866 of record CAZGMN010000207.1, read on the forward strand.
GTCGTCATTGACAAGCAGAGTAAGGCTTAAGATCTTCATTATTGATTTATATGTCCTGAAAATTATCTATATATAAGAAGATTAAGGCTTAATGATAAATGTTTTTGGGGGGCAGAGGGACCCCTGGCCTGG
>CAZGMN010000208.1:0-5941 GCA_964526905.1 uncultured Eubacteriales bacterium
GAAATAGTTTTCTACAGGGTAAACTGCTTGTTGAGTTAAGTCAATAAGCATTTAATAAAAATTCTAAAAATCTTTCATTTCCTCTTGTTTGTTGAATAGAAGAGATGAGTTCGACTCCTTCGAAAGTGGGGCTTGCCTCTAAATTGTCTATATAATCGGCAATCAGTTTATTGGAGAGGGCCTTCCCCTTTATCCGAACCTGCTTCTTGTCATAGGTGATCTCGTCAAGCCAGACCCAATCAGGAATATCTTTGCTTATTTCATCCATTATTTTCACAGCAACTTCCTGGTAAGACTTTAAATCCCGGATGAGGTTTATCTTCTTCATGATGGTCGTCCTTTGTGCTTCGACCTTGGTTAACTTGGCTTCCACATCCCCCAGCGTGCTTTTCTCTTCCTGGATCAGATTAAACAGATTCTTTTCTCTGCTGATTGAATTTGTTTGAATAAAGGCAACCGCGGCAATAATGATGATAACCAGACCGAGGATGAGGCTGGGAGAGACCGGCAGTTTTCTTTCACTGACTCTAACTTCCTCAACGATAGGCGCCTTGGCCTCAGCTTTTAATAAGTTTATTCTGATCATTGTCTTATGCTTCCATTTTTCTTGTTGCGAGTCCGGTGGCTACCCCGAAAAGAGGTGACATTTCGTGAAAATAGATGGAGTCAAATTTTCTTTCGTTATAGATGATACTCCGAAATGGGTTGAAGGCTTCTGTATCTATTTTAAACTTCTGGTCGAAGAATTTGGAAAGGTCCTTTACGCCGGCTAATCCGCCGCTTAAAAAGATTTTTTCAATCTTCTTTTCTTTTCCTTCTCCTGTTTCGTAAAAAGAAAAAGTCTTCTCGATTTCTTCAAGGAGATGTTCGATATTGGTCGAGACGGCATTCTCGACTTGTTCAGCCGGAAGGTCTTTGGGGGGGATTCCTTTGAGGGCTTTCTCGGCATCTTCAGAGCTGATGCCCAGTTCCTTTCTTATATTTTCCGTAATATAAGAGCCGCCGATGGAGAGGTCTCTGAACAATTGAGGATTCTCTTTTTCAATGACGATAATGTTGGTTGTATTGGCTCCAAGATTTATAAGAGCAATTGTCTTAGTCTTAAAGATATCGGGATAGTTTATTTCCAGAGCGTTCTGAAGGGCAAAGGCATCCACTTCTATGGCCTGCAGGTTTTTGCGGGCCTGAATGATCACGTTGCTGTAGTTGATGATCTTGTCTTTTTTGGCGGCAACGAGAAGAATGTCTAAGTTTTTTTCCTCCGCATATGAAGGCGGCCTCAAAATAGCGTAATCGACATTCGTCTCTTCGTAAGGATAGGGGATGTTGTGCCTGGCCTCCCAAATGATGGATTCAGCCAGCTCCTCTGTTTCCATGGAGGGGAGGGAAATTTTTTTGATAATGACTGAGCTTCCTGAAACAGAGATGACGACGTTCTTATTGGAAATCTTATTCTCATCAAATATCATTTTTATGGTTTCGCTCACAGCTTCAGAATCCATGATTGTCCCTTCGACAATCGCATCGCGCGGCAAGTATTCTATCCCTATCTTCGCCACTTCATAGAGCTCTTCTCCTCCTTTTTTCCTTGACTTCAGCTCGACAGCCTTGATCGAAGAAGAACCGATGTCTAATCCAACCGATCCCTTTGGTTTGCCCAATCCAAACATTTCTCTCTCCCTTAGGCTATAAATTAAATTTTGGGTTTTTTTTGAATTTTTCTCTGAGCCTTTTTTCAACTTCCTGGGGGACTAAATCTTTGAGGCAGCCGCCCAGCATGAAAATTTCCTTTGCCAGTTTTGAGCTTAAGAAAGAGTAGTCGACACTGGGCATCATGAAAAATGTCTCGATTTCCGGGTTGAGCTTGCGGTTCATCAAGGCCATTTGAAATTCGTACTCAAAGTCAGAAATCGCCCTCAGTCCTCTTATGACGATTTTTGCTTTGTTTTTTCTCGCGAATTCCACAAGAAGACCGTGGAAGGATTTCACTTCGACATTTTTATATCCGGAAAAAGTATCCCGGATCATATTGATCCTTTCCTGAGTTGAGAATAAAGGTTTTTTTTTGGGATTTTCCAAAACTGCAATGAGAATTCTATCAAAAATTTTCAGTCCCCTCTGGATGATGTCAAAATGTCCGTTGGTAATTGGGTCAAAAGAACCGGGATAAACTGCTTTTTTTTTCGGTAGAGAAAGTCGATTTATTTTTCTGCCCATTTTCGTTAAGTTATTCCTATCAAAAAAATTAACCTTTGTCAATTCCAAAAGTAACCTCGAAATTTTTTGAATTCAGATTTGCTTTAAATCCTCCTCTCCTGACCGTCGATAAAATTTTTGCGGCCCATCTCTTTTCAGGGATGAAGATAATATTTCCTTTTGAGCGGCCTTTCATCCTGAAATCCTTTTTTAAAAATGTAACTTTAGTTTTTACAGTTCTTTATATTTTCAGATATTCATCTGGCAGTCAATCACCAGATAGGAGGATTTAAAAGGTGATTTTTAAGGTCAATCCTTCACCCCTTGGGATGAGAGCCATCATCACCGCCGATGAGGCAGTATTAAGTAATGTTTTTTAATATATAAGGAGATTTGTATATAACAGATATATAATTTTGGAGGCAATAATAAATATTGAAGTCTCTATCTATGACGAAAAGCATGCTATGGCTCAGTCCGGGCATCTCGATAAAGCGCCTATTCATGCCATGGAGGTACGTATGCTTGAGAAGACTATTTAATTTGTTCGAATGAAAGAATAAAATTATAATATAAGAATTGCAGGCAAAGAGAAAAGAGATGAGCCTAAGAGGTTTTTCAAAGCTTTTTTTTGATTTTTTGCTTGTTTTTTCGATTATTCTCCTTTTGCTTGGCCAAGAAGATGTTTATACACGGGAAAGAAGAGCCATGGTCCGCAACCAACTCGCAGCGCGCGATATAACTGACAGGAAAGTCCTTGAGGCTATGGGAGAAGTCCCCCGCCATCTCTTCGTCAGTTCTGAATTGCACGACCAGGCCTATGAGGACCATCCCTTGCCTATTGGCGAGGGGCAGACGATTTCCCAGCCCTATATCGTTGCTCTGATGACCCAACACCTTAATCTGAAGCCGGGAGAAAAAGTTTTAGAAATAGGGACCGGCTCAGGCTATCAGGCTGCTGTGCTTTCCCGGCTAACGGATAGCGTCTATTCGATCGAGATTAGAGAGAATCTAGCCAAAAAAGCGGCCGAAACGCTGCGAAAGCTGAATTACACCCACGTTCAGGTCAAATGGGATGACGGCTATTTTGGCTGGGAAGAATACGCTCCCTTTGATGCGATAATCGTCACCTGTGCGGCCAATCATATTCCTCCCCCTCTTCTCAATCAACTGAGGGAAGGGGGGAGGCTGATCATTCCTCTGGGGAGCACTCTCTACTTTCAGACCCTCACCCTCGTGACTAAAATAAAGGATAAGCCGCAGGTGAGATATATTTCAGACGTTGTTTTTGTTCCCATGGTTGGAGAAATCGAGAAAGAAAAGCGTAAGTAGGTATCCTCCTCCGGCCAAGGCCAAGACCAGATTATATCCCGCCCAGAAGGCCAGCATCAGGGCCGAAATCGAATTAATAACCGAAGAGAAGGCATTGGTGGCCCATGCCCAGGGAATGTGTTCTTTCCCTCCCTCCTCAAGCATTCGAATTCCGCTGGGAAAAGGGAATCCCATCAAGAAGCCGAGAGGAAAGATGAGAGAAAAGACGATGAGCATTTTCAGGACAAGATTGAATCCGATCAAGCTTTTGCAGAAGAGAGGGATGAGAAAGACATAAGCCGCAATGAGCAGCGCGCAAAGAAAAAGAATTCGCTGCAGATTTTTTTTTAAGCTCCGGCCAAGAATTCTCTTGGAAAAGAAGCTCCCTAGTCCGGATGAGACGAGAAGAGAAAAGATAATCGTCGCCGCTGAATAGAGAGGATGGCCGAGAAAAAGAATAAATTTCTGGATAAAGGTTATTTCGACAAAAATAAAAGCCATGCCAATCAGGCCAAAATAAAAGAAAATCTTATAAGGGAAGAATTTTCCTCGGTCCACTTTTTTAAGGAAAAAATTCGGCAGGACAATCAGGATAAAGGCGATAAAGACGGATTGGATGAGGAGAATGAGGACGAGAAATTCTCCTTGAAGAAAGGGCAGCCATTTCCGGCCAAGAGCGCGGTAGGTGGCTGAAAGCCTGTTGAGCTTAAAGAAGTTGAAGAAAAAGGGCCTGTCGTCAGTTGCCGGCCTCACCTTGAAAAGGTAATCTTTATAAAATTCTTTTCTTTTTGCCGGAGAGAGGAGCTGAAGGCTGAGGTTGTAGTAGATTGGCTTTTCGAATTTGTTATAGATGTTGACCTCATCAACCTTTATCCCCGGATAGTAGACAAGGTCAAAAAGGCAGCGGTTCGCAAAATCCTTGAGCTTCTGGATTTGCTCCTGGGAGAAAGGTTTCTTTTTAATAAAAAAGCTGATTGTCCCCAAACTCCTGATGGCAACGATACAAGATGAAGGGTCGATGCCGCTCCTTTCCAGAGCCTCGACCCAGGTTGCCAGCATTCTTGCCTCCTGGCGAGGAGGAGGAAGGAGGTAGAGACTGATGCTGACGATTCCATCCGGAGATAATCGGCTGAGAATATGAATAAAAGAGTCAATGGTATACAAATAATTTTCGCTGAATCCATAGAGTCCTGTTGCGGAAGCGCCAAAGACATCAGTCAGAGAAAAAACAATTAGATCAAAGCATCTTTTTTCCTTTTTTAAAAAAGATCGGCTGTAAGCTGAGACGACATCAATCTTTTGCTGAGAATAAATATATCCGGAGAATGAGGCAAGCTCCTTGCGGAGAAGCATCACCACCAGCGGATTGCTCTCGACAACAGCGATTTGAGAGGAGTTAAAGGCAAGAGCCGAGAGAACATCCAACCCTCCTTTTGGCTCGATGATCAGGGTCTTCGGCTTTTCAATAAAAGAGAAAGCCAGGGAGGAGGGAAGAGAGGAGATGAATTCCAATGAAGGCTCCTTGCTCTTTTCGAAGCGGGTGACAGCGGAGAGCTCCCCTCCGTCTATGGAAAGGCCGAGTTGAGGAGGAGACTCTTGGCCGTATAAGAGGCTTAAACCCGGGGCATAGCGCACAGCGGGCGAATCCAAAATGTCAACCCGCGAGATGGCATTCCATCTTGTGAAAAGGTGTTTCGCTCCAGGATATTTTAAAGCCAGAGGAAGGGCTTTATAGGGAGAAATTCTGAAACTTAGCCACGAAGGAGAGCTCAAGAAGAGTCCGATCTCTGCAGCCATGAGAAGGGCGAGAAGAAGCCTGAAGCGGAGAGGTCGGCTTTGGCTGAAGAGGAGGGAAGCCAAAAGAGCCAGGAAGGAAATGGAGATGATAACTCCCTTATCTCCCTTGGGAAGAAAGACGAATAGAGCCAGGAGCGTTCCGGCCCCGGCACCCAGGAGGTCAGAGAAATATATTTTATTGACGAGACTTGAAGCCCTGGAGATGGCAAAGGAGATTGTCAGGCCGGCGAAAAAGAAAGGAAGGCCCAAGAAAAGGTCAAAGAGAAAAATGGAGAATATCTGGTTTTTGTCCCAGGCAAGCCTTTGGAGGTCAAAAGGAATGGCATTGCAGAGAAGAAAGCTGAGAAGAATGGCTAAGGCATAGAGAAGGGAGGTCGAGGATAGAAATTTTTCAAGAGCGAAGGAGCTCGAAACTTTGAATAGATAAAGAAAAGAGCCGCTGGCTCCATATCCTAAGAAAGCTATACTGATGACCAAGAAAGCGAAGTGATACTGCTGGGAGATGGAAAAATATCGTGTTAAGGATATCTCCAGGCAAAGGGTTGCCGAAGAGATGAGGAAGATTCCTGCCAGCGTTCGATTCTTTATCTCAGCCATCTTTTTATCTTTCTAGCGCCCTTAAGCCGGGCAATTCTTC
>CAZGMN010000209.1:0-5836 GCA_964526905.1 uncultured Eubacteriales bacterium
CGAAGCCTGAAACCGAGCAGGCTTTGCCTCGCTGGGGCAAAGCCTGCGTGTTTTTTCACCACCCAGCCTGAGCTATCTCTTTACTTATTTAGCCCTTGAGAACTTAACCTTGTCAAAAAAGCTGTAGATGATGGGAATAATAAACAGCGTCAGAAAGGTCGTGGCTGTCAATCCGCCAACAACCGTGATGGCCATCGGGGCTCTCATCTCCGACCCTTCTGAGGTGCTAATAGCCATGGGCAGCATTCCGGCGATTGTCGTCAGAGCCGTGATCAGAACCGGCCTGAGTCTGGTTACGCATCCCTGGAGGATGGCTTCTCCCTTCTCTATGCCTCTTCTCTTCAACTGATTGATATAGTCAATCATGACGATAGCGTTGTTAACCGCAATTCCTGCCAGGATAATAACGCCAATCAGGGCCGGTAGGCTGATAGGCTGCCCTGAGACGAGCAGCGCCAGAATGACTCCAATGACAGCTAAGGGAATGGTGAACATGATGATAAACGGATGGAGGAAGGATTCAAACTGGGAAGCCATGATCATATAAACCAAGAGCGTCGCCAGGGCAAAAGCAGCGGCCATGATTTTGAAGGCATCGGTCATCTGCTCATACTGACCGCCGATTTCAAGAAAGTAGCCCGAAGGCAATCCCTTTTGGACATCAGCCATTCTCTTTTTGATGTCTCGGACGACGCTTCCCAAATCCCTGCCTGTAATATTTGCACTGACAGTCACTACCCTGGCCTGATTCTCCCTTGTTATCTTGATCGGACCTTCACTTCTTGATATCGAAGCAACTTGGTCCAAGCGGGCCATGGTCTTTAAAGGAGTCACGATGGGAATGTTTCTTATCGCATCCAGAGTATCTCTGAATTTTTCATCAAACCGAACGCGAATATCAATTTCCTCACTTTCTTCCCTGTATTGGGTGGCGACTCTTCCCAGGGTTGCTGTCTGGACAGCGTTGGCCACCTGACTGACCATCAATCCCAGCCGTGACGCCTGCTCTCTGTTAATGGAGATATGGTATTCAGGTTTTCCTTTAGCAAGAGAATGAGTGACATCCCTCAATCCTTCTACATTTTTGATCCTCTCTACTAAGTTATCAGCTAGCTCTTTGAGCTGATCGAGTTCTTTGCCGAAGATTTTTATCTCCACCGCTGAGCTTGCCCCTCCCATCATCATCTGACCCATATCCAGGGCTTCAAACTTAACGTCTCTTAGTTTGGGAAGCCTTCCTCGAATTCTCTCTAAGATTTGAGTGTCGGTGAGCTTTCTTTTGTTCCTGTCAACCAATCCCACCCAGAGAATGCCCTGATGAGTCCCTTCGATGCCGAAGCCTCCGGCTGCATCCGCAGGACTATCCTCTGCCTGAGAGCCAACTTGGGCCGTTGTGATTTTTATCGAAGGCTCCTGAACCATCAGCTTTTCCACCATCTCGACAACTCGGTTTGTCTCTTCAATGGTTGTTCCCACAGGCATCTTAACCGATAGCATGAACATGCTCCGGTCCATGGAAGGCATGAACTCAGTTCCCAGGAAGGGAATGATGGCCAGGGAGAGCAAGAACAGGCCTATTGTTCCTCCAAGAACCAGCCGCCTTCGCTCCAGGGCCCAGCGCAATGAGTTTCGGTAAAGACCCCTTGCTTTGTCGAACCGGCCGACCAGCCTGGATACTCCTTCGTTGTTTTGTCTTGCTTTTTTCTGTCGAGCGCTGACCTTGAAGAGAAGAGAGGCAACAAGCGGAACAATTGTCAGGGCAACAAAAAGCGAGGCAATCAGTGAAAAGGCTATGGCCAGGGCCAGCCCGCGCGTCAGCCTTCCTGTAATTCCGTGAGCAAAGACCATCGGAAAGAAAACAGCAATGGTGGTTAAAGTCGAGGCGGTGATGGCCATTCCCACTTCAGAGGCGCCGACCTTTGCCGCCTCGTTCCTCTCTTTCCCTTCCTCGATATGGCGAAAAGTGTTCTCGATGACAACAATGGCATTATCGACCAGCATCCCGATACCCAAGGCTAAGCCTCCAAGAGTCAATAAATTGAGGGTATAGCCTGCAAGGTAAAAAGCGATAAAGGTGGTGATGATAGAAAGAGGAATGGCTAAGGCGATGGTAATCGTCGGCCGCCAATTTTGAACAAAGATGAGAATAAAAAGAATGGCCAGGATACCGCCGATCAAAGCATTGTTGACGGTCCTCTTGACAACTCTCAGAATCATGTCCGACTGGTCAAAGATAGCATGAAATTTGATATCAGGAGGAAGAGTTTCAATTATCTTTGCCAATTCTTTCTTGGCATCCCTGGTGGTGATAACGGTATTGGCCCCGGAGCGTTTGTTGAGGACTAGAAAAACTGCCTTCTGGCCCTGGACTCGCCCTAAATAGCGGGCCTCCTTCATCGTGTCTTTGACTTCCGCTACATCTCTGACATAAATCGGCTCGCCGCTTTGACTCGAACCAACCACAGCGTTGCGGACATCGTCCACGGATTTGAATTCGCCGAGACTTCTCAGCAGGAATTCGAAATGCCTCTCCACAATTCGGCCGGCAGGAAGATTCATATTTTCCATTCGCAGGGCAAGAAGAATCTGGTCCAGCGAAAGGCCAAGAGATTCGAGAGCAGCCTTGTTGATATCAACCAGAATCTCTCTGATGTCTGTGGAAAAAACCTGGGCTGAGGCCACTCCTTCAACCCTGTCCAGCCGGGGGCCGACTTCATCCTTGATCAACTGCTGGAGCTCATAAGTCGGCATCCTGTCTGAAGTTATTCCATAAAAGATAATCGGTATTTGAGCAAGGCTGAATTTCACCACAAGGGTGTCTGAGGCATCTTGGGGGAGATAGGCTTTGTAGAGGCCGATTTGGTCTCTGATATCCTGGGCGGCGAAATCGAGGTTTGTTCCCCACTCAAATTCGACTAAAATCAATGAAACTCCTTCTGAGGTAGTCGAGTTGACTTTTTTAACTCCGCCGATTGTATTGATGACCTGCTCCAAAGGCTTGGTGATTGTGTTCTCGATATCTTCTGGAGAAGCTCCTTGATAAGTCGTGATCACGGATATTGTTGGGAATTCAATATCAGGGAATAAATCCAGGCCGAGCTCGGTCAAAGCGATAAATCCCAAGACGACCAGTATCATGGCCAGCATGGCCGTTGTGACTTTGCGCTGAACAGAAAATTCTGGGATCTTCATTTGGAAACCTCTTCAATCTTTATTTTTGCCCCGTCCTCAAGGCCAAAGTTTCCTTCGACGATAACCAAATCTCCTTCTTTGAGCCCTCGAGTTACCTCAACCAACTCTGAATTCTGGAGCCCCAGAGAGACCTCTCTTCTTTGGGCGACATCTCCCTGAGCGACGAAGATGTATTTATTCTCGAGCACAGCTTTCTGGGGAATGGCCAGGGCATCTTCATGGGTGCTGACTTCCAGTGTTATCTCGCCAAAGGTGTTTGGCCTTAGTACCAAATCAGAATTATCAATCGTGGCTTCAACCTTGAATTTCTTGGTCATCGGGTCGGCAGTTAGGTTGACAAGAGAGACATAGCCCTCAAAAACTCTATCCGGGATGGCGGTGACTTTGAGATACACAGCCTGTCCTTTTTTGATGCGGACAAAATCCTGCTGAGAGACATCTATGGCTATTTTTATCCGAGAGAAATCCATGAGAGTCAGAACGCCGCTGGCAGGAGAAAAGCCGCCCATCATCGGGTTGATGACATCGCCGACTTCAGCATTTCTCGAGGCGACCACCCCGCTGAAAGGCGCCTTCATCAGAGAGACATCCAGGCTGTGCTGAGCCAAATTCAATGCCGACCGGGCTTGTTGTAGCTGGGCTTCAGCCGCTTCATAGCCAAGCCGAGCTTTTTCATACTGCTGGTCTGAGACAGCATTCTCCTTTTTCAATCGCTCCATCCTCTCCATATTTTTCTGAGAATCGTTATAATTCGCCTCAGCCACGGCCAAACCGGCTTTGGCCGCTTCGAGCTGAAGCCCAATGGCTTTGGTGTCCAGCTCGGCCAGAAGCTGCCCTTCCTCGACTCTGTCTCCCTCCTGGACATAGATCTTGGCGATTTTTCCTCCAACATCCGGCGTTATGTTTATCTTCTTCCAGGCTTCAATCAACCCTGTATAAAATAGTTTTTCAGAAATTTTCTGCCTTTTGACTTCGAAGACCTTGACTGGAGCGGCAGCAAAAGTCTCTTCCTTTACACTTTCCTTTTTGTCTTGCGAACGGCAACTGAAAAAGAAAAGAAAAAGGAGAAGAAGAGCAAGAACTCTTGCAACTGTTACTTTTTTCATCTAAATCCTCCGTTCATCTTTCAATATTTTCATTCTTTACTTTCTTTCGAGCTTGTTCCTTCCAAATCGACTCCCATCGCTTTCTCCAGCTGGGCTCGAGAGATGACATAATCGTAAAGGGCCTGGGAATAATTTGTTTTGGCCTGGCTCAATGCGGCTTGGGCCGAACTGACGTCGAGCGTTGTCGCCATTCCTTCAGTGAAATTCAACTCGGCAATTCTCAAACTCTCCTGAGCCTGTTCAACATTTTTTTCTTGAGAAAGGAGGGACTCATGGGCCTCTTTCAGCTTGAGGATGGCCTGTCTGACTTCGAATTTTATCATGTCCTGAAGCCCTTTATCGGCAAGCTCTATCTCCTTGATCATAGCCTTGGACTGAGCCACCCGGGCAGAGGCGGCAAAGCCGTTGAAGATTGGAATGGAGAAGGCAAGATTGACTGTATAATAGCTCTGCCAATTGTCTTTCTGAAAATTGAAGTTATCAGCCCAGAAGTTGTAATTCCCGGATAAAGCGATGGTCGGCAGAGAGGAGGCTCGAGCCATCTTCAGCATCTCTCCTGCCATATCTTTCTGATACCTGACCTGGCTGACCTCAGGTCTGTTGAAAAGCGCCTTGGAAATCGATTCTTCCAAATCAGGCTCAAAAGGCTCAAAGGCCAGCTCTCCCTTAATTTCGACCGACTGGGAAAGGTCCAATCCGAGGAGAGTTTTCAGAGCCAGCTCTGCAATCTTCAAGCTGTTGCGGGCCCTGATCAATTGAGGTTTCAGGTTGGCGACCTGCACTTCAGACCTTAACAGGTCAAACTTGGAGGCCATCCCGACTTCATAGAGGCTTTTTACATTATTGTAATGTTTCTCCGCGACTTCTACAGCTTCCTCGGCCACCCTGACGAAACTCTTGGCAAGAAGGCAGCTGTAAAAAGCCTGCTTGGTGTTAAAAACTGTCGTTTGCTTCGATTGCCTTGCTCCTTCTTCGCTGGAAAGAAGATTGTACTTGGCTTGCTTGAATCCTGAGGTCAAGCGGCCGCTGGTGAAAATGGGCAGGGTAAGAGATAATGAAAATTGATAATCTTTTGTAAAGTCGATGGACATTCTCTGCGGAGGTTGGCCTGGAATAAAGGAAGGGAACTCCAGGACGAAAAGCTTCTCATCAAGTGTCTGGAGCCCCTGGGCATTCAAAGAGGGAAAGAAACTCGCTGCAGCCTCCCTAACTCGGGCTCTGGCTGTTTCCACTTTCTCTTCGGTAGCCAGATAACTTGGGTTCTGGGCCAAAGCCAAGCGGATGCTCTCCTCGAGGGTCAGGGTCAGTGTTTCCTGAGGAGAAGAAAATTTAACTGAAGAAAAGACCAAGAGGGCAATCAAAAGCAGTCTTTTTACTTTCTTCATCTTGACACTCCTTTTAACCTTTTCTGTCTTTCTTTATCCCAGAGAGGAAAAAACTATGGAGCAAATCTGTGCCTTGGTTAATGCTGTATTCCCTGTCACGCATCGGGCCTCTGATATAAAATCCCCGGACCATGGCCCCAAAAACAAAAGCCG
>CAZGMN010000210.1:0-5834 GCA_964526905.1 uncultured Eubacteriales bacterium
TTATAAGGATTTGAATCAAGAATACATGTTCTCTGTCCAAGAGACTGAAAAAAAAGTTAAAGGAAAACAGGGTCTATTCCACCATTGAATATACTGCGATCAAGCCTCCTGAAGTTTTATCCGTTCTGAATATCGGTGTAGCCAATAGACTCGGAAATTCAGTCCTTATCTCTCGCATGGAGGTTCCTTATCCAACAAAAAAATACATAGTGGAAAACCCTCTTCTCAATATCTTTTCTTCTCTCGATTTAACTCTGGTCTACAGTATCGTCATCAGCTTATTGGCCATGCTCTTTGCCTTTGATACCATCTCTGGGGAAAAGTACAGCGGAACTCTGGGACTGCTTCTTTCCCAGCGAGTTTCAAGATTCAAGATAATCCTAGGAAAATATCTAGGAAATATGACCACTTTGGCTCTTTCTTTTTTATTGAGCCTATTTGTCTCTTTCACAATCATAATGATTTATTTCCCCAATTTAGGTAAAGATAACTGGCTCCGAATATCTGTTTTCGCCTTGTTCACTTTGTTTTACATCTCGATTTTCCTTATCTTGGGCTTGGGCCTTTCTTCTTTGACCAAGAAACCTTCTCATACTTTAATCTCCTGTCTTCTCTTGTGGATATTCCTGGTTATTATTATCCCTAACCTTTCGACTTATCTTGCAACTGTCATCAAACCTGTCCCTCTTGAAAAATCGATTGAGCCAAAGATTAAGGAAATTGATAATCAAATCAGAGAAAAATTCAACACTTGGTGGGAATTGAACCGCTCACCGATGACGTATTCTGGGGGAATGTGGCCTGACAGAGGAAAAGTGTGGCTTGTAAGCGGAAACCAAAATGCAATTAATTATTATAAAAAATATTTCTCCTTTACAGAACCGCTTTACAAAAAAAGAGCAGATGAAATATGGAAAATCAAACAGGATTATTATCTTCTCCTTAAAAGGCAGGGGAAATTAGCTTGCTTTCTAAACAGAATATCTCCTGCAGGATTGTATCAAGAGACTGCAGAGCTCGTTTCCAAAACAGGTGTCTTAAACTACGAAAGATTTATCCAGCAGGCAACTCTATATCGTGAGTCAATCTTCAATTATTTAAATTCGAAAGGTTCCTTTAACTCCCTCCGTTTTTTCACTGTGATGGAGGAGAAGGACATTCTTTCTAATGAAGAGTACGCAAAGAGGTCACCCTGGCGCAAACCGGACGGCGGCTATTATAAAATTCAAGATTTCTCTCCGCTCGATCTGTCCGATTTTCCAAGGTTTACTTACCAGAGAGAGAGGATGTCTGACATTTTTCTCAAAGTCATTTCTCTGCTCATTTTGTTCATCACTATCAATGCCATTCTTTTTATCGGCTCTGCTGTGGCCTTCAATTTCTATGACGTGAGATAGAGATGGTCTTGGAAGTTATCCTTAAGGAGCTTCGGGAGAATTTCCACACAATCAGATTCTATCTCATTCTGGTCCTGACCATTGCTTTGTTTGCCGTCAGTGGCATCATTTTTAGCGGTCATTCCAAGCAAAAAATAGCTGATTACAGAAGCTGCATCTCAGAAAATGAGAGCCTCTTGAACGAAAAAAGCAAGAATCTCTGCCAACTGGCCGTATCCAGACAGAATATTTTTAAAAGAATGAATCCTTTAGAGTTTCTTTCAGAAGCCAATGAAAAATATTTGCCCAACAAGTTCCAGGCCGATATTTATGTCTTAGATTTTCCTGAGGTCGAGGGACGAGGTAATCTCTTATTGAGGGAATTCAGCCATATTGATTGGGAATTTATTGTGAGTATCGTGCTCAGTTTTCTGGCTTTCGTCCTCGGCTATGATGCCGTCTGCGGCGAAAAGGAGCAAAAAACTTTATCCTTAATTTTTTCAAATTCTGTCAAAACTTCCCATGTCTTCTTGGGAAAATTCTTAGGATTGTTGTTTTCTCTTTTAATCCCTTTTTTAATCGGCTCCATAATATCTCTTCTGATCACAGGGTTAGGCAAGAATATCTCTATTGAATATGCAAAAGTCGCTATTTTTGTTTTTGTCTCTCTCATTTATCTCTCTTTATTTATGTTAATTGGCATAACTGTTTCCTCGATTTTTTCTCAATCGATAACAAGCGCCGTGACTCTTCTTTTCATCTGGATCCTTACAGCGTTCATCATTCCGGCTTCAGGCAATTTGATTGCCCATAATGTTTATCCCATACCTGCTCGCGCCCAGATAGAGAAAAAGATGGGAAGGACACAAGATGAGCTTTTTGAAAGATATTCCAAGACGGATAAAAACGCTTTTACATGGGAGGGAGACCCTTTTAAGCCCTATGTTCATATTCGTAATCAATACCTAAGAGAATGGCTGAATGTGCGCAATCAAATTTTTGATGATTATCTGAATCAGATGGTTCAACAGGTCGAGAGAACAAGGACAGTTACAAAAACATCTCCTTTTTCAATTTTCAGATCTCTCGTTGAGGAAATAGCCGGTTCCGGAGTGAACAGGTTCAGGAATTTTTATGACCAGGTCAATCGATACAGAGAGCAACTTTATAGTTTCGTAGAAGCCAAAGATAAGCTTGATCCGAAAAGTCCCCATTTTGTTCCTCTTGCCTATGAAATGAACACGGGGATTTCTACGCTTCCAGTAGAATTTTCTTCCGTTCCCAAGTTTGAGGAAAAGCTTCCTTCGATTAAAGATAATCTGAGGCGGATTATCATTGATTCAGCGATTCTCGTATTTTTATGCATCTTATTTTTCTATTTGGGATATTTCCTGTTTGTGAGGTATGATAAAAGATAAATATGGTCAGTTATCAAGTGTCAATAGAAAATGGTGATGGGTTGCCAAGAAGAAGCGATAGTTGTTCAATGAAGGATGACGAATTATGGAGGTTGAGAGAATGAAAGGATATGCAAAAATTTTTGCGATTTTTTTCTTGCTCGTTTTATGCTCAAACTTTATTCATTCCCAGGAATCCCAAACGACGAAGCTTCTGGCTTTGAAGCAGGCCCAGCTCAAATTAGAACAATTGAAGGGAGATTTTGAGAGGGCATTGAAATTGAAGGAGCAAGGATTGATCTCTGAAGAAGATTTTTCCAGGACAAGAACCGCTTATCTGCAGGCCCAGGTTTCCTACCAGGAGGCTCTGATCAGTTTTATGGGCAGCGAAGCCAGAATCTCTGTGGCCAGCGCGGTTAAATATCAGGACAGAAGCGGGAAGAAGTATGTTCGGGTCTCGATTCGTTATTCTTCACGGGAGCTCAAGGAGCTTGCCAAGCTAAATATAAATGCCGAAGACCTTTTTCCTCTGGATTTCTTGAAAGAGATTAAGGATGTCTCTGTTTCTTTGAAGTCAGAAGGCAAAATCATCTCCGATCCTTATGAGCAGAGAATTGCTTCTATGCCTCTGGAGACGGTCAAAGAGGTCACTTTCCAGCTTTTAAAGGATGTCGAGAGCCTGGATGTCAATGTTTTCTATGCCGGAAAGAACGAGACAACCTCGCTCTTTCTTCAGAAAGGCGTGAGCGCCAACATTGTTACCGTCAACTCAGCCCAATTTTCCCAGGAGGCTGATTTGGAAAGCCAGGCGACTTTTGACTTGTCCCTGGAAAAATTCACCGGAGAAGCCAACATCTTCAGACTTCAGGTTGTCAATCTGCCGCAGCCAATCACCTATGAATTCGTCGACCCCCAGACGCAGGCCAGGCTCTCCCAGATAAAGTTCACTGAAGGCGTGACCAGCATGCAGCTCTCGTTGAAGCTTTATCTTCCCAAGAATGCAGACGAGCGGGTTGTTATCGACAAGCCCATCGAATTTTACATCTTGGCTCTTGACAACGAGCAGTCGGCAAAAATCGCAGATATGCTCTCTGACAAGACTCATCTCAGTCCAGAAGAGATAGAAAGCTTAAAAGCGGGAAATGTCAGGCTGGAAATTATCCCCAGAGGTGTGGGAAAGATAGAAGTTCAAGCCTTAAATCTCTACCATGAGATCAGGGTCGGTGAGAATGTGAAGATGGAAGTGAGGGTTAGAAACACAGGCACGCGCCTTCTGAACAACATTAGAATCTATACCGACCTGCCCCTCAACTGGCGCTCTGAGGTTAAACCGGACCTCGTTGCCACCCTGGAGCAGAATAAAGAGGAGATTGTCAACATCGACTTCATCCCCCCTGCAGAAGTCTCTGTCGGCGATTACGAGCCAAGAATAAGGACAGAGTGTATCGCCGCCAACCGAAGGGTCGAGTCCGAGGATAAGATTGTGCGCATTCATATCAGCGCCAAGACGAATGTCCTGGGCATCACCGCCCTGATTGTGCTCTTGATTGGGCTGCTGGTCGGGATTGTCGTTTTTGGAATTAAATTGACGAGACGGTAAGATGTTTTCGACGGTTTTCAAAAAAGAGCTTTTAGACCAGCTTCTCAGCCCGAAGTTCTTGATCGTTTCGCTCCTTTGCCTCTTTCTCGTTCCCTCCAGTCTTCTTCTGAACTACGCCAGCTACAGGCACGCCTTCCGCGAATATGAATCGACCCAGAAGGAGACCAAGGATACGAGGGCGGTCCACCGCGAGCCGAGCATTTTGAGCACGTTCGGCATCGGCCTGGAGAGCATCCTTCCTAAGACGGTCAACTTCTCCAAGTATCAGACAGAGGCTAAGGGCATGCAGGCCCAGAACGAAATCCTGGGCAACATCAACGGCAAGTTAGATTTTGTCGTCATCGTCAGCTTTCTCCTCGGCCTCTTCGGTGTCCTCTATGCGGGGACGATGATCTGCGCGGAAAAGGAAGCCGGGACCCTCAAGCTGGTGCTGTCGAATCCGGCAAAGAGGAGCACGGTCATCACCGCCAAGTTTCTGGGCGGATTGAGTGTTCTTCTGATTCCGCTCGCGGTCAGCTTCGCCCTCGCCTTGTTGCTTCTCCAGCTCGACGGCTTCCCGCTGTTCACCTCTGAAAATCTGGCGCGGATTCTGACCCTGCTGGGGCTCTCTGTTTTCTACATCTCAGCCCTCTTTTCTCTGGGCCTGCTCATTTCGGCCCGGACGCACAGAACGAATCTTGCCTTGCTGGCCGGCTTCTTTGTCTGGATCTTCCTGACCTTCATCATCCCTAAGACGAGCGAGCCGATTGCCGCGCTCATTCACCCGGTCCAGAGCGAAGAGCTGATGAGGGCAAAACGGGCTCAGCTCCGTAACCAGATCGAAAAAGAAAAAGGCAATGCCTTAGCTCCCTTGATGAATAAGTATCTTAACGTACAGAACCAAGGTACTTGGGACTGGGAGGGCTACAGAAAGGCCCGCGAACCCGTGGCCAAAGAATACGAGGAGCGGCTCGACCAATCTCTCCAGAAGTTCGACGCCCAATACGAAAAAGAGAAAGGAGTTCAGCGTTTGCTCAGCCTCAATATCGCCCGCTTATCTCCGGCCTCGGTTTATACCCAGGCCGCTCTGGATTTCTGCCACACCGGAATTGCCGACCTCGAGAATTTCGGGCAGAGCCTCCAGGCTCATTACATTCAACTCTACCAGGTCGATTTCCAGTATCGGTTCAGCGATATCTTGGAATCCGAAGACGGCCGCTCGCGGCGGCAGATCGGAGGGAGCTCGTTTCCGTCGGAGAAGATCGACTATCCGAAATTCCGGTATGAGTTCCTGACGCTGGAGAAGACTCTTCAGGATACGGCCCCTGATATCATCCTGCTCGTCTTGTTTAACCTGATCTTCTTCGCTGCAGCTTATTTTTCTTTTACGAGATATGATGTGCGATAAAACAGCTAATTATTGAATTGAAATTTAAACCGAAAAAGATGGTTAAGACGATCATCAGAAGAGAGTTTCTTGAT
>CAZGMN010000211.1:0-5827 GCA_964526905.1 uncultured Eubacteriales bacterium
ATTTCTGTCGATATGTACCCATCTCCGTTTGTGTGATTTTCCTTCGGCGTTAGGAATCGCCCCTCGGCCCCGTGGGGAACCAGTCCCGTCGGTTCCCCCCGTCGAAAAAGCGACGGGGCCCCTCTCCGCTATGGGGGCCTTAGGGGCGATTCCAACGCCTCTTTGAAGTCACACAAACAGAGATGCCTTCCTGTCTGTCATAGGATTTGTGAAATGCACTCAATTTGATTATATTAATATATTATAAACGGCAATTAAGATTTTAAGGAGAATAAGGATGAAGGAAGAAGTTAAGAAGGCCCTTGAAGAGATTCGGCCTCATCTCAAAGCTGACGGAGGAGATGTAGAGCTGGTCGAAGTCACAGAGGATGGTGTGGTTAAAATTCGCCTTTTGGGAGCCTGCAGCGGATGTCCGATGAGACAGATGACCTTGACCCATGGGATCAGCAATTAGATTAAAAAGAAGGTCCCCCAGGTTAAGGAAGTGCAGGCTGTTTAGTTCGCTGCCTCGAGGCGGGTCTCTGGATAAACGCGGAAAGGAGATATCATGTTTGGCAGGGATTTTAGAAGTCAAAAACAGAGGAGAATTTTGAAGGGAGGCTCGATGAAAACAATAAGAGCTATTTTTTTTGTTCTCGTTTTTTTCTGCTCTCTAAGTCTTGCAGCGTTGGCTAACGGATTGAACCTGAACAGCCTTGGCTCGAAAGCCATGTCCATGGGTGGAGCTTTTGTCGGCTTGGCCGACGATTTCAGCGCCGTCTACTGGAATCCGGCAGGGATGGCCCGTTTTGACAGAAGATATTTTGGCTTTTACGGAATGGATGTCATTCCCTCCGGCACTTTTCAAAACTCTCTTGTCGATGCCAAAACAGAGAGGAAGAGTTATCTTTCCGGGCTGGCTGCCTACTGCCTTCCTGTGAGCAACAAAGTTGTCGTGGCCATGGCCGCTTATATCCCGTCAGGACTTGGCTCAACCTGGGATGGAGGTGATTTTGCTCCTTTAACCATGGATGCGTCTTATATGTGGATGAGCAAGGTCGGGCTTGTGACCTTTGCTCCAGCCTTGGCCTTCAAGGTGAATGACCAGATTTCAATAGGTGCAGCCCTGAACATAAATTATGGAACGTTCAGCATGAAAACCCATGCCGGTTCTATCACGGTCGATTATACTATTCCCGAACTACCTCCACAAAAATTTAACCTCGGCCAGTATGAAGAAAGCCTGACAGGCTGGGGTTATGGGGCCACCTTAGGTATTCTTTTTAGGCCGATTGAGAAGTTGAGCGTGGGCGCAACCTTGCGCACACCCAGCACCGTGAAATTCAGCGGAGAAGCAATCATTCCCAATCTGAGCTTGCTCGAATACAATGACACTTCAGATATCGAGAGAGAAGTGACCTGGCCGTTGTGGGCAGCGGCCGGAGTCGCATTTAATCCCAAAAAAAATCTCATCTTGACCGCTGACCTGCAGTGGACCCAATGGTCGAAGATTGACACCATAGAGACCACATTCAAAGATGTTGTCTGGCAGGCGATGATGGCCCAGAGCGGAAATGACCAAAGGCCAATGCACTGGAGTGACGCTCTTCAAATCAGGTTCGGGGCTGAATACTGGATAAAAGGAATTGCTCTCCGGGCAGGATACTACCTCGACCCCTCTCCTGCGCCTGATAGGACGATGAATGTTTTGCTTCCCAGCTTTGACTTCAATGTCATCACCTTAGGATTCGGCTATGACCTTGACAGCCTTCACCTCGACTTCAGCCTCGAGTACATGATGGGCGAGAACAGGAATGTTCCTGCTGATAGAGTGGCGACAGACCCTGAGTGGGCATCTGCCATGTCCGGCGCCTATACCATGAAGGTCGTCGTCCCCAGCCTCTCCATAAGCTATAAATTCTGAAAGAATAAAGATTATGCGCTTCTCTTTTATCGGCCATAAAGAAGAAGCGACAGCAAGCCTTAAGGAAGGCAAATTTTTGCTGTTCGTTTTGAGAGGCAAGAAATGAAAATAACAAATGCCGTCATCCCTGCGGCTGGATTAGGGACGCGTTTTCTGCCGGTCACCAAATCCCAGCCAAAAGAGATGCTGCCTGTGGTCGATAAGCCTCTTATCCAGTACTGCGTTGAGGAAGCTGTTCAGTCAGGAATCAGAAACATTGCCATTATCACCAGCAGCAGCAAGTCATCCCTGCAGGAATATTTTCGCCGAAACCCTAAGCTTGAGCGGCTTCTCGATGAGATGGGGAAGCTTGAGCTCTTGAATGAGGTCAGAAAATTATCCAGCCTTGCTGAATTCTGCTACATAAGGCAGAAGAAAGCCCTTGGATTAGGCCATGCCATCCTCATGGCTGAAAAATATATCGGCCATGAGCCGTTTGCCGTTCTTCTTCCTGATAATGTCTTTGACTGCAGCACGCCCTGTATCCAGCAGCTCATCGCGGCTTATTCCAAACTTAAAGCTCCGGTCATTGTCCTGGGTTACGTGGATGAAAGTGAGACAGAAAGGCATGGAATCGTCAAGTCCAAACAGGTCTCAGAGAGGGAGTTTCAGATTGAGGACTTGATCGAGAAGCCGAGTCCGGACAAGGCTTTTTCCAACCTGGGAGTGTTTGGCAGGTATGTTTTTGAGCCCGATATCTTCGAGGCCATAAAAAAAACAACTCCAGATGAAAGAGGGGAGATTCAGATCACAGATGCCGTTAAACTCTTGCTTCAGACCAAGCCCGTTTTTGGCTATCTTTTTGAAGGAAGGTGCTATGACTGCGGGAACAAACTGGGCTTGATTGAAGCCACTGTCTCTCTTGCTTTAAAGAGGCCTGAATTCAGCCGGGCCCTCAAGGAATTTTTATTGTCTTTGAACAAAAAATAGATATCTTCGCCGCCTGGCTTGAGCCTATCCATAATTATTAATGAGCTGCGAATGCTTCCCTTTTATTTTTCGCTGATGAAACAGACCTTGCTGGTTTTTGAGTTTTTAGCCTTGTACATCATCCTATCCGCCGCATAGAGGAGAGCTTCGGCTGAAAGGCCGTCTTCAGGGAAGCTGGAGACGCCAATGCTGCAGCTGAGGCGAGAGCCAGGAAAAGAATTCATTCCCTCAAATTTTTCTTCCTTTATGGAAAGTTCAATTCTCTGGGCGAGAATGACAGCGTCTTTTTTTGAAGTTTCGGGAAAGAGAACGATAAACTCATCGCCGCCGTAACGAAATACCGAATCCATGATTCTTGATTGGTTCATGAGCAGGGTGGCAAGCTTCTTGAGGAGTGAGTCGCCAGTCGGATGTCCGTATCGATCGTTGCAGCGCTTAAATTCGTCGATATCAATCAGCACCAGAGAAAAATCGTGGGAGAATCTTTTGGACCTTTCTATCTCCCGGGCAAGCACCAGGTCGAGGTATCTGCGGTTATAAATCTTGGTCAGGTGGTCAATGATGGATAATTCTCGATAGAATTCCTTTTTCTTGAGAAGCTGCTGATAGTCAACCGCTCTTTTAAGGACAAGGCTGAGTTTTCTTTCGTTGATGGGCCTGGAGATGAAGTCAGAAGAAACCTCTTTCAACTGCTCCATTTTTTTTGTCAGAACAGAAGGGCTGGCCGTGATGACAACATAAATGTCAGGGTAAATGGCCTTGACCTGCTTGATGAACTCAATCGCTTCCATGTCTTTAAATCTTAGAGCCGAGATCAGAATGTCTGGCTGGGATTTCTTCATTTTGGCCAGTGCCTCTTCCCCCTTGTCAAAAGTCCAGACCCAGTATTTTTTGCTCAGAAAAGCAGCAATCTTCTGGCGCACCGGCTCTTCTTTATCGACGATGAGTATTCCCAGATTCCTGTAGGCCATGATTGTTGTTCGTCTGGACTAAATGTTTTCCCTTAAGCTATCCTTTTTGTGATAAACACTTCTCTTGCCGAAAAAGAAAAACTCAAGTTATCAAAAATTATTCAATCCGTCAACAGGAAAAAAAAGCTTTTTTATAATTAAAGTTAACAGGAGTAGTATAGCTACAGCCTTTTTGAGAGTCATGCTTTAGACCTAAATTATCAAGAACATTATTGGCAATAGATGTTATAGACGATTATTGAGGCCTAAGAGTGTCAAAATGTGCCTAAAGGGCTGAGCGAGCAATGTTTTTCTGCTCAGGGATGAATTTAGAGAGCTTCAAAATGCGTTTTTTCTTGGCAAAGTCCTGCACTTGAGCAGGGGAATTTATCTAATAAATGATTGTAATTAAATAGATTAGATCGGGGAAAAGGTTTACATAGTCTCCATTAGGCGACTCCGCTTTTCATTGGAATGAGGCTTGCTGTTGAAAGTATTCCGCTGGTATGGTTGCGTGCCTAAATCAAAGTAATTCGGGATATTTTTAAAAGAGGATATCTTTAAGGGTGTTTTTTTATGTGCGAGCCTATCTAACACTGTAGTAATACTCGTCTTCATAATAAGGCTCTTCTCTATGTTCTTTAATTCTAGAATAAGAAAGCAGACTCTTGTCTATTTTTGCGTATTTACCTTTTTGGGTCTGTTTTAAAAAAGTTAATAACGCTTTTTCTTCTTTCTTTCTTACTCTTTTCCTTTCCACATTCATGATTTTTCCTCCTTATTAAGAAACGATTTTTCTTCCAGCTTGCATTTCAATTTGATTCTTAATACCAAATAAATCTATTTCGTAGCCGCATTGACATTTAAGTTTAGCATCTTTTGGAAAAGGAATATATCCTTTCTTTTTGAAGTCTATATCAATTTCTGGATTTAATGCAAACTTTGCATATATTTTATGCATCTTGCCACATTTTGGGCATTTCTGGTTTATTTCCGCCAAATCAGGCAGTGGTCTTGTTGGCATTCTAATAGGACCTCCAGGAGGAACAGCCATTTTAAATATTTTGTTATCCTTAGTGGCAAATATCTTATATGTGGTAGTCAAATCAAAAAGCCGCCTACAAACTGTTTGAATTCTATATACAATATCGGCTAATTTTGGATCATGCTCTACCCTTGTTATCTTTAATCCAATCCCTTCTAAATCATCGATTTTTAATGACCTTCCATGCAATCTCCATTTAGAATGGTCTAATAATTCCTCAACAATTTTTGTTGCCCGCTCCTTTTTCATTTTTTCAGTCACGGGTATTTTATGTGTCTCTGTGGCTGTCCATTTTTTGAATTTGTATTTTATAAGCCACTCGACTACTAAATCTTCGGCAAATTTTAGTGCATGAAAAACACTGCCTAATTCACCAGGTGTAATCTGAGCTACCATCGTAGCGTCAAAAGGATTTAAACTACCTTGTTTTTCTGCCTCCTTTCTTTTATCTTTAACCCATTCCATATAGTCGTAGGCTGATTGTATTGAACGACCAATTTTCACTTGTGCATCAATCGGCCCCAGGCTGCCAGTTTCGGTCATTAGGATTTCATCTCCAGATAATACAATAATTGTTCCAGCACTCTTAGCTTCACCAGACACAACAAAGGAAACTGTATCGAAATTATTATGTAAGCACCTAACTATTTCTTCTGCTGTCTCGCCACTCCCTCCTGGCGTCTCGATATATATATCAATTTTCTTAATACCTTTTTTGTCCTTTAGCAAATCATGAATTATATAAAAGTCTGCTTGTCCTAACTGAATATCAGGGATTGGTTTACCTATTGCGCTCACATATACAAGTAGATATGTATTCCTCAATTTATTGTATTCCGATATTAATCTTAACAATTCAGATTCGAGGTCTGGCCCACTTAATCTTTTCTTAATATACTCATCTAATAAACTCATGCTATATTCCTTTCTATTTTTTTATTCGCCTAGCAATTTTATGAA
>CAZGMN010000212.1:0-5657 GCA_964526905.1 uncultured Eubacteriales bacterium
GCCTTTCATTTCAGAAGTCATTTGGATTAAAATAACAAATAAGGGTTAAAAAGTGGCTCGAGGATTAGAAAGACGTCAAAAGCCCATCTGGCAAAAAGTCCGAAGGCCACCCCCTTTTCCTTCAAAGTCCCGCTTTATCCAGGAGAAAAAGAGACCGCCAGAAAAGAAAAAATAACTGTGCTCAGTCTGACCTGATCTCTCCCCCTTATCTCTGAACAAAAACATTGACATCTCCATTGAATAGAAGGGTTTGCATAATTAAGGATGCTGTATTATACTCTTACTTTCTTTAAAAAAGAATTTTGTCCCGACGAAAAAGAGATAAACGACGATAATTCGTTAACAAAGGAGTTCTCAAGATGAAAAACGTTCTTATCATGGGAGCAGCAGGAAGAGACTTTCACAACTTCAATGTTTATTTCAGAGATAAAGAAGATTTCCGCGTTGTGGCTTTCACCGCCACCCAGATTCCAGACATCGAAAACAGAGAATATCCTCCCTCCCTTGCCGGGAAACTTTATCCGCAGGGAATACCAATCTACCCCGAGGAAGAGCTTGATTCTCTCATCAAAAAACATGATATCTCCGAAGTCTTTTTCTCCTACAGTGATGTCTCTCATGAGTATGTCATGCACAAAGCATCCCAGGTGCAGGCAGCGGGTGCAAGCTTCACTCTGCTCGGCCCCCGGGAAACGATGATTAAGAGCAAACTCCCCTTGATCTCGGTCTGCGCTGTCCGGACGGGGAGCGGCAAGAGCCAGACAAGCCGCAAGATTGCGGTTCTGCTCAAAGAAAAAGGAAGAAAAATCGTCGTCATCCGCCACCCCATGCCTTATGGAGACCTAAGCAAGCAGAAGGTCCAGCGCTTCGCCACCTATGGAGACATGATCAAGCAAGATTGCACCATCGAAGAGATGGAAGAATATGAGCCTCACATCAAAAGGGGGATTGTCGTCTATGCTGGAGTCGACTATGGAGCCATTCTTGAAGAGGCTGAAAAAGAAGCCGAGGTTATCCTTTGGGACGGCGGCAATAACGATTTCCCCTTTTATCAGCCAGACCTGGAGATCGTGGTCGTCGACCCTCATCGGGCCGGCCATGAACTCCTCTATCATCCTGGTGAGACAAACTTCAGAAGAGCCCAGGTCATCATCATCAACAAAATGGACAGCGCAGAAAAAGAAAAAATAAACAAGCTCCTGAAAAACATCAAAGAGTTCAATCCCCGAGCGACCATTATTCGTGCCAATTCAACCATCTCTGTTCCGGAAGGAAAAGACATTTCTGGAAAGTCGGTCCTGGTCATCGAAGACGGCCCGACGGTGACGCATGGGGGAATGCCTTATGGCGCAGGAGCGATCGCTGCTTCGAAATATGGAGCCAAAAAAATTGTCGACCCACGGCCCGCTGCTGTGGGGAGCATCAAGAAGACATTCCAGAAATATCCCCATCTGGATAAAGTCCTTCCGGCTATGGGCTACGGGAAAAAGCAAATCGAAGAGCTCACCCAGACCATCGACAGAGCCGATTGCGACCTTGTTATCTGCGCCACTCCCGTCGACCTCGGTCGGCTAATCAAGACGAAGAAGAGAATCCTCCGCGTCGGCTACGAGCTCGAGGAAATCGGCTCGCCAAACCTTAAGGATATCTTGCGGGATTTCTGATGAAAAGAAAAGTCGCTCTCATCGCCTTTGGCGGCAATGCCATCCTGACGGAGAACGAGAGGGGACTCCAGTCTGAGCAGGAGAAAAATGCTCAAAGAGCAGCCCGGTTAATGATTCACGTCGTGAAAAAAGGCTATGATTTGATCATTGTTCACGGCAACGGCCCCCAGGTCGGCAATCTCCTCATCCAAATGGAGGAAGCTGTCACCAAAATTCCCCCTTTTTCCCTGGAAGTCTGCGACGCCATGACCGAAGGGAGCATGGGTTTTATGCTGGAGAAGGCCCTCGTCAACGAACTCCGCAAAAACTCTGTGGACAAGGAAGTGGCAACTCTGATCACTCAGGTCGTCATCGATAGGGATGACCCTGCTTTTGAGACTCCAACCAAGCCTGTCGGTCCTTTTTACTCGAAATACAGGGCGCAGATGCTTGCCAAAGAGAAAAAATGGACGATGGTCGAAGATGCGGGACGGGGTTACCGCAAGGTTGTCCCCTCGCCCCTGCCGATCGACATTGTTCCCAAAAGGATTATCCACGACCTTGTTCATGCCGGAAAAATCGTCATTGCCTCTGGAGGGGGAGGAATTCCAGTCATCATCAACAGCCGCGGGCTTTTTCAGGGCGTGGAGGCGGTCATCGACAAGGATTTTGCAGCAAGCCTTATCGCCCGGGAAGTCAAGGCTGACCTTTTCATCATCTTAACCAGCGTCGACCAAGTTTATTTGAATTACGGAACACCTGATGAAAAACCGCTCCCGGAGATGACGGTCGACCAGGCTGAAGAATATTCTCTCCAGGGACAATTCCCGCCGGGTTCCATGGGTCCAAAGATCAAGGCTGCGATCGAATTCATCCGTAACGGCGGAAAAGAGGTTTTGATCACCTCGGCCAATAAACTCAAGGCCTCTCTCATCAAACGTTCAGGGACAAGAATCACGGCTCCGGCTTAGGAGAAGGAGATGTTGGAAGACTTTATATCCATCCATGACCTGACTCTTTTCGAATTCACTCAAATCTTGGACTTGACCCGGGAAATGAAGGAGCGGCCCAAGCGCTTTCAAAGGAAGCTCAAGAACAAAATCCTGGCCATGATTTTCGAGAAGCCTTCTCTGCGAACCAGAATAACCTTTGAATTCGGGATGCTCCAGCTGGGAGGAAAGGCAATCTATTTGGGTCCATCAGAAATCCAGATGGGAACAAGGGAATTTCCCTATGATGTAGCTAAAAACCTGGAGCGCTTGTTCGACGGCATCATGGTCAGAACTTTTGCGCACAAGGATGTTTTGGAGCTCGCTCAGGCAGCCAGCATCCCTGTCATCAACGGCCTGACCGACCTCCTCCATCCCTGCCAGGCCATGGCCGACTTCTTCACCCTCAAAGAAAAGAGGGGCGACTTCCGAAATTTCAAGCTGGCCTATGTCGGGGACGGAAACAACGTCTGCCACAGCCTGCTCTTTGCAGCCGCAAAAGCCGGGTGCACGATGGGCGTTGCCACTCCTCGAGGATTCGAGCCGAAGCCGGAGATTGTGAGAAGCGCCGAAGAAGATGCCAAAGAAACTGGGGCAACCTTTTCTTTCAGCAGCGACCCCTTGGAGGCGGTTAAGGAAGCAGATGCTGTCTATACTGATGTTTGGGCCTCCATGGGACAAGAAGCTGAAAAGGAAAAGAGAGGCAAAATTTTCGCTGCCTATCAAGTCAACAAAAAAATGATGGCCAATGCCAAAAGAGACGCTTTCTTTATGCATTGTCTTCCAGCCCACAGGGAGGAAGAAGTCACGGCTGATGTCATTGACTCCTCACAGTCCATTGTCTATGATCAAGCGGAAAACAGGCTTCATCTACAAAAAGTCATACTTCTTTTATTATTAGGAAAGAAATGAAACTCCGATGAGTGAAGAGAACGAAAACACAAAAGCGACCGAAAAGGACTTGTTGTTTTTAGAAAATGAATTCTTGAAAACCAGCAAGCCTCTTTCTCTCCAGGAAATGACAAGAAAGCTGGTTTACCAGAAGACTTCCAGCCAATTGAGCCAAGAGGTCAAAAAATACGACCCGGAATGTGTCTATGAAGTTGGCGATCTTATCTATAAAGAATATGATGAACCCCTCTTGGTCAGCAGCAAAGGTGTCGAGCCATTCAAAGGAGCTGTTGTCCTGAGAGTAACAAAAAAAATTCCTTATGAAACTTTCAATTGTGAGATGTTGGAAGTCGATTACACAGGCGGCGGAATATTCCGAAAATATATGGATTACATGAAGAAAACCAAGACCCGGGTCCTCCTTCCCTCCAACTACGAAGCAAAGGCGAAGGCTCCGGAAATCATGGAAAAAAAGGAAGACCCAAGGCTCTCCGAACTGCCCATGACCGACAGAGACTTGAAAACACTGGAGAGAAACTTGAGAATTTCGCTCAGCAAGTCGCCCAAGTTCTTCGGCTGGGGGGAGTTCTGGCAGCTTGAGGCGAAGAAAATTGGAATCGAGGAAAAGAAGATAGAAGAAATTATACGCCATCTCACCGAAACAAAGTCCTCAATGGCAACTCCGGAATTAGTCACCAAATTTTTTAACATTCAGGACTCGAACGAGCTTTTCGAGCTCTTCTGCATGAGCTTAAACTACACTCTGGAAAAGAAATACAAGAAAGACTTTATCCACATCTCGCCCCTCGGCTGGGGGAAATGGCACTTGAAAAACGTCCTCAATTCCTTTCCTCAGGACCTGCCTCTGTCAGCGCCAATGGCCAAGCTTCCTTCAGCTGTAGAAGAGATAAAAGAGCTTCCAATCCAAACACAAGATTTTCCTTTAAAAGTTTATTTGAGCTGGAGAGAGATTCTTTCCGGAGGTGTTAAACTTCCGAGAAACCTCGCCAAGGAATTTTCCAGCTCCAGAGAATACATTTTCACTGATACTGAAGAAGGAAAGGATTACACTGTTTATTATTTTCCATCCTCAGCTTTCTTTTTGGGCTTAAAGGATTTCTACGAGAACAATAACGTGCCTCAAGGAGCCAGCCTGACTTTTGAAAAAAAAGGCCCTAACCATCTCAACTTCTGGCTGAAAAAGTCGAAGAAAAAACTCGCCTCGATAAAAATGTCCTATGACCCCAAAGAAGACAGGTTGGGCCTGTGCGCTGAAGAAGTTTTTACCTACTCTCTTCCCAACAAAATCATCCACCTGGAAAGAGAAATTTTGAACAAGCTCCTTTTCTATTACCAGCAAAGAGACGGCCTGGATTTGAGGGAGCTCTTAATTCTAATTTTCAAGAATTTTGGGCTGGAAAGCGAAAATTTCTCGCTCCATTATCTTCGTGCTTATCATCTTGTGGACGTTCTCAAACAAACAACTCAAGAAGATGTTGAAAGGACGCTGCTCAGCTGCTCTGAATTTTATCCGTCAGAAAAAAAGAAAGGAATCTTTTTCTATCGGGAAAAGGTTAAAGTCGAAGAAGAATTGAAAGCTGAAGAAATTGTTCTGGAAGCAGCGCCCGAAGAAAGAATTGAAGAAATTCCCTCTGCGCCCCCTTCTTCTGTAGAGGCTCGCGAAGAAGTTTTTATTCCTGAAGCTCGAGAAGAAATCCAAATTGAGGCCCCCCTTAAGCCCGAGAGAGTCGAGCGCAAAGAAAAAGAAAGACCGGCAAAAGGAAAAAGAAAAAAAGGTCGGGTGCCTGAAGGCGAGAGAGAAATCCGGGTCAGAAAAGGGGAAAAAAGAATCATAGAAGAAAAGATTGAACTTGAAGAGTATGAACAGGAGGCCTACTTAGCAGTTAAAGCCAAAGAGAAAAAAGAAGGCGAAGCAGAAAGGGAAGAAGCCCAGGCCAAGAAAGAAAAGCCAGAATATAAGCCTCCTGTAGCCAAAGAGTCTGCCTTTGGTCTCTTTGGTGAAAAACTCAAGTCAGCCTTGGAGAAAAAGAAAAAAAAGAACGAATAGCAGTCATTTTCCAATAAAGTTGATAAATCTCTGGGTTTTTCGAAACGGAATGGCATCAATCAAATT
>CAZGMN010000213.1:0-5656 GCA_964526905.1 uncultured Eubacteriales bacterium
CTTTCTTTTCGTTCGATTATATCACGATTATTGTTTTTTATTTTAGCAAAACCTTTGCAGAATCCCCCGCGGCTTGCCGCGGGGAGCTTCACTTTTTCTGGCCGCTTTCAAATCCAAATCTGGCTAAAGGTGGCACGCATAGTTTACACACGGATTGAATTTTTGTAGACTGTTTTTTATAAAAAGATAATTTAAATTAATAAATTTAATTTGAATGGATTGAAAGGAGGTCAGATGGAACGAAGAAAATTCATGAAGACGGCTTTGATTGGCGGAGGGATAAGCTTTTTAGCCTGCGAAGCTTTTCCTCTTAAATTCTTCCCCAATCCAAGCAAGAACAAGTGGGCTGTTCTTTTCGGCACCCGATATGGGAGCAATAGGGATGCCGCTATTTGGATCTCTGAAGGGATGGGCGCTATCGCCGATGTTTTTGATGCCCGCGAGAATCCAGACCTTTCTTCTTTTGACTATCTGGTCATGGGCTCTGGAATTTATGGAGGGAAAATCGCTCAGCCTCTGGAATCCTACATCGGCAAGAATGCTTCACTCATTGCCAGCAAAATTAAGGCCGTTTTTGTTGTCTGCGGCGCAGGAGGGAGTGAGCGCGCCAACCAGTACCTTGAACAACTGGCCAATCTTTGCGGCGCAAGGGCAGTTTTCAAGAAATCCTTCCCTGGCCGGATGACAAAAAGGCTGCTAAGCCCGGATGATTACAAGATGCTCGAAGACTTTTCTAAGCGAGGCAATCGTCCTTTCGAAGATTATGACAGGCTTCAGAGAAAGGACTGCCTGGATTTTGGCGAGGAGATTTTAAAGCAGCTCCCGTAGGTAGAAAAAGGGGAGGAATCAGTCTTTTTCCTGACCCTTGAGAATTTCATCAATCTGTTTTTTTGTTAGAGGGAAGGGGTATCTTTTTAGAATTCCTTTTGATGCGTCAAAGAGAATGACTCCTGTCCCTTTGGCACTCGTTCCATTGAAGATATGAAATTTATCGAGAATAATAGGGAACTCGATATTGTTCCCGATAATAAAGCCGCGCAGCTTTTTCTCAATAATCTTTGTATGGTCATCGACGGCTTTCTCATCCTCTGGATTTCTATAAATCAAGACTCCAAGGGCTGAGTTTTCTTTGCCTTTAGATTGAAGGGCTTCACAGAAGTTTTTAAAAGAATCCAGGCAGAGAGGGCAGGAAAGGCTTTCGAAATCAAAAACAACAAGGATAAATTTTCCTTGTCCAGAAAGGGTTTGAAGGTATTTCCTTTCCTCTAATAAACCTTCGAGGGCGAGGCTTCCTTGACTGGATAGGTTTTGAGTGTAATTTTTTTTGCCTGTTGAAGCTTTGAGAACAAGTGAAATAATAAGAATACTCATAAAGATTTTTATGAAATCCGACAGACTCTTCTTCATAAATTTCATTTCATGCCTCGCTACTAATAGAAATTTTTCAATTCTTCGGCCCAATCATAATAGACGCTAAAAATCAGCGATTTTTTCACTGGGATATTCTTAAAGCTTGCGGGCAGTGGTCCCGAATTAGTTATTCTTGAGAATCAGCAGCGAATAGGCATCAGGGAGGATGATGTATTCGCCCCTAATAACAACGCTGGCTGGCTCGCCCGGAGTCCCAAATGAGCTGATAAGCTTGGGAGCCTTTGGATTGCTGATGTCGATTTTCTTGAGACCCGAAGTCTCATCCGTGAGAAAGGCAATATTTCCCTGGACGGCTATTCCGTTGGCATAGCCATCCATTTTTAAAGAGCCGACAATTTGCGGGGAAGAGGGAAGGCTGACGTCTAAAATTTGAAGCCCTGAAGGCCCATCAGCCAGATAAGCATATTTATCCTTTACGGCGACTCCAGAAGCGAGGCCGGGTGTTTTGAGTGAGCCTGCCAGCTTAGGCAAGGAAGGCGTGCGGATATCTATAATATGAAAGCCGGTGTCGCTGTTGGCAATGTAAGCATAATCTCCTTCCACATCCAGTCCGTAGGCAAAGCCTTCCATTGCATAAGAGCCAACGATCGAAGGCGCAGATGGATTGCTGATGTCAATGATGTGAAAGCCGGAATGGTCGGATGTTATGCAGGCATATTTACCGCGGACGATTATGGCTCGCGGCACACCGGGCAGAGCAAGTGTCTTAACCTGCTTTATCCTCGTTGGCTCGCTGACGTTGAAGGTGCTTAAAGACCATCTATCTGTGATGTAAACATGATCCCCGCTTGCAGACAATCCGTGAACGCCGCGCATGCGTCCGGACGAGCCTGCAAGCTGCGGCCGGAAAGGATTGCTGATATCGATTATTTGCAAACCAGAAAGGTCGCCGATAGCGCAAATATAATTTCCTTTCACTGCTGCGCAGATGATTGAACCAGGAGTGTAAAACATGCCAACGAGCGTGGGATTGGAGGGATTGCTGAGGGAAAGAATGTGGATACCTGCGAAATAATCCACAACATAAGCATAATCGCCGCTCATCACCACATCCCAGGCTTCGTTGTACATTGTGTACTTGCGGGTGGCCAGAAGGAGCGGAGCCTTTGGATTGCTGATGTTAATGATTTGGAAGGCGCCGTCATAAATATTCCCGACACAAGCATAACCGCCGCTTACAGCCACTCCATGAGCATAGCCTGAAGTCTGGATAGTAGCGGCAAGAGTTGGAGCGGCCGGATGGTTGATATCGATGACCTGCAAGCCCGGCGAGCCGTCAGCAACATAGGCATAGCTGCCGGCTACTGCCACTTTCTCGGCTGTGCCGCGTGTGTCATAAGAGCCTGAGAGTTTGGGTGCCGAAGGAGAACTGATATCTATTATCTGCAGACCGGATTCCTTGTCGGCAATAAAAGCATAGTTGCCGTTGAGGGTGATGCCTTCTGCCGAGCCGGGTGTATCCAAAGAAGAGGTAAGCTTGGGCGAGGAAGGGTTGCTGATATCTATTATCTGAAGGCCTGAAGCGCCGCCGGCAAGATAGGCATAATCGCCTCTTACGGCTATGTCTCGCGCTTCGCCAAGCGTATCGAACGAGCCTTTAAGAGTGGGCGCTTTGAGGTCTGAGACATCGGCTATCTTCAGGCCTTTTTTCCCTGCGGCGACAAAGACAAGTTTGTCTTTTGAATCGATACCGAACCCGCCGCCGAAATAGAGTTGGGAGACAAATTCAGGTTTTCTCTTGTTTGATATATCGAGGATAACAAGGCCGTTCAAGAAAGCGCAGTAGGCATAATCTCCGACTATTTTCAGGTCATAGGCTTTTGACCAGAGCGCGCTGCTGACGTATTCGATATTCGCCGCTGAGGATTTGGCTCCAGCCGGAAAGGCGAGGGCGATGATGAGTGTTGCCAGCAGAACTTTTCTTATCGAAGGCATTTTTCTCTTCTCCCTATTTTAAATCAGTATATTTTCTTTCCAGCCCAGCTTGATCAGGTCGATCTTATTGATGTCGCTCGTGCCCAATCCATATTTGATGTCAGCCACTTCTATATGTCTCGGGACAGGGGGGATTGCCTGCTCCTTTCCCAGCTGCTCAGCGCGCTTAGCTATGATCAGCCTTAAGCCGATAGTATCAACTGCGACTGGATCTTGACCGACAATAAGGCCGTTATAATTCCAGATATACCTCCGGCTGAAGTGGTGAGGGCCTCTGCCATGATACTGCGGAGTTAAGACGCAGAGGATATTCAAGCGGTTCTTACCATAAACCTGGGGCAGCTTAAAAACAGAACCAAGCTCCGAGCAGTTGTTGGGATGGAGCGCCTCTTGAGATTCGGCAAACATGATGTAATTTTTGATGCAGCCGCTCATGCCGGCCAGGTAGTGTGTGCGGAGGGGCCTGACATTGATGAGCGAGGTTGCTTTGAGGAAAATCGGGTTTGTCCGAACGCCGTGGTCATCGATACTGATATTCTCTTTCTTGACTCCGGCATCGACCAGCCGGCTCTCGATCGACCTCTCAACTTCTGGAGGAGTGGGAAGATAAGACCAGACATTGCTTTTAATCCCGACAACTTCATCGGGCTTCACCAGCTCTTGAAAAGCCCTAACCGGGTCATCCTTGCCGAGCAAAGTCATCAGCGCCTCATCGAGCATTTTTTTAACGACCTCTTCGTTAATTTTTGAGTTTTCATCGATGACATCAGCCTGGCGGATGAGAACAACTCGCGTTTTTTTTGCCTGTTGGGGTGGGAGTCCTATGGCAGCTCCTATGACTGCAAAGGTGCTTCCCTTGATGAAATCCCTTCTCGTTATGACTTTTTTCATGGCGTACTCACCTTGAAAGGAATATATTGCCAGGCGGCCATCTGTGTCAAGGAAAGGATTGCGGAAGGATTCAGGTGATTGACGAGCTTCCATCGATCTCATAATATTGTAAGCATAAAAAAGTGAGCATATGCCCGATAAATTGGGCTTTTAATGCTGACTGCTTTTCATTCTTGATGTGGATGAATTTGTGAAAATGAAAAGCGAAGACAAACCGCTCTTTGAAAGAATAGACCTGGAGATTGTTTTATGGAAAACGGTCTGAGTCATTTCATAATTGAAAACATGTGAGTAAAAAATGGAAATTAACAAACCTCTAATATATCTTGACCACAATATCTACGATTCTTTCACTAAGAATGAATTGCTTGAATTGAAAACATTAATTCTTGAATCTTTTCAGGTCGTCTATTCAAATGAGAACTTAAAGGAAATCGCACGTAGCCCTGAATACTCCAACAGATTCCTTAATGTTCTATCAGAATTGAATGCCTATTACATGGAAATCGTTCTGGATAAAAACTGGAATATCACCGATAGGATGCGTTTTTATAGTACATCACCTCAAAAAGCTTATAATGAGCACCTAAAGAATACTCGGGATTTTGGTTCAATTAATTTCGATCAGTTCCTACATAAACTGTTAGGCGGTCGAGACACTTCAAGTTTTAATGAGATTATTGGCGAAATCCAGAATAGTCTTGATTCTATGCTCGATGGTCTCGATACATATAACAATATCTTCAAGTTTGGTGTATCACATCTTCGTAAGGATGCTCATCACACGTTCGAACAACTGAAGGCACAAATAGACAAAACAATACCCAACGACATAAAGTTCGATGCGACAAATGCGCTCAGGCAGGAAGTCGGAACTGGACCCGCCTTTCTAAATAACATTCAGGGGAGAGGAATCCTTTATAGAATATTCGAGATGATTAAACAGTTTCCAGGAATATCAGAAGTTCAAAATTTATTTCTTGGAATAGAAAACGATGAAATAACAAGGGTCGTAAATCCTAATAAGACTATTTATCAGACAATCTGTGGTATATATGCATTCCTTGAGATGTTAGGCTATTGGTCGGACAGAAGGCTTAAAAAAGAACAAAGGTTTTCGGCTTTTCAAAGTGACCGATTACACGTTGCCAATGCAGCATTCACCGAAGCAATATTCACCCGTGATAAGCCACTCGCCATGAAGGCCGGCGCAATTTATGAACACCTCGGAATACGGACAAATATCTTCTACATTTATATAAGATGAACATATGCTTCTCTGATAGAAGCCGATGGATTTAGGGCTGTGTTTGCTGAAATTTATGTCATATTATCCAAAATTAAATCAGATGGATTTATCTTTAAGACGGTTTGGCATCACGTATGCAAACGCCCCAGA
>CAZGMN010000214.1:0-5623 GCA_964526905.1 uncultured Eubacteriales bacterium
CAGGCTTCGCTCTCCTCGACCTTCGGTCGAGGAACCGTGCCCGCTTAGCCTTCAAACGGTTCTTTCACTACCCAGCCTGAGTATTAGCTTTATAAAAAAAGAGATAATCATTATTCAGAAATCAGCGTTTCACCAGAGCACGGAGCTGTGAGAGATAGATTTGTCTTATTTCCATAAAGAATTTCTGGTATCCTTCAGTTTTATAGTCCGGATAAGTCCAGCTTAAGACTCTGACCTCTTTTTTAGTGAATAAAAATTCCAAATGGGCATAGATGCCGTCGCGGAGAGGAATGCGGTGGGCAAAATCCTTGGCTGTGGCCATGACCAATGCCGAGGGAGTCAGGTAGCCAGGGTCAAGGTTGACGATTCTCTGCATTGCTTGAAATTCTTTTCTTATCTCCTTCTCAAGCTCGTTTGTCTGGAGTTTTATCTCGCTTAATCTTTCCGGTGAAATAAGATGAGCAAAGCTCAAGAATTTTCTTTTAAGGTTCTTTCCCATCTGCTCTTCATAATAATTCGTAAGATTAAACTCAAAAATAGGACTTGCTTTATCCACAGAACCATAAACCTCCCTAAGTCTTTCTTCTGCCCTCTTAAAATATTGCTCCCGAGAGGCAATAATTCCGCAGACCAACTTAACCTGAGAAAATGCCTTTGGCTCAGCCATTCAAGCCACCAATTTCTTGATTTTATTTATGTTTTCGTTTGCTGCTTTTTCTCCTTCCCCAATAATTGTTTCCGAATCTGAGAAGTCGAGCAAATCAACGTCTACATCCACCCTAACAACAAAATCCGCTTGCTTCAATTTTGCTTCAGTTGTGGCAGCAATCATTGTGTCCACCATGCGGTGAATGAGCTGGAACGTATTTTTCACATCATCGGCCGGAATTTCTTTTATCGGTCGATGAATATCGACCAGCACAGTTCTCTCGGCTCCTAATCTTCTGGCGATCTCCACTGGCGCATTGTCAAGGACTCCCCCATCGACAAGGAACATATCATCAACTTTCACCGGCTCGAAAACAATCGGCAGGGACATCGTTGCCCTTAAAGCCTTATAGAGCTTTCCTTTTTCGAAAATGATTTCTTTGCCTGAAATGAGGTCGACGGCATTGCAGGCAAAGCTAAGAGGCAGGTCTTCGATGAGAGCTTCTCCGACAAGGCTTTTTAAATACTCCTCCATTTTATCTTTTCTGGCTAGTCCGACCCTTCTCAGAAGTCTATTTTTGTAGCTTTCCAGCACGAGAGTATCGATAATTGTGCGCATTTTTGTTGTTAAAAAGGGGAAATTTGGTTTTCGTAGAAAATCCTTCGAGCTGAGCTCTTGAGCTACATCTTTTAATCTTGCAGGAGTGAATCCTGAGGCAAAAAGACCTCCTACAAGGCCTCCTATGGATGTGCCGACTACAACTGGAGGAGTCAGCCCGTTTTTCAGGAGGACATGAATGGCACCGATATGAGCCAATCCCCTGGAGCCGCCTCCCATCAGGACTAAGCCCCATTTCGGCTTTTTCTTTCTGAAAATCTTGAATATTCTTTGCATTCCTCTCCTTTAAAGCCCCCTGTGGCAAATCAAAGGGCCGGCATTCTCGCCCCTGCCACCGCTGCGCTTTCCGCGATAATCGGTGATAACCACAAAGTCCTTGAAGGCATTTTCTTCCTCGAAGGTCTGGGCCTCGGTCCCTAAGATGAAGTCGGCATCTTCCATGCTTTTTATCTCTTCAAGGGAAGGCTGGAAATATGAGAAGAATCCTTGCAGATATAGCTTTGAAAAAAGGAGGCCACCAATTCTCGATTTTTTTGTATGCTGAATGTGGCGCTTAAGCGAGACAAACATCTGGGCAATTGTCTTTAAATTATAATGCGGGATTACAAAATCCTTTGCTGAGAAGAGGTAGGGCACTATCCTTAAGGTGCGGAGGCCGCTGACGCTGACCAAAATCTCGGGAGAGAAAGAAATGACCCGAACATTTTCTAAGCGAAGCCGGGAGCGATGAATGAGGGCTGAGACTTTTCTTCCCAGTTCCTGGCAGTAGGGAATATCTTTTCTGAATCCGCGACTCGAATCCTCTTTGGCTTCAATCCAGAGGGTTTTGCCATCATCGTTGACTAGTTTTATCAGCTGAGGATGCTGAATGAGTTCTTCAAGAGTCTGAAATCCCTTCAGGTCCTTAAAATCCGTCTCGAGCAGCCGGCAGCGGTTAAACCGGGCATCATGGTGGAGAACCACGATCCTGTCTTTGGCAAACCTCACATCGAATTCGCAGCCATCATAGCTTTGAAGTGCAGCCAGTATGGAGTCGATTGGCTTCTTTTTTTTTATTTTAATTTTCATTCGCTTTTTTTCGCAGTTGAAAGGTTTTTCTCCCGATAAATTTATCATCGACCAGGATAACGACAGTCCACTGACCTTCGATAAGGTTTTCGGGCTTGATTTTAAACAGATCATAGGCTGTTACAGCTTCAAGAAACTTTCTATCCTGATTAACAATAACCTTTCCCGTATCCCTGACCATCTTTTCTTCAGGAGAATACCATTTCCATTGAAGGCCGATTTGAGAAGCAACATCCTTTAGCTTTACAAAACAGATGACATGGCTGTCTTCAGAAGTAAACTCTGTTAGAACCTCCAAAGGCTCAAACAATTCACCGCTCTCATCTATTTTCTTGCAGATATCCATACGCTCAACGAAATTTTCGCTCGGCAGAGAATGTTTCATTTTAATTGAAATGCAACTTCCCAACAGACTCAGGAGTATGACTGGAATTAAGATAAATGAATATCTTTTCATCGAGGAACGAGCTCCACCACAAATTGTTTAGAAAGGCTTCGCCAAATAAATCTGAGTTGGAACCGTCCTGCTTCGCGGATCAAATAGAGGTCGATATTATTTATCTTCTTAAAGATGAAATCATAATTGAGCAGGGAATGGAGCATCCAATTCTTGATCAGTCCGAACGATAGATCGGCAAACGATTGCCGCCATTGTTTATTTTTCGGGTCAAAGGAAAAGGAAACCCAGCTGTTAAATGTCTCTGAGGGATTGACCTTGAAGACGGCGCTCAAGTCTTGACTTGTCGTTCCCTCGAGAAGCCAGGCCTTTGACTTTCTTCGCGATTGAAAGTTGTAGAGTCCAAGGAGAGAGATTCCCTTAGCTATATTCTTATCGGCGTGAATAATCAGCCCACCGGAAGTGAAATTGCGGCCTTCTTTTTCGATGAATTGCTCCAAGGCGAAGCTAAAATCGAGGCTCAAGCTTTTTTGGATGGGAACAGGCTGCGTCGAGATATTGATGAATAAATTATCGCTGAAGCTATCCTGCCCCGTGTCGGCTGTTGTCAGCTTATTATAAATAAGAATGTTAGAAAAGCTGGCGGACAACAGCCCTCCATAGAGATGAAAGGGATTCAAGCCAAGCCTGAGCCGTGGCTGAGAGAGGATTTGGTCTCCGAAAAGGTCGTAATTTAGAAAATAATCCGTGGAAAGATTGAATAGCCGGGAACTATAGGAGACATCCATTCCTCCGTTGAGAATTTTCGAATAATCGCTGCTGGCGCTGATTTTGACCTGTGAATAGAATGAAGAGAGGCGAAAATGAATCTTCTTCATGAACGAGTTATCGTATGAAAAATAGCCTAATATTTGATTTTGAACCTCGTAATTGCCGGAGAATGAAATGCTTCCGAATTTTTCGGCGTTGATGCTCGTTTGGAGGCCGAGCCAAGCCTCTCTCCCCAAGTTGAGAGGCTTGTTGTAGGAAAAGCCTGCACGTGTTCTTATTCTTTGACCCCAGTTCTTATTAAGCCATAAATCTGAGTTCCAGAGGCTGCTCGAATTGTAGTTCGCCGCAACGCCAAGATTTAAATTTTCATTGAAACTGATTGTTGTTGAGCTCATGAGATCAGCCTGCCGCTTGAGCCCTTGATAATTCTTCAAGAGCGAGTGTTCTTCATAGTTGATCTTGGTTAAAGTATTGACCTTCTTTTCCTTTTGATAGAAATAGCTTATTCTTCCTGTCAGGCCTTGAGACTTTGTGTACCAGATTTTTTCCAGGGAAACTCCATTTCTTCTTTGATTGAATCCGGCTGATAGTTTAAATTTTTTAAAACCCACGGATCTTAAACTCTCGATATAGAGAGTCACCACGTAGCCGTAGACTTCAAAATCTGTTGTTACCTCGAATACTTGGCCGGTGAAAGAGATGAGTGATTTTTTAATTTTTGACAAGCTGATATCTTCAGGAATTTGTCCTTGGCCAAGGGAAATGTTTTTGCCGATATTTCCAATATCTTTGACTTCAATCTTCTCTTTATAGCTGATGAGCGAGCCTATTCCCTCTTGGGGGTCAAATAAGAATTCATCTCCAGAAAGGATTTCACTTTCACTTTTTAAAATGACATTCCCTAAGGAGTAGAAAATCTTTTTCGTCAGGTCAACTTTTAGCCACTGGCAGGAAACGGTATATGAAGAAAATTGAAACTCGACGTTTTCTCCATATATTTGATTGAAGTCGTAGCTATAGGCCAGGTAACTTCCTTTCAATCTGATTAATATCTCTTCTGTAGCGATTACAAACGGCGAGAATAAAAGAAGAAGAAAAAGAATGGCCAATAGCTTTTTAAAGGCGCTCAATTCTGAAATCTCAATTGATAAATTTTTTGATTGCCGTCTGCATTCCACAGATAATGGCCGTCGAAAGCCAAGCCGCGAGGCGACTGTCCCGGCGAAAGAAATGTCCTCAGGACTTTGCCCTCGATGCTGAGCTGATAGATGGTGAGCGTCGAGGAATCAGATATCCAGAAGTGAGTCCCATCAAAGGCCAAGCCATCCACCTCTATGCCCGGGTTGGGGAAAGAAGAGACAATCTTTCCTGTTTCCGGGTTCACTTTCAAGATTTCATTTGATTGAAGGTCAGCCAGCCAGAGCGAGCCTGAGCCGTAGGTCATGGAGGTGAAAGAGCCTCTTTGCAGATTGAGCCTTTTCTGAATATCGCCGTTCAAAAGATTTATTTTATAAACATCAACCGCTGATTCACTGCAAATCCAGAGGTCCTGGCCGTCGTAAGCGATTCCTGTTGTCGAAGGAAGAGGAGAAGACAAGGCTCTAACCTGAGAGCCGCTTAATCGGTCGAGGCTGTAGAGCGTATTGCTATAGCCGTCGATATTCCACAGCGTGCTGCCGTCCCAAGCAAGGCCCAGCGGCAGAAGGGAAGGAGTCAATATCGTGCTGACCACCTCGAAGACAACCTCTCCTGCCTTGGGGTCAAAAGGATTGTCAAAGAGGCGGTCCTGGCAGGAAGGATAAATAGAGAGACTAAAAGCTAAAAGAAATAGTAAATAGCATGTCTTTTTTTTCATTATGCTCAAGCTTTAAATTTATGCTTTTCCGCTTTTTCTCTTTATTTCTGACAATGCTATAAGCGTCAATTAGATTTATGACCCAGACGCCTGCCGCAGCTAAAAGAAATTTATTCCTCTTGGTATCATAATCCTCTGTCAGCCCCCTGAACTTGACGGCATTGATGACGTTGTCCGCTTTTTTGTAATGGCTGTAATAATAATTTCCCTTATGATTGTAAGAAAATACCTTGTAAAGACAGAAGATTTCTGTGGATAAGAACAG
>CAZGMN010000215.1:0-5570 GCA_964526905.1 uncultured Eubacteriales bacterium
GTATTCTTCAACCAGCTTGGAAAGAGGAATATCCTTCTCCGTCATAACTTCAAGAATTTTTAGGCTGGTCAGGATTCCATCACCTGTCGGGAAATCATCCAGAAAGATGGTGTGTCCTGACTGTTCTCCGCCCAGGTTTGCTTTTAAATTCAACATCTGCTCCAGGACATACTTATCGCCAACCTGAGCGCGAAAGAGCTTCAGCCCAAATTTTTCAAGGGCTTTCTCCAGCCCGATGTTGCTCATGACTGTGGCCACAACGTAATCCGATTTCAAGCGCCCTTTTTCCCTCATGAATCGGGAAAGGATAAAAAGGGTGTGGTCACCATTGAGGATTTTGCCTTTTTCATCGACAGGAATTGCCCGGTCTGCATCCCCATCATAGGCGATTCCGATGCCGGCCCTGTTTTCCACCACCTTCCGAGCCAGACCCTGAGGATAAAGAGACCCACAGCGGTCGTTTATATTTTTTCCGTCAGGAGTATTGCTGAAGGCAAGGACCTCAAAGCCCAACTCGCGGAAGACGCGCTCGGCAAAAAAGGAGCTTGCTCCATTCGAGCAGTCAATCGCAATTCTTATTTTTTTCTGGGGCTTGAAATGGGAAAACCTGGTTTTCAGGAAGTCCAGGTAGTCTCGGCCAAAAGAGGATTGAGTGCTGATTTTTATTTTTTTCTTTTCTACTTTTTTCGGAGCATCAAAGGCAGCTTTTTCGAGTTTTCTCTCCCAGGAGTCTGGAATTTTTATCCCTTGAGGAGAAAATATCTTAATGCCGTTATCTTGATAGGGATTATGAGAGGCAGAGATGACAATTCCTGCAGAGAAGGAATGCTTTCTTGTCAGGAAGGAGATGGCAGAGGTGGGGATGATGCCGGCGGATAGAGCCTGCCCCTGATTTTCAGCTATTCCCTGGCACAGAGCCTCTTCCAGCCATCCTCCTGATTCCCGGGTGTCACGGCCAATTATAACCCGCGGCTCCAACTCTTCTTCTTGAAGGAGAGAGGTGAGTGATTTTCCCAAATTATAGACTGTAGGATAATCGAGAGGGAAATCTCCGGCAATTGCTCTTATTCCGTCCGTTCCGAAAAGTTTTTCCATTTTTAAAGAGGATTTTTTCAAGAGTCAATTATAGCCAAAAACCAGGGGGATTCAAGGAGGAAACTGTTACTTCTGGCCTTTCTTACTTGGCGCTTTTTTTTCTTGAGGACTTTCTTCCTTAATTAGAATTGCAACTTTGACTTTTGATTGAGAGGAAGCCAATCTCACGTCTGGATTTGGCAGGATGAGAGCCGCTTCGAATTCCGCGCTCTGGCTCAATCCGGAAATATCAATTGGGCTTGTTTTAACCTTGCTGCCCGCTTTAACCTTGCTCTCCGGCCCTCTGATCAAAACCTGAGGAGGAGAGACCCTCACCGCATCCATCTTGAAGCCTTCTTTTAGCTTTCCGGTAATATTCGCTTCTACATCGAGTATAATCTCTCGGCTTCTTTCTAAGACGAGGTTGACTTGGCTGGGATAGAACTCTACGACTTCTGCGCCGGCAGGAAGGCTGATCATACTTTTGCTGAGAGGATATTCTTTCTGGTCGAGCCTGGCATTTTCAAGGCTGAGTGCAGCGTGAACGTTGGCTGCGGTGATTTGATTGATCAAGCTTCTGGGAGCCCTGATTTTCACATCGATTGTCGAGGGAGGCTTTTTCACCAGCTCCATTTCAGTTGGAGTGTTGAAGACTTCGAGAGGAACTGTCAGGTTTTTTTCTGAGAATGTTTT
This sequence comes from uncultured Eubacteriales bacterium, assembly GCA_964526905.1. Classification (GTDB taxonomy): domain Bacteria; phylum Acidobacteriota; class Aminicenantia; order Aminicenantales; family Aminicenantaceae; genus CAZGMN01. The sequence continues at coordinate 1,768 of CAZGMN010000215.1, forward strand.
TCCTTCGGGTATGAGAGCCAGCCAGATCATCAAGGCAACAAAGAAAGAAAAGAGTTTGAGACCCCAATTCTTAATGAATAAATCTTTAAGAAATTTTTTCATCTCGTCCTCAAGTAATTCAGCAAACGATCCTTGAGCCCTTCTCTGTCCAATTCCCTTTCCAGATTGCCCTTGGTCGCCAGGGAGACGGTCCCGGTTTCTTCAGAGACAACGATGACGGCCGCATCCGTTTCTTGAGAGAAGCCGATGGCAGCCAGATGGCGCGTACGGGTCAGAAATTCCGGGTCGAGGTTGTGAGTGGGAGGAAGGGGGAGAAGGCAACCCGCCGCCGAGATTCTGTTGTTCTGGATGATGACCGCGCCGTCATGAAGAGGGGAGTGAGGGAAGAAGATATTCACCAGCAAGTCTTTGGAGAGTTCGGCATCAAGCTTTGTCCCGCGGTCAGTGTAACTCTTGAGGGAAATATCTTTTTCAACGGCAATCAAAGCGCCGATCTTCTTTGAGGAGAGGTAATCGACGGCCAGAAAGACCTCTTCCATTTTTTCCTGTATGGATTTTAGAAAGAGGGGTCTGCGGAAGGAGCGCGAGCCGATCGAAGTTAAAAATCTTCTTATCTCTCCCTGAAAGAGGACGATAATGGCGATAATAAAATAATTGATAAAAATTTTGATGAACTTGTTGGAAGCGACCAGCTTTCCCCATTGGGTGACGAGAAAGAGAAGCGCGATGATCCCGATTCCAATCGCCATCTGGTAGGCTCTGGTGTCTCTGATAAGGAGGAAAAGAGAATAAAGGATAAAAGCCAGGAGAAGGATGTCGATAATGTCAACGACTGTAATGTGGGCTAAGGCGTTAATGATGTTAGAGAACATAACGGTCGTTTTTCTCCAAGCTTTTTTTTGAAAAATCGATAGAATAGTCCTCGTTGATAATGGCTTCAGCCACGATCACAGCCTTCTTGACGGCAGCGACATCGTGGACCCTCAGGATATGGGCTCCGTTGACGACGCTCAATATGGCAGAGGCAATCGTCCCCTCAAGCCTCTCTGAAGCAGGCAAATTGAGGATTTTTCCAATAAAGGATTTTCGGGAAACCCCGACCAGGATAGGACAGCCGAAACCCTCAAAAATTTGCAGCCTGTTGATCAAAGTCAAGTTATCCTTTAGCCGCTTGCCAAAGCCGATTCCAGGGTCGATGATGATTTTTTCTTTTTTGATTCCACTCTTCTGAGCTTGATCAATCTTTTCTCTAAAGAAAGTCTTGACCTCGAGGAGAACATCCTCGTAGAAAGGGTTGTCCTGCATTGTCTTGGGCACGCCTTTCATGTGCATCAGGATAACCGGCGCTTCCTTTTGAGCCACGAGAGAGGGCATTCTGGAGTCAAAGCGAAAAGAGCTGATATCGTTGATGATGTCCGCACCTACCTCCAGGGCTGCTTGAGCCACATCAGACTTCATCGTGTCCACCGAGATCAAGGAATTGACTCTTTTTCTCAGAGTGGTGATGACAGGGATGACTCGTCTGAGTTCTTCTTCTTCGGGTATGGGGTCTGAGCCGGGCTTGGTGCTTTCTCCTCCGACGTCGATGATATCAGCCCCTTCGGCTTCAAGCGCCATCCCTCTTTCTATGGCCTTTTCTTTATCAAAGTAAAGGCCGCCGTCGGAGAAAGAATCAGGGGTAACATTGATCACACCCATTATCCAGGTTTTCTGGCCAAGAAAGTGGTTTTTGCCGTTAACCTGGAGGATGTACTCTTTTCTCACCTTCTCTTTATGCTTTAACGAGATCCGTCTTATTAAAAGGTTTTGCTTTATTTAGATTCTCTTCGAGGCTCTTTTCTTTGTTTTTTGAATTGGCCACTGCTCTTTTACTCTTGGCTTTGCTTGGGTTTTCCATGATGTCTTTTATTTCATCTGAGGACAGGACTTCCTTTTCAAGAAGAGCCTCGGCGACAGCGATCAGATTATCCCTGTTTTTTTCCAAAAGCTCTTTGGCTCGGTTGAAGTTGCGGTTAACGATTTTTTTGACTTCCTCGTCAATCATTTGCGCTGTTTTCTCGCTAAAATTCTTGTGCATGGCTAACTCTCTTCCGAGGAAAATCAAGTCGTCTCTCTCACCGAAAGTGAGGGGACCCAAATCAGACATTCCCCATTGGCAGACCATTTTGCGGGCTATTTCAGTCGCCTTCTCAAAATCGTTGGCAGCTCCTGTTGTTGTCTTTCCAAGGATTAGGGTTTCAGCGACTCTCCCGGCCATGAGCACGCAGAGCTGAGCTTCGAGATAGTCTTTGGAATAGGTATAGCGGTCGTCAAGAGGAAGTTGCTGGGTTGTTCCCAGAGCCATGCCTCGAGGGATTATGGTCACCTTGTGAATGGGATCTGCCTCAGGCACAAGAGCGGCTATCAGGGCATGTCCAGCCTCATGATAAGAAGTGTTTCTTTTCTCCTCATCGCTGATGATCATGCTCTTTCTCTCCACTCCCATCAGGACTTTATCCTTAGCACTTTCCATGTCTTTCATAGCGACCTTATCCTGGTTGTTTCGGGCGGCAAGCAGCGCTGCTTCATTGACCATGTTGGCCAGGTCGGCTCCCGAGAATCCAGGAGAAGAGCGGGCGAGCACGCTGAGGTCAACATCCTTGGCCAAGGGGATGTTTCTGATATGGACTCTCAAGATTTCTTCCCGTCCCTTGACATCAGGCATGTTGACCACAACCCTGCGGTCGAACCGGCCAGGTCTGAGCAGGGCGCTGTCCAGAATATCTGGCCTGTTGGTGGCGGAGATAAGGATGATGCCTTCGTTGGAGTCAAAGCCGTCCATTTCCACCAGAAGCTGATTCAGTGTTTGCTCACGCTCGTCATGGCCGCCTCCAAGACCTGCCCCTCTCTGCCTTCCCACAGCATCAATCTCGTCGATGAAAATCAGGCAGGGCGCATGCTTTTTTCCCTGGTCGAAGAGGTCTCTGACACGGGAAGCGCCCACTCCGACAAACATCTCAACAAAGTCAGAGCCGCTGATGGAGAAGAAGGGGACATCGGCTTCGCCGGCCACTGCCCGGGCAAGGAGAGTCTTGCCTGTGCCTGGAGCGCCAACCAAGAGGACGCCTTTGGGAATCCGGCCTCCCAATTTTTGAAACTTTTTGGGATCTTTCAGGAAGCCGATGATCTCTTGGAGTTCTTCTTTGGCTTCCTGGACTCCAGCCACGTCTTTGAAGGTGACCTTTTTCTGTATACCGGAGAAGAGTTTTGCCCGGCTTTTTCCGAAGGAAAGGGCCTTATTTCCTCCGGCCTGCATCTGTCTCATGAAGAAGATCCAGAAAACGATGAAGAGAATGATGGGAAACCAGGTGAAGAGATAGGAAAACCACGGACTGCGCGAGGTATCTTTGACCTCGATGCTGACCTTGTGTTCTCGAAGGGTTTTGACCAGCTCGTTATATTGAGTGGGGGAAATAGTCTTAAAATTTGTTTCGTTTTCGTCGCTGTATTTTCCCTTGATTTCATTGCCGGTAATAGTGACTTCTTTAACTCTGCCGGCTTCAACATCATTGAGAAAATTGCTGAAGCTTATTTCTCTTTTCACCGCTCCCGGAGCTTGAAGAAGGTTCCAGAGGATAATGATAACAATCACGGCAGCAATCCAGAAGAGAAGGCTTCTGAGTGACCTGCCCGGCTTTTTTGGCGTCGGCATTAATCTTTCCTTTTTTGTTTATATATTTTACCACGTTTTTTCCTGATTGTTAATAAAGCGAATCGAATCATCTAAAATCTAACCGAGGAAGGTATCATCTTGTCATTTAAAA
>CAZGMN010000216.1:0-5520 GCA_964526905.1 uncultured Eubacteriales bacterium
ACGGGGGGATGGGTGCAGCGAGGACGGACGGGGAGCATGCCGTGACAGGACCCCCTCGCTACAATTTTATGATTATAACGGAATTTAGGATGCTTCCTCATTTGACCCACTTCGGCTTTCTCTTTTCCAGAAAGGCTGCCATTCCTTCCTGGCCTTCTTCGCTGATCCGTAGATTGGCAATCACCTTCGCCGTGTATTCCTTGACCTCCTCAAAGCTCATTGCCGGAACTTTTCGAATCAGCTCCTTGCAGCTTGCTATGGCTTTGGGGCCTGAGCTCAAGAGAAGAGCGATAATCTCTTCGACTTTTTTCTCCAGCCTTTCCAGAGGAACGACCTCATTCACAAGCCCGATCTCAAGAGCTTCTTGAGCTGAAATCCTTCTTCCTGTCAAAAAAAATTCTCTGGCCTTGCCCTCGCCTATCCTGCGCATGACATAAGGCGAAATGGCAGCAGGGACAAGGCCGATCTTAACCTCACTCAGGCCAAAAATCGCATCTTCTGCAGCGACTGCAATATCGCAGGCAGAGAGGAAGCCGTTGCCGCCGCCGATAGTCGTCCCGTTGACCATGGCCACTATCGGCTTGGCAAGGGTATAGATTTTATGGAGAACCTCTGCCAGGTGGAGCGACTCCTCAAGATTCTGTTCATATGTATAATGGATGATTTCACGCAGCCAGTTGATGTCAGCTCCGGCGCAGAAAGATTTTCCTTTGCCGCTTAAAACCACAACCCGAACAGAGCGGTCAGCTCTTGCTTTTTCAATAGCATCATCAAGCTCAGAGATCGTCAAAGAATTGAAGGCATTGTGGACATCAGGCCGGTTAAAGCTGATGCGGGCAACTCTATCCTCTCTGGCGTAAAGAATTGTCTTGTAGACTTGCTCTGGCATCTTACATCCTGAATATCCCGACTTTGAAGTCAGGGATAGGAGCATTAAGGCTCATCGCTATGCCCAGAGCAAGAGCCTTCCTGGTATCGAGCGGGTCAAGAATCCCGTCGTCCCAGAGCCTGGCCGTGCTGAAATAAGGGCTTGCTTCCTGCTCGTATCTCTCGAGGATGGGCTTCATCAATTTTTCCTTCTCCGCTTCGGTCATCTTTTTCCCTTCTTCTTCAAGCCTCTTCACCTTAACTGTGAGCAGAACACTGGCTGCCTGCTCTCCTCCCATGACACTGATCCGACCATTAGCCCATATCCAGAGCAGCCTTGGAGCATAGGCCCTGCCGCACATGGCGTAATTGCCTGCTCCATAGGAGCCGCCGACGATTACCGTAAACTTAGGAACATCAGCGTTGGCTACGGCATGGACCAGTTTTGCCCCATCCCTGGCGATTCCATGATGCTCATACTGTTTTCCAACGATGAATCCAGTGATATTCTGAAGGAATATCAACGGAATCTTGCGCAGGGAGCAGAGGGTGACAAAATGCGCTCCTTTCAAGGAACTCTCAGAAAACAGGACTCCGTTGTTTCCAAGGATACCGACAGGATAACCCATGATGCGGGCAAAACCGCAGATGAGGGTCTGGCCGTAGAGCTCCTTGAACTCCTGGAATCGGCTGCCGTCAACGATGCGGGCAATAATCTCCTTGATGTCGAATGTCTTCCTTAAATCCTGAGGAACAATCCCATAAATCTCCTCTGGGGCGTAATAAGGGTCTTCGGGCTCTGAGACATCCAGTTCAAACTTTTTCGGCGGGTCAAGGGTTTCGACGATGTTTCGGGCGATTTCCAAAGCGTGCTCGTCGTTGAGGGCATAATAGTCCGAGACGCCTGAGATCCGGCAGTGAACATCAGCTCCGCCAAGGTCTTCGTCTGTTACTTCCTCACCTGTGGCTGCTTTGACCAAGGGCGGGCCGCCGATAAAAATCGTGCCCTGCTGGCGGACAATAACCGTCTCGTCGCTCATCGCCGGCACATAGGCTCCGCCGGCTGTGCAGGAGCCCATGACAATCGAAATCTGAGGAATGCCAAGAGCAGAAAGGCGGGCCTGGTTGTAGAAGATTCTTCCGAAATATTCTTTATCGGCAAATGTTCCTGACTGATGAGGCAGGAATATTCCTCCGGAATCAACCAGATAAATACAGGGGAGGCGGTTCTGCAGCGCAATCTCTTGAGCCCTGACATGCTTCTTGATGGTCATCGGGAAATAGGTGCCGCCTTTAACTGTGGCATCGTTGGCCACGACCAGAACCTCGCGGCCGTGGACGACGCCGATTCCGGTGATCATGCCTGCTCCAGGAGCTTCATTCTCATACATATCGTAGGCGGCAAGAGGCGAAAGCTCAAGGAAAGGGCTGTTGCGGTCGAAAAGCTTCTCCAGCCTTTCTCTTGGCAGCAACTTTCCCCTCTCTTTATGCAGCTTCCTGTACTTTGCCGGTCCTCCCTCCTGAACTTTGGAAAGTTTTTCTTTGTATTCGGCGACAACTCTCTTCAACGCCTCAAAATTCTCTTTATATTCTTTGCTCTTGGTATCAACCTTGCTTTCGATTCTATACATGATAAATACCTTTCATCTTTTTATGATCGAAACGCGATTATAAATCAAGATGGGTAGTGAGAAAACCGTTTGAAGGCCGAGCGGGCATGGTTCCTCGACCGAAGGGAGAGGAGAGCGAGGCCTGAAACCGAGCAGGCTTTGCCTCGCTGGGGCAAAGCCTGCGTGTTTTCGAACTACCCATCGTGATTTATATTATATTCATTCTGGTACAAACTTGTATCCATAACAGATGATTCCAGCCTCTCCTTCTTCATAAATCTTCCGAAACTCTATTCTCACCCGCTTCCCAATCTTCAGGTCGTCAAAATGAAAATCTACAATTTGCCCTGTCAGCTTCACTCCATCATCAAGCTCGACAATTCCCACCGCATAAGGAGCTTGGTCGACGAACTGTTGCGGAGGAACACGGATGATGGTAAAGGTGTACACTTTTCCTGTTTCGGCGAGCTTCACCTTCTCGAAATCCCTGCCCTTGCATCTTGGACAGACCAGCCGGGGCGGGAAGACAACGAGTCCGCAGTTCTTGCACTTGCCTGCTTCGAGCTTGTAGCGTTGAGGAATCTCTCTCCAATATCTGGATGGGGTCGGCATTTTCTCCTCCTTATTCCCTTTCAAAGATGTGGACGAGCGTGCTTCCGCCGCTGCCGCCCATATTCTGAGTCAAACCGATTCTTGCTCCTTTGACCTGCCTCGCTCCTGCTTCGCCCCTGAGCTGTTTGACAATCTCCACCACCTGGGCGACACCGGTTGCTCCCACCGGATGGCCTTTGGCTTTTAGGCCACCGCTGGTGTTGATCGGTATCTTTCCTTCAAGCGAGGTCTTTCCCAGCTCCACAGCCTCTCCTCCTTTTCCTTTTTCCACAACTCCCAGCGCCTCAGTGACACAGATTTCAGCTATGGTGAAGCAGTCGTGGACTTCCATCAGATTGATATCCTTCGGCTCTTTATTGGCCATGGAGTAAGCTTTCTTCGCAGCCTGGTAAGTGGCCTCAAGCCAGGTGACATCCTTCCTTGAGCTCAGAGCTATAGTGTCAGTGGCATGTCCGCTGCCGATGATTTTGACCACAGGCTTTTTCATCTTTTTTGCCATCTCGACGGGACAGAGAATAGCCGCAGCTGCGCCGTCAGTTATTGGCGAGCAATCCAGGATTCGAAGCGGGTCAGCGATCATCACCGAATTAAGGACTGAATCAACAGTAATCTCATAAGGAAATTGGGCTAAAGGATTCTTGGAGCCGTTGAAGTGGTTCTTGACAGCCACCATGGCCAGCTGTTCCCTTGTCGTTCCGTATTTTTCCATGTGAGCCCTGGCTATTAAGGCATAGAGGCCTGGAAAGGTTATTCCATGATAGCCTTCATATTCCTGGTCAGCAGCCGTGCCCAAAGCATAGGTGGCTTCATGTCCGTTGAGATCGGTCATCTTCTCCACACCGCCGACAAGAACCACATCGCTCATGCCCGAGGCAACTTCGATGAATCCCATTCTCAGGGCAAGGCCTCCTGAAGCGCAGGCTGATTCGACCCTTGTCGCAGGCAGAGGAGTCTGGCCCAAATAATCGGCAAGAAGAGAAGCGAGATGCTCCTGGCCGACAAAAACGCCGGAGGACATGGCGCCGATATACATCGAGTCGATTTTGTCGATGCCGGAGTCATCAAGGGCAAGAAGAGCTGTTTCGACAAAGATTGTCCTCAAAGACTTATCCCACAGTTCCCCCCATTTTGTCATTCCGACGCCAATAACTGCAACCTCTCTCATTTCTTCCTCCTAAAGTGCCTTCTTGATTTTTTGACGGAACTTGGCATAGACGCCGTAGTCGAGGTAATTCTTGTTATGGTCCAATAATTGCCTTGTCTTTGGAGCGAGGTCTCTTGTTTCATCAATCCTTTCCATCACCTCGAAGATGAAGGCATCGCTCCCGGCACCCGATCCGTAAGAGACAATCAGAATCTTGTCTCCGGGCTTGGAAATATCAAGGGTTGCCGTCAAGCCCATCGGCGAAGAGCCAGAATATGTATTGCCGAGCTTGTTGACCAGCCAGCCCGGCTCAATCTGCTTCTTCTCAAACCCGAGGAGGCTTCCAACCCTGAAGGGGAATTTTCCGTTTGGCTGGTGGAAGATGACATAGTCGAAATCTTTGGGCTTCATCCCTGCCTTTTTCATTATCCCTTCGGCTGCTCCAGTGACATGTTTGAAATAGGCAGGATCACCGGTGAACCGCCCGCCGTGCTGGGGATAAAACTGATATTCCCTTCTCCAGAAATCCGGTGTATCGGTCATGTAGGAATAAGTCACCAAGGCCTTGGCAATCAACTTTTCGCGTCCGAAGATAAAGGCTGCAGCCCCGGCTGCCGCAGTATACTCTAACGCGTCTCCCGGAGCTCCCTGTGAAGTGTCAGCCCCGACAGCCAAGCCGTACTTTATTTCACCAGCTTTGACCAGGCCCAGAGCGACAAACATCCCTTCTGTCCCGGCTTTGCAGGCGAATTCGAAATCAGCCGTGTGCACCTCAGGAGTTGCTCCGATCGCCTCTGCCAGAACTGTTCCGCTCGGCTTGACCGCATAAGGATGGGACTCAGAGCCGACATAAACTGCTCCAATCTCTGCCGGATTGATTTGAGCTCTCTTCAAGGCATTCTTGGATGCCTCCACGGACATAGTGATTGTATCCTGGTCAGGAGAAGGAACGGACTTTTCCTCCAGCAACAAACCTTTTTTGAAGCTTGGCGCATCTGCTCCCCAGACTTTGGCGATTTCTTCGACCTTGATCCTGTTTCGCGGAACATAGGCGCCGTAGCCGACAATACCTTCCATTTATCGTCTCCCTTTTTTAAGATGAATGATTTTGATATCAGACATGAAGAAAAGATGATGAACAATACAAAAAGAATGAATTTTAATTAGAGGCTATGTTGTCATATCTTAATTTCTAAGTCAAGAATTATTAGGATTATTAGGGGACAGGCTGCTTTTTTATAATAATCAGAAATATTCTCTTCTCTCGCTTATGACTAAGAATAAAAA
>CAZGMN010000217.1:0-5507 GCA_964526905.1 uncultured Eubacteriales bacterium
GCATAAAGATGCTCACTCGGCCAGCTCGGCCGAAAAGGAATTTCTTATCCATTAAACGCAGAAACGAAGCTCGTATCTTTCGATCAAAGAAGTGGAATTGCGGAAGCGGCCCATATTTATCTGGGGCTATGACAAGGCGGAGAACTTTGTGTGTCGCATAGAAATCAACGCTGCCGGTCTTGCTGTGTACTCAGGCAAGCGCGGCGGCAGGAAGCTGTGCGACTTATCATGGGAACGCCTCGTTAAGAAACTCAAGAGTGGGCCGAACTGAGCGCATAACAACGCGCTCAAGTTCGATCGGGTAGTGCTGGCCGTTTCGCGTCCGTCAATCCACGGCGGCTTAGTGCGAGCGTTGGATAATGAAGAAATGAGATAGGGATGGCAATTTACACTCTAAGGGGTTTGAAAATCCGGATAGCAGTGCCATATGCATTCGGGTTGATGGCCAGGCTCTATCCCAAGGTCAGTCCTTTCCGCGTTCTCAAGACCACCGAGGGGATCGAAAGCCTGCCCGGCACGCTTGCCTTCATTGCTGGAATTATCACATTTGTCATGCGCCTTTCCCCCTTGCACATTGGCCTTGCTGTGGGCGGTATTCAACTGCTCGGCGTTCTGATCAACATTTTCGGTTTCTATATACTCCCTGGACTTGTGCCCCTCGCGACGCTGTTCAGCTATATCGCAGGCTACGGCATTTTGCTCGTCATTGCAGTCATTGTCGGTTTCATCTTTGCAGGCTGGCAAGGCGTCTTGGCATTCTTTGTCGGCAAGCTGGGAGCCTGGCTTATTTCCAGGATCCTGCAGTTCTGGCAGACCGGTCGCTACCACAAGCTGATCGGATATCCATTCACACCATCGGAAGTTCACTTCTTCAATGCGTACCGACTTCATGCGTCACACATCGGCGTAACGACAGACATAAATTTAAGGGATGACGAGATGGACGAGGATCAATGGGGCCCAACCTTTGAGGCCTTCGCAATGGAATGGCCTCAAGTGGTCCAGAGATTCACGACCGACTGAAAATGATCAAGTAACTGAATTCACCCGAAAAGCTTACGGCGCGTGGCGCCGCAGCCTCGCGAGTGATTCAAGACGTTAGATAAAGGAGGAAAATATATGCCAAGACCACGCAATACTTATAAGTACCATTTCAAAATTGGCTACAAGATCGTCCACAGTGGCATAACTGATGATCTTGAGCGGCGAGAGCAAGAGCATCAGCAAAAATGGCCCAGAGGACATATCAAACAGGTCGGCCGCAAGACGACTGAAGATGCTGCCCGTGAGTGGGAAGAGGACCAGAAAAAGGCTTAATCGTCTTATCTGTGCTCGCCCCATCAAATGCTCCATCTTCAACGCGCAAGTAATAACATCTGTTGCTGATGCAGATTGTTATGTAAAGGTGAGATATCGTGAATTCCAATGCCCAAGGATTCCCCGCAGAGGCTGGGCTGAGATGATTCGCAAGGTCTATGAGGTTGACCCACTCCTCTGTCCTGAGCGCGGCGGAGAGATGAAGATCATCTCTTTCCTCACCGACTATGCCGTGGTGGACAAGATCATTGACCACATCAAACTGACGTTTATCGCCGACAAACCCCCTCCTCCTCATATCGCCCATCAGAAAGTTCTGATTGCCGCTGAGGCCCCCACTGAATATTCTTCGTGATTCTCTCTTTGACCGGGAGGAGATGTCTAGCTGATTTCCGACCTTTTTTAGCTTGTCCGCGGCTTCCTGTTCCCTTTCTGCTGGTTTCAGCTCAACTTGACATCCGATAATTCCCCGATTTATTATTCCCAACGATGGGATGAGGCAAAGTTGGCGCATGAATAATCATTTCGCCGGCGCAGCAGAAAAACGAATTTCTTATCCCCAGAACATGAGAAAAATTGCATTTATTTTTTTGACCATATTATTAGTAACGGAAGCTTCAGGAAAGAGCGTTAAAATTTTTCAAGGATTGAACCTCTCAAGATATTCTGGAACGCTTTATGGAGAGAATATATGGAAACTTAGAATAGGATTCGCTTGTGGGTTGGGTTATGAGATAGACTTTGGCTCTCATATTGGTTTAGAAATTGATGGGATGTTTATTCAAAAAGGAAGCAAAGAGGAAGTTGTAGAGAACGGAGTGCGCCAATACACAATAAATTATGCTCTCAATGAAATCAACCTCCCAATTTTTCTGAAATTCAAGCTGAAGACTGATTCTTCCCTTTATTTTCTTGCTGGCGGTGAATTTTCCGTAATTCTTTCTCATAAGGTCGAAGCAGAAGGAGCTGAAATCGGTATTTCGCCTCGCAAAACAAGAGGATCTTATCATGGATTGGCTTTTGGTTCTGGATTTGGTCGAAAAATTAGAACAGCTTTCCCCTTTATTGAGATACAATATCATTTAGGGCTAAGAAATATATTAGAAAAGTCTGAAGACCGATCATATAAGCCCAGTGCTATTTTATTTTTACTAGGATTGAGATTTTAAAAATCAAGAATACTGCCGTTATTTTCAAAGTAGTCCGCTTACTTTTCATAAGATTCCTCATCGCTAAAAGAACGTAACAACTCGCAATGTCGACTCGCGGGCATTGAGGGCGGTCCTCTTCCTTTCCAAGGCCACCCGAACTCTCTTGGCCAAGATTGCCATTCGTCTGGTCATGGGCGATAAACATCTCGCTGCGTCCGACTAAACTCTATGCGATGAAAGAAACCGTTTTCTTCTTTGATAAACTGCTTGAAGCTGATGATCTTATCGACAATAGCAAAGTTTTCACCAAGCTTCTCTTCCTTCAAATCCATAGGACTTGACAAGAAGCATGTTCTCTCTACGGCCATTGCCTCAGGAAAGCCTTGTCGACTTTATATAGATACAGGCATATCATGCGCATTCCTGTGCTTCCCCATCATAACCTTATCTTTGGCCGAGTCCTTCATAACACCATCCATTTTTATTTGAGAGAGAGAATGTCGGGGAAGAGAATGACAGAAAAGGAGCTTTTGAAAGAGTATGAGGAGCGCTGGATTAACGAGGGGTTTCTCAGCCGCAAGCACGAAGAGATGAGGAAGAAAGCAGGGGAGAAGGCGCTTCGACAGTTCTATCGAAGAGAAGAGAGTTCAGAAAAAGTCCCAGGCCTTCTTGAGAAAAATTTCCGATGGCAGCTTGATGATATCAAGTTCATCGGACGCTGGGACAGGATTGATTATTCAGAGGAGGGCGCGGTTATCATTAATTTTAAAGCCACAGAAGTTAAAGACCAGAAAGAAGCTGACAGAAAGACCAAGGATAGCCTTCAGATGGATTTGTATGCACTCTCTTTTAGGATGTTCCGCTCTTAGAGACAAGGCTTTATCTTTTAGAGTCGGATATTGTCAGGCATGCGCAGAAGAAAGAAAAGGAGCTTGAAAGGGCTGTGGAGAAGATAAAAGAAGTGAAAGCAGGGCTCTTATCTCAAGACTTCAGAGCCAAGCCTGACTGGCATAAATTTCCTGATAGCCATCATTTGAACCTTATTTTATAATTGGCGATGGAAAAAATCCCACCTCCACGTGAACTCTTGAACCGTAAGTTTTTTCTTCTCTTTTATTTTGCCTATAACAATGCCAAAGGAATTTTAAAGGCAAAAACAAGCTGCATTGCATTTTATCGAAGAAGATGACTGATAGACAAGGATGGTTTTCTATACGTTTTCCTGATTGTTAACTCCTGTTGACTCCCTCTAGAAGGGAGCTTCCAAATTGAGCTTTACGGCAGCGAACCCCCCCGGACGAATAGCTTCGCAGGAACTTTTAGTTGCGGCTGAGGCCGGAGCAGAATATTTTTCATGATTCCTTGTTCCGCGAGGGAGAAGTCTGGGTGAATTCTGGTTTCTTTATGTCACTTCCTGGCTTCCGACCCCTTCATCCCCCCTTTATAGGATCTTGATAATCCTTTTTGCTATGAATTATTATCCTTCATGACGGGATGAACGGAAAATGACGACAAAATGTCTCGGCGCACTGCCACCATTGAAAACCATACTCTCTAAGACCATTTTCTGGCACTCTATATCTCAAGACGAGCGTAATTTCGAGTTCGTCCATTGGGCTACGACCTCCTTTTTAAGGTTTAATGTTTTTAAAGGTTGTAGGCCTTCTTTTATAATTGTATCAAGCAACTTTGGGACAAACCCCATTATTTATATTGTAGGTGCAGCTACTTATGTGGGCGAAAGAAAAAGATTCCGAATTACATCAATATATCTTTCTTTAATCAAAAATAAGTTTGTATTTAACAAGTTGAGGATAATCTTCTTTCGATATCACCATAGCATATAAATTATTATCATTATCAACCATGATCTGGTACGCATAGTCCGCCTTTCTAATATCCGCAATTATATTCAACAACTTATATCTGGAGAGCAAATTCAAATCTAAATCGTAAATATCGATATAAAAAATACTTTTCTCAGGATTTAAATACGGGACAACCACTTGATTATCATTTTTGATGCTCACATCAAGTACTGTCCTAGCCCCGCCTGGGGGGTTAGTAATAATACCAATCCATCCTTTGCTGTCGCGGGTATATTTAACATGCTGATACGTATCAAAATCGACATCGCCCATAATGTCCTTCAATACGTTTCCTTTGGTGTCATACTTGATGAGACGATACGGATAAGCTTGCGAAAATATGAGTTCGCTCTTGTTTGTTACGGCTAATTTAGTAAAATTACCGTTGCTATAATAATAGCGCCACGGCTCAGGCATAGGGAGTGTCCTAATTTGGTTTAAGATTCCGACTGCCGGTTCAACAAAGATCCCGAAATCGGCATCGATTTTTCCTAACGAGCGGGAAACATGAATGGGCTTATGGTTTTCTTCAAGAATGATGTTTGATAGATAATAAGTGCTATTTAATAACACAATATCGTTATACCAGGCCGACGTTTTTGCCGGATAAAGAAACTTTCCCCCTTCGTCATAGACATTTATTCTCCGTTGTGGATTATCAATCACATAAATATTTCCATCCGACAGGATTTTAATCTTACAGGCGTTATTCGAGAGTTCTCCTGGGCCCTGCCCTCGTCTTCCGAAGCCAAATAAGAATTTTCCTTCTTTGGAAAAGCACTGAATCCTGCTATTCCCGGAATCCAAGATGTAAATTTGGCCATTCTTGCCCACTGAAAATGTGGGAACCTTATAAAAATCTTCGTTAGCTTTATCTGAGCCGATTTTTAATACAAGTTCAGCTCTGATGGGTTTTTCTATGATCTTGTTATCAACCGAGGACAGAATAATTGGCGTTTCGGCAAGAGCATGTCTGCAGAATATCACCAAAACAATAAAAAATACGAATAAAATTTTTTTAATCAACACGGAAATACTCCTCTTTATTTTGTTAAAATATGCTTTTTAACTATAAACCTAGCTTCTAATTATTTTTCTGTAGATAGAATGAAACTTGAACTAAAATTCGTTTAATATGGTGCTGATACGCAGCATAAAAAGTGAGGATTTA
>CAZGMN010000218.1:0-3366 GCA_964526905.1 uncultured Eubacteriales bacterium
GGCTTCTCATCGAAAAACATTCGATGCTGGTTGAAGGCGCGGGCGCCCTCTCTCTTGCTTCATTCCTTAAAGTCAAGGAAAGGCTAAAGAAGAAGAATGTCGTCTTGATCATCAGCGGAGCGAGAATAGGCCTGGAGCAACTGGGAGAGGTCTTGTGCGAATAAAATAGGGACGAAATGGAGACTGTCCTTTTTTAGGGAAAGGGGCTTTTCCCATTTTGTCCGAAGCGAGGTTCAGATGAAAATCGAAAAATTCGAGCTTGAAAGAGTTCAATCGCTATGGGAAAACAGGGTGAAATATAACCTCACTGAAAGCGGAATTCATCCTTTCACGCTCAAAGAATTCCTCAGCAGCGGCGAAATTGAAAAACTTCTCTCCCTGAGGCTTGGCTATGGCCAGACAAACGGCTCACCAGAATTGAGGGAAACAATCAGCCGCCTCTACCCAGGAATCGACCTGGACAATGTCTTGATCACCAATGGCTCGGCAGAGGCGAATTTCATAGCCATCTGGACCTACCTGGAGCCGGGAGATGAGCTCGCCTTAATGCTCCCCAACTATATGCAAATTTGGGGAGTCGCCCGCTCTTTCGGCATTCATGTCAAGCCCTTTCATCTCAGAGAAGAGCTCAACTGGGGGCCGGACCTCGAGGAGTTGAAGAAGCAGCTCTCGCCCAAAACAAAGATAATAGCCGTCTGCAACCCGAACAACCCGACTGGCGCTGTATTGAATCATGAAGAGATGAAAGAGATTATCGACCTAGCTGCTGGGGCCAATGCCTGGATTTATTCTGATGAGGTCTACAGAGGAGCAGAACTGAACGGCAAGGAAACACCTTCCTTTCTTGGCATGTATGATAAAGTGATAATCTGCTCCGGACTCTCCAAAGCCTATGCACTTCCCGGCTTGAGAATCGGCTGGCTTGTTGGACCAAAGGATATGGTCGATAAAGCCTGGGCTTCCCATGACTACACAACAATCTCGCCCGGAATTCTCGGCGACAGAGTGGCTGAGCTAGCCCTGCAGCCTGAGATGAGGGATAAAATCTTAAGCCGCAATAGAAAAATTCTGAATGAGAACCTCGCTGTGCTCGAAGAATGGGTCAAGAAGCACAGAGCCTTATTTAATTTAATCTCCCCACGCGCCGGAGCAGTCGCTTTCCCGCGCTATACGATGAAAATCAATTCCACAGAGCTGATGATGAGGCTCATCAAGGAAAAAGCCGTTTTTATCGTCGCCGGAGATTGCTTCCTGATGGACGGATACGTCCGCATCGGCTATGGCGGGGAAAAGGATTATTTTCGGGCCGCTTTGAGCCTTATCGATGAAGCTTTAGAAGGAATCCTCAGAACATCTAAATAAGTTGCTAATATTGACAACAGCGGTTTCCAGGATATCCTCCTTACATTAAATCCTCTAAACTTCACATAAGCATCCTAAATTCTGTGAGAGCCAACGATTGACAGTGGGGTGGCACGGCATGCTCCCCGCAACGCCCGCAGCTGCAGGGATTCGGCTTCGTTTCAGAAGCCGCGGGGGTTCCAAGGGGGTATTCCCCTTTGGTCGCAGGACACCTTGAGGTGTCCGAGAAGGGGAGGCAGCGAAGCGTTGGAAGGGGGAACGCGAAGCGGTTCTCCCTCCAAGGGCCCACGGGGCAATGGGTGCAGCGAGGACGGACGGGGAGCATGCCGTGACAGGACCCCTCGCCACAATGCAATGCTAATCACGGAATTTTGGATGCTTCCAAACTTCGCTCATCTTGACATGATGAACTTTGAGTGATAGCTTTATCTTCGTAATTCAGTAGGGGAAATATCTAGGAAATTATTGAGCAAACAAAAAGAATTTTCTTTCGTGCCATCACCAAAAGTGAATTCCCCAAAGCAAAAGGCGGAGAATCTTAACAAACCTTTTACAAATTTTTAACAACTTTTTAACAACTTTATTTTAACTAAACATAAAATGACTTATAGGAAATGAAAATGAATAAAGAAAGGAGGGATTTTAAGATGTTAAAAATCTCAAAAAAAATTGGCAAGGTCTCTCTTGTGGGAGTGCTGCTTCTTACTTTTGTCTTAAGCTTATCGGCCCAGGAAGCGACGAAGAAGGCTATCTTTTCTGCTGAATCTGAACAAATCAACCTTTGGTCGGATGCCTTCTCCTTGAACAGCAGCGCTTTTCTAATGACGATCAATGCCTGGAAAAATGCAGAGAACACATTAAAAGCCATATCTCAGGTAGAAAAGAAAGAGCAACAACTTGAGCCAATCTCCAAAGGCCCTGTTGACCCGCGTCGCTTGTTTGTAATTCCGACTGCCGATGTCCTTCGTTCGCTGGAGGTCAATTTTGGCGGAGGAAGCTCTTTTGGTGTTAGGAAAACAGAGGAGCGGCCCTTCTTAGGACACATGAGGCTCGGCTTAGGAGGGGTGGCAGAGGTTGAGGTGAGCACTCTCGGCATCATCAACCGACTTTCCGCGGGTTCAGCCACTATTCCCTCGGCCGCCTTCAAGTTGAAATTTCTTTCTGAAGGCAAGCTTCGTCCTGCTTTTGCCGGGGCGTTGGTCAGCACCCTCTGGAATTCAGAGGAAAGGTGGTCGGAGACGTTGCTCGATTACGTCAAATTTCAGAGGAGGCTGTCCACACTCTATTTTGTTGCAACCAAAACTTTTAGCCAAGTGAGTGTCCACGCAGGAATCAGCATCAACGATTTACGAATCAAAACAACGACAGTTGATGACGAATATATTTCCCCTACCCGTGCCGAGGCGGAGTCAAGCGATAAGGATTATTTCAATAGGAACTTGGTGGGTGGTTTTATTGGCGTTAAAGTAGAGCTGAATCCAAAGACTAAGTTAATGATGGAGTTGGAGCCGGTCGCTGAATATAAATTCAGTGAAAAAGACCTTGTGTTAACTAGAAATAATATTAAGACCCAATGGATGGGAATTGCCGGAGTAAGATTCTTCTTTTTCGATTGGCTGGCGCTTGACACTGGAGTTATGTACCGAAGCGACTATCATGGCATCGGGGATGCCCAGATCTCAGCAGGTTTGAATATCTGCTTGTCTTTGCCGAGGATCTTTCAGTCCATGTGGAAAGAATAGTCTATTTTCTCGGTTTACCCTGTAGCGGGATAATCAGCTATTACCTTAACTATTTACTCTTTGGCTTAGATATGTTAGGTCAGCCTCATCTGCCTGATAAATTTCAATTAAAATGAAAAAAATCATTTTAATTCTTCCGCTCTTTTTCGCTTCTTTTATCAATCTTTATGCCCAATGGGCAAAAACTTATGGAGTGGGCAGCTCTAACTCTGGTTATTCCATTCAACAGACAAGCGATGGAGGGTATATTCTCATCGGCGAT
>CAZGMN010000218.1:3466-5501 GCA_964526905.1 uncultured Eubacteriales bacterium
ATTCTGGTCATTCTATCCAGCAGACAAGCGATGGAGGGTATATTCTCATCGGCGATACTGCATCGTTTGGTGGGTTCCAAGATATCTGTGTTTTAAAGCTTTCTTCAGCTGGTAATATTGAATGGCAGAAAGCATATGGAGGGAATAGTTATAGTTCTGGTCATTCCATCCAGCAGACAAGCGATGGAGGATATATTCTCATAGGCGATACTTTTTCCTATGGTGCTGGAAGCTATTATGATATCTGTGTTTTAAAGCTTTCTTCGACTGGGGAGATAGAATGGCAGAAAGCATATGGAGGGAATAGTCATTATTATGGTTCTTCCATCCAGCAGACAAACGACGGAAGGTATATTCTCATCGGCGACACTTTTTCCTTTGGCGCTGGAGGACAGGATATCTTAGTTTTAAAGCTTTCCTCAACTGGGGAGATTGAATGGCAGAGAATATATGGAGGCAATTATTATGATTCTGGTTTTTCCATCCAGCAGACAAGCGATGGAGGATATATTCTCATCGGCGATACTTTGTCCTTTGGCGCTGGAGAAAAGGATATCTTCGTTTTAAAGCTTTCTTCAAATGGCGAGATTATCCCCTCCTGTCATTGTGTTGGAATCTCAAATGCTACAATTACAAATTCTTATGCCTACCCGCAGAATACAGCAATAAATCCGCAGAATACAAATACCGTACCTTTGGTCACGAATGTTTCTCCTCAAGATAGCGATGCAGTTGTCAATACTATCTGTTCAACTCAAAAATTTATTCTTACAATTTCTGCTTCTTCTGGTGGAACAACAAATCCTGCCTCTGATACATATAACTGCTATGAAGGCATGGAGGTAACGATAAGTGCCTTACCTGACAGCGGCTACGCGTTCTCTGGATGGAGTGGTGATGTCTCTGGAACAGAGAATCCGCTAACAGTAGTTATGGACAAAGACAAATCAATAACTGCCAATTTTATCCGGCAGTATAATTTGACCATTGCTGCAGGGAAAGGAGGGACAACCTACCCTTTGCCAGGCAGCTATGTTTATAGAGTTATAACAGAAGTGAACATAACAGCCATTCCTGAGCCTGATTACAGATTCAGCGGATGGACAGGAGATGCTCTTCAAGGGCATGAAAATGACAATCCTCTCGTACTTTCTATGGACAAAGATAAATCAATAACTGCTAATTTTGTTCGTACATATAGGCTGACTATAATTACAGGAAAAGGAGGGACGAGCGAGCCAGCACCTGGAACCTATAGCTATGATTCTGGGACGATAGTCACCATCAAAGCCATTCCTGAGAGTGGATATCAATTTAGCGGATGGAGTGTTGATGCATCTGGGAAGGACAATCCGATAACAGTCACTATCGATAAAGATAAATCCATCTTAGCTGCTTTTGCGTCTTTGAATGAAGAAGAGAAAGCTTGGGAGCTGAATTGTTTCATTGCCACAGCAGCCTATGGCTCTCCGCTACATCCTTATGTTGAAATTCTTCGGAATTTCAGGGACAGATTCCTTATGCCCAGAAAGCTTGGCCGGATGCTGGTTCGTATTTATTACAGGCATTCACCATTCATCGCGAATATAATTACAAAACACAAAGCGTTGAAGCTTGTCGTTCGGGTCACTCTTCTGCCTATGATAGCTTTCAGTTACTTGATGCTTCATCTCAGTCCTATAACTATCGGGATTTTTTTTGCTTTTATTTTTTCTCTTTCAATCTTTATTGTTTATTTTCACCGAAAAAGAATGAAGAAGATAAGTTAAAAGAAAAAGCGAATAATCGACAGAAGTTAATTATTTGAATTTCAAATCAAAGACTCCGTCCCAATCTCGAGGAGGGGGCGAGTGTTTAAATGCCCGGCAGCGGTCTATATATATCTGAGCCAATATGCTGTTTTTCTCCTTTTGGAAAAGGCCCGATGCCAGCCCCCATTCCCGTTTCCTGTAGGCAGCAAGAGCAAGGTGAAAGTTTGAAATCCTTTCCAGTTCAGAGGAAGGGACCTCTCCTTTTTCGCCTATGATTTCAAAGA
>CAZGMN010000219.1:0-341 GCA_964526905.1 uncultured Eubacteriales bacterium
GACCGAGCAGATGGCAGAGGCTGTCATCGCCAAATTATAACAGCTCAAAATTTTTTTAAATATCGCTCGCAGAGAGGGCAAAGATGAAAGAAAAAATTGAAAAGCTCTTCAGCAAACAGCTTGAAAAAATCAAGGACCTCAAACTGAAGAATAAAGTTGTTGAAGTCTGGGCGAATGCGGCAAAAAAAGGAGGCTGGAAGCCTGAAGAACTAGAAAGAATACCTTTTACTCTACTGACCCAAACCAAGGAAATAAACTTGATCGAACATACCATTGCTGTGACCGAAGGCGCGCTGGGGCTGGCTGAACAAACTGGGCTTTCTCCGGCCGAATCCGGCCGC
>CAZGMN010000219.1:351-5492 GCA_964526905.1 uncultured Eubacteriales bacterium
CTTTTGAGGTCAACCTCGATTGGCTTGTAGCCGGCGGCCTGCTCCATGATGTGGGAAAGCTCCTGGAATTCGAGAGAACAAAGGACGGAAAATACAAAAAAAGCTACGAAGGCAAATGCGCCCGCCACCCTGTTTCCGGTGCAATTCTTGTTGCTCAAGCTGGAATGCCTGATGAAATGGTCAACATCGTTGCCTGCCACGCCAAGGAAGGGGAAGGCCGGCCGCAGAGAATCGAGACGATGCTCATCCATCAGGCTGATTTTGCCACTTTTGATCCGATGGTCATGCTGGAGAAAGGTTTGCTCATCGTTTGATTTCAATCGAGAAAAAAGTGAAAAAAATTAACCCTGGAAAAACAATAATCGAAAAAATAATCTCAAGCCACACCGGCCAAGACGTGAAGCCGGGAGATATGGTCGATATGGCTGTTGATGTCCGGATTGCCCGCGACTTCGGAGGCGCCAATGTCGTCAAGAACATAGAACAGAACCGCCTCAATGTGGCTGACCCGGCAAAGACGTTCTTCACTTTTGACTGCAACCCGGGAGGCTGCCTGCAGAGCTACACTACAAACCAGCAGCTCTGCCGGGAATTCGCCCGTAAGAACGGAATCAGAATCTTCGACATCAATGCCGGTATCGGAACCCATCTGGCCATCGATGAAGGGCTTGTCCGGCCGGGAGAAACACTCGTCTCCACGGATTCGCATGCCAACCTGGTCGGCGCCATCGGAGCTTTTGGCCAGGGAATGGGTGACCAGGATATCGCCTGCGCCTTTGCCAAAGGAAAGGTTTGGTTTGAAGTTCCGGAGACTGTTAAAGTCATTCTGCGCGGAAAGCCCTCTGCTCTGGCAACTGCGAAAGACATCATCCTGGCTGTTCTCAAGGAATTCGGAGCGAACGGGCTTCTCGGCTTTGCCGCCGAATACTACGGACAATATCCCGAAAAGCTCAGCCTTTCAGGAAGGATCACTGTGGCCTCGATGGCGACAGAGATGGGAAGTATCTGTAGTTTCTTCCCTCCAAGCGAACAAATCATCAGCTACTCAAAACGAGTGAGTAAGCGCACTTTCAAGCCTGTCCATGCTGACAGGAGCGCAGAATATGCTGTAGTGAGAGAAATCAACATCCAAGATTTAGGCCCGCTCATCTCGTTGCCAGGCCATCCTGAGGATGTGGTCTCAGTCAGGGAAGCTCAGGGCAAGAAGATTGATTCTGCCTTTATCGGAAGCTGCACCAACGGCCGCATTGAAGACCTTCGTTCTGCCGCCAGGATTCTCAAGAACAGAAAAGTCGCGCCTGGCGTCGTGCTGAAGATTGTTCCAGCCACAGACAGAATCTGGCAGCAGGCATTAAAAGAAGGCCTGATGGCAGCTTTCAAGCAAGCAGGAGCGCTTGTTGGAAACGCCGGATGTGCCGGCTGCGCTGAAGGGCAGGTCGGACAGAACGGGCCCGGCGAGAAGACTGTCAGCACCGGCAACCGCAACTTTGCCGGAAAGCAGGGAAAAGGAGATGTCTACCTCTGCTCCCCTGCCACGGCTGCGGCATCGGCTGTGGCCGGTGAGATAACGACTGTCGATAAAATTCCTAAAACTCCAAAACTTTTCGTTGTGCCCAAGAGAATTGAAAAGCCTGTGAGCGAGCGGCCGCAGGAATACACAAAAAGACCGACAAGAATTAAGGGCAGAGTCTGGGTTGTCAATCAAGACAACATCGATACCGACATGATCTACCACAACAAATATCTGACCGTGACCAAGATGGAAGAGATGGGCCAGTACGCCTTCAGCAACCTTGAAGGCTTCAAGGATTTTCCAAAAAAAGTTAAGAAAGGAGATATCATTGTTGCCGGCAAAAACTTTGGCTGCGGCTCGAGCCGGCAGCAGGCTGTCGACTGCTTCAAGGCGCTCGGCGTAGAAATGGTTATCGCTGAGTCCTTTGGCTCCATCTACAAGAGGAATGCCATAAACTCAGGTTTCCCAGTGATGGAAGCTGCCCATATCGAAAAATTGAACCTCAAAGACGGCGATAAACTCGAAGTCGATTTCCTGAGCGGCGAGATTAAGAAAATCTCCAGCGGCGAAACCATCAAAGCCTTGCCCTTTTCCAAAGTCCAGCTTGAGGTCTTCGAGCGCGGCGGGCTGTTGCAATAAAAAAGGTTTAAGTTATACGATATCTGGGAATAAGCTTGGAGGTGCGAAATGATCGACCGGGCTGAGGCCGGAAAAAAAGAAACAGCGTCGGATTGCTGGGTACGCCTCGAAATCAAAAAGAAAGGCGGTATCAAAATTGACCTGAAAAGTAAGGTCAAATCGTTGTATGGAGAGGCGATAAGAACGACGGCAGAGCAGATAATGAATTTTTTCGATATTGAAAATGCCCTTCTTCTCATCGAAGACAGCGGCAGTCTTCCCTTTGTCTTGACAGCAAGAATTGAGGCAGCGGTCAAGAAGATTTTTCCCCAGAAAAAGAAGGAATTTCTCAAGCCTTTCATTCCTCAAAACCTTTACCAGGTGAAGCGCGACAGGCCGCGGCGCAGCCGCCTCTATGTCCCGGGAGACCAGCCGAGGTTGATCATCAATGCCGGCCTCTATCAGCCCGACGGCATCATCCTCGACCTTGAGGATTCAGTCGCCCCTGCAGAGAAAGAATCCGTCCGATTCATTGTCAGGAACGCGCTGCGCGAAGTGGATTTCCTCGGCGCAGAGCGGATGGTGCGTATCAATCAACTGCCTTTGGGAGCAAAAGACCTTGAATTTATCGTTCCCCACGGCGTTCACACCATTCTTATTCCCAAGTGCGAGGATGAGGAGACGGTTAAGGATGTCGATACTTATGTCCAGTCCTTGCGCTTGCGGAATAAAGTCAAGCATGAGGTCTACCTCATGCCAATCATCGAGAGCGCCTTGGGAGTGGTCAATGCTCACAAGATTGCTGCTGCTTCTCCGAACAATGTCGCCTTGACTATCGGGCTCGAGGACTTCACAGCCGACATTGGTGTTGAAAGAACTTTAGAAGGAAAAGAAAGCTACCTAGCCCGGCTTCAGGTTGTGCTTGCCGCAAGAGCAGCCGGAATTCAGCCCATCGACAGCGTCTTTTCCGATGTTGCTGACGAGCAGGGTCTGAGGGCAAGCTCCCTTGAAGCTAAATCCCTCGGTTTTGAAGGAAAAGGCTGCATTCATCCCGGACAGATAAAGGTCGTCCACGAAGCTTTTGCCCCGAGTGAGACTGAAATCGAGCGGGCAAAAAAAATATACCTTGCTCTGGAGAAAGCGCAGAAAAAGAAAAGCGGAGTTGTTGCTTTAGGAAGCAAGATGGTCGACCCGCCCGTGGTGAAAAGGGCAGAGAGAATCCTGAAGCTTGCCATCCAGAATAAACAGATTTCTGCCAACTGGAAGAAGGAGGACAAGGATGAAAGGAAAGATTAACGCTGCAGGCCGCTGGGTGCCGGAAAAGATAAACGATAAACCTGTCATCCCCTTTCGTGGAATTGGTGGATACGTCCCAAAAGGCCGCAAGGCAGCTCCTCCCATCGTCTCCTGCGCTAAATATCCCAGGAATGGGAACAAAGTCGTATCCAGCCTGCGGGAAGCGCTCAAGCGATCAGGATTGAAGAAGGGTATGACCATTTCCAGCCATCATCATTTCCGGGATGGCGATAAGGTAGCCAACAAAGTTTTTGACATAGCGGCTGAGATAGGAGTCAAAAACCTGAGGTGGTTCCCCAGCGCCTCGTTTCCCTGCCATGAGCCGATCATCGAACACCTGGAATCTGGCGTCATCCATCACATCGAGGGCAGCATGAACGGGCCGCTCGGAGAATTCTGTTCCAGAGGAAGGATGAGAGGGCAAGGAGTCCTGCGCTCTCACGGCGGCCGCTACCGGAGCGTCCAGGACGGTGAAGTCCATATCGATATTGCGGTCATCGCCGCGCCGACCGCAGACCCTTTCGGAAATGCCAACGGACTTTTCGGAAAATCGGCCTGCGGGCTTTTAGGCTTTGCCCTGGCCGATTCTCAATACGCCGATAAGGTCATCGTCGTCACCGACAATCTTGTCCCGTTTCCCTGCGTTCCCTGGCAGATTCACGGAAACTACGTGGATTACGTAGTGGTCATGGATGAAATCGGCGACCCGAGTAAGATTATCTCAGGGACAACACAGATTACCCGAAGCCCGGCACGGCTCTTGATTGCGGAGTATGTGGCCCGTTTCATCAAAGAAGCAGGAATCATGAGAGATGGATTTTCCTTCCAGGCGGGCGCGGGCGGCACGGCTCTGGCCTTCGTCAATTATCTGAAGGAATTCATGAAAGAGGCGAATGTCAAGGCACGGTTCGTGAGAGGAGGAAGCACAAAGTATCTGGTTGAGCTGCTGGAGGAAGGCTTGACCGATTATATCCTTGACGGGCAGACTTTCGATTTGGATGGAATAAGGTCGATGAGGGAGAATTTGAATCACGTCAACACCAGCCCCTTCACCAGCTATAACTACCACGGCAAGGGGAATTTCGCCAGCATGGTCGACGCTGTTGTGCTGGGGGCGACTGAAATCGATGTCAATTTCAACGCCAACGTCGTCACCCATTCTGACGGAATGCTCCTCCACGGAATCGGCGGCTGGCAGGACTGCCTCTTATCCAAATGCTCCATCCTGGCCGTCCCCTCATTCCGTGACCGCATCCCGGTCATCGTCGATAGAGTCACGACTCTCTGCGGGCCGGGAGAGCTGATTGATGTCGTTGTCACCGAAAAAGGAATTGCTGTCAATCCCAGGCGGAAAGACTTGCTCAAGGCGCTCAAAGGCTCGAATCTGCCCATAAGGTCTATCAGAGAAATTAAAGAAGAGGTCGAGAAAATATGCGGAGGAGCGCCAGCGCCGCCTGAAGTCGATAAGAAACATGTTGTGGCTGCAGTCCAATGGGTGGACGGAACCATAATCGATGTTGTCTATAAAGTCATTGATTAATTCTAAGTAATTATGGCGAGACAACCCTTATAAAAAAAAGGGGACTGTCCCCTTTTTGAGGTGAAAGCTTGGGACAGACCTTAATCGAAAAAATAATCGCCAGGGCTTCAGAAAAAAGCAAAGTCAGCCGCGGAGAGATTGTCTTCGTCTCCCCTCACCGCATCCTCTCCCACG
>CAZGMN010000220.1:0-5430 GCA_964526905.1 uncultured Eubacteriales bacterium
AATCAAAAAGCTCCTCACTTCAAAAAGTTTCTTATTTTCTTTGAGAATTCTTCGGCGACCTTGGGGATGAGCGCTTCAGTTGTGCGGCTCATGGCCTGGACTTCCTCCGCCGTCTCTTTCCTGATTTTTTCTGCCTCTCTTTCAGCCTGGCTAATCAACGAATCTTTCTTCTCTTGAGCCTTTTTTCTTGCCTGACTCAGATGACTCTCCTTGATTTTTTTTGCCTCATCGTATGCATCCTGGATCACTTTTGATGCTGCCTGCTGCTGGGCATTCTTGATGATTCTCCGCGCTTCTTCCTCCGCCTCTTTGATTCTTTGAAGCGCTTCGAGCGCCTCAGTTTCTCTTTTTTCCTGGCTCATTTTAATACTCGGTCGTCTATTAAACTTAATTCTCTACAACTCCATCTCATAAAACAAATTGTTTTATTTTCCTTCCTGCATCATTAAATGGAAAAGATAAGTTACCTATTATAGCCAATGGCCTTTTCTTTTTAAAGAGAAAAGGGGACAGTCCGCTTTTCTGCTTTTCAATAAAAAAAGGGGACTGTCCCCTTTTTTTTAAATTGAGAAGACCTTACTGTTTTTCCTTTGCCCTGGCCCCTTCTTTTCGCATTGTGCGGATGAGCAAGGCGATAAAGCCGCCCCAATTGATACCCAGGAGAATAGCCATCCAGATCCAGGTCTTCAGCATCAATCGACCTCCTCAGGGGGGCGCTTGACCCACTTAGCAAGGGCCTTGTTGACCAGCAGCAAGACGACCATCAGCAAGGCCCACTGGACAATAATGGTCATCGTCGTGAAGCTGCTGAACGGTTTCCACCAGCTCTTGGGATTGTCGATAATTCCTTTGTAAAGCCACCAGCCGGTCAGGCCTAAAAAGATTAGCGGCGAAATATAGGTGATGATGAAGCTCCACCACCGGCCCATCTTGATGTCAGCGGTGGGGTTGATGAGTTCAGTCCGAACTCTTTCAGCCCCATGTCTTCTTACGGCGAGGATGATAAAGAAGCCGCTGACCAGCAATGCTACACCCCAGACCCAGTCCTGGTTGTCGAGGAAAGAGGGGAAAACCGCGGACGGAATTCCAAGGAAGAAGGTGCCCGCAACGACAAGCAGTGTGCTGGTCTTCCGGCTCCAGTTGGCGTCCATCAGCGTCTTCACCCCGACCTCGACCATGGCGATGAGAGAAGTGAAGGCAGCAAAGACCATGGCCAGGAAGAAAATGGGCGCGACGATGAATCCGGCGGGCATCTTGGGAAAGAGATGGGCGAGGGAAATGAACGTCAATCCGGTGTTTCCGCTTTCCATGGCGGCATGAGCTGATTCGAGGTCCGGCGAGAGCGCGAAAATGGTGGGGATAATGGCCAATCCTGCAAGCAAAGCTGCAGTTTGGTCGCCGAATCCGACCATTATGCAGTTCTGGGAGATATCCTCTTTGCGGCTGGTGTAGACGGAGTAAGTGAAGAGCAAGCCCCAGGCTGCGCCCGTAGACCAAGCAGACTGAGTAAATGCTTGAAGCCAGGTCTCGGGCTTGCCCAGCTTGGACCAGATCGGCACAAACATGTAAGTCAGGCCCTGGCCGGCTCCGGCGAGCGTCACCGCACGGACGGCAGCCACGACAAGAAAGACAAAAAGAGCGGGAACCATGACCTTCGAGACACGCTCGACGCCGCTCTGAATGCCCTTATAAATGATGAGGCCGCAGAGGCTGATGGACAGAAAGTGGAAGAACAGGTTCTGCCAAGAATTATTGTGGAACGCGTTCCAGAGAGCTCCCGTGTCCACACCGGGCTTGAAAGCGCCCGACATGGCCAGGGTGAAGTACTTAATGCACCAGCCCGTGACCACCGAATAATAGAAGGTGATGAGCATACAGACCGAGACCAACCAGGCGCCCATCCAGGTGAAGTTTTTCCCCAGCAAGTCGCGGAAGCCGCCAATGGGACCGAGCCTTGTCTTGCGGCCGATGGCCATCTCGGACATGAGCAGCGGAAGCGACCAAAGAAAAAGGGCGCAGGTGTAGGCAAGGATGAAAACACCGCCCCCATACTGGGCCGTCATGCGGGGAAAGCGCCAGATATTCCCGGTGCCGACAGCCATACCGATGGCCGCAGCCAGAAATCCCCATCGCGATACGAATTTGTCCTTCTGGCTCAAAATAATGCCTCCTCGTTCAATAAGAAAATGAATAGAGACAGATCACTGCGTCGCAAGATATCGGCAAAGCTGCAAAAAGATGCCTGAGAAAAACGCTCATTAACATATGAGCCATTATACGTATTGCAAGCAAGACAGGCAACACAATCTCAATTTATAAAGGCTCAATCCGCAAAGATAATTAAGTCCTTTGAATTCAATCTAATAAACCTGAATCGGTCCTGCCTGCAGTTTGGATTTCGAAAAGAGAAGCGCAAGAGTTAATAATCTCAATAGCCTTGACTTTTACGATCGATTAGAATATCGTATTACATATTAATAGACGAAGGAGATAGCGTTATGGAAAATGTTAAAATATCACCCAAATATCAGATCGTTATTCCCAAAAAAATAAGAAATTCTCTCTGTCTTAAACCCGGACAAAAAATTCAAATTATTTCCTACGGCAATAGAATTGAACTCATCCCGGAACGCAAAATAAGCGAAATGCGAGGCTTCCTTAAAGGGATCAATACAGATTTTACCCGAGAGGGAGACAGGATATGAATCTCGTCGATTCTTCCGGATGGCTGGAATATTTTTCCGACGGTCCTCAAGCCTCAGCTTTCGAGAAGCCTCTTAAAGATGTTGAAAGTCTAATAGTGCCGACAATTTGTCTCTATGAAGTCTTTAAAGTCGTCTTGCGCGAGCGAGGAGAGAACGACGCTATTCAGGCCGTGGCAATGATGAGACAAGGCTCAGTCATTGATTTGAATTATGAAATTGCACTTCTTGCAGCAAGAATTAGCCTTGATTTCAAATTGCCAATGGCTGACAGTGTTGTTTTAGCCACAGCGCAACTTAATGAAGCGACCATCTGGACACAGGACAACGACTTTGAAAACATCAAGGGTGTGAAATATTTTGCAAAACCGAAAAAATAATTCTTTTTAAAGAGCTGGGCGGCACAGATCTTTCAGGGCAAAAAAGTGGGATAGAGATAATAAGCGCGGAAATCAAGCTTTCTTTTTGCGGCCTTTCTTTCCAGGCTCCGAAAAGGGGATTTGTAATCGAAGAGCAAAGATTTAAAAAGGACAATAACGCCGGCAGCCAAGATATCGTGGAGCAGGGACAAATCCAGCTCTTTCTCAAGATGGATAACAAGCCTTGCCCCTGAGGCCAGCAAAGATTTAACGCGGTCTAAGATAAGAACCGGATCTTCAGTTTTAGAAAGGTTTCGGTCGGAAACGTGAATCCAGGCTCCATTTCTTCCTAACTCAGAGAAAGAAGGCTCTAGCAAGCCGTGATAGTAATAGACAAGCCAGGCTCTGCCCTTGCGGCAAGCGTAAGCCAATTCGCTAAGCTGAGAAAGTTCTCTTGTCTTTTCTCTATTCGTAATATGGAGATAAACTCCACATCTTCCCATTTCTTGAAGCTCGGAAAATTTAAGAGAATTCTTCTCCTTGCCTGGCTCTAAAGGCCCATGCTGGAAATAAGAAAGATAAGCTCTCCCTCTCTTGCAGGCCCTGCGGATAAGCTCTATTTCAGAAAAATCGACCCTTGCTTCATCAGAGGTGTAGAAATCTGCGCCTGCCTCTCCGAGCCATTCAAGATGAAAACGGTCAAGCTTGCCTGAATCGATCAGACGAAAGCGGAAGCCCCTCTTGCGGCAAAGTTTGACTGAATCGAGAAGTAGAGGAAAATCAAACTGGTCATCTCTGACCGTGATGTTCCTTCTTGCTTTAGCAAGCGAAAGAAGCTCGAACGCCTTTTCTGCTGACTGTTCTTTGTTTTTCAAGCCTTTCTCTTCCATATCATCAGCCTTATTTTGAGGTCATTAAGCCTTCATTTTAAGGAGCTTCACCTTAATTGGCGCTCATTATACCATATTAAATAAAAATTTATCCTTCTGAAAAATTTAACTTGATGGAGATCAGGCTGGGTGCTCCGAACCTCCAACCATCACCTGTCCTTGAAAAAAAAGGAGTTATCTTTTATCATCTTGCCTAGAAGCGGCAAAGATGAAGGAGTGCGTTGTTCTTTTTTCCGGCGGCATCGACTCGACGACCGCTCTCTATTGGGCCCTTAAGCGCTATGAGAAAGTTTTTGCTTTGACTTTTGACTACGGACAGCGCCACAGGATTGAAATCAAAATGGCCCGAAAAAATGCTCGGAAGCTCGACATCCCCTTAAGAATTCTAAAGGTCGACTTCAGGCAAATCGGCGGCTCGCCGCTCACCAACACCACTCTTCCTTTGCCTGAGTATAAGAGATTGGATGAAATCAAGGCTGAAGGCCCGGCTCCAACCTATGTTCCTTTCAGAAACGGAGTATTCCTCGCTCTGGCTGCTGCCTGGGCTGAAGTCAGGGGAATAATGGAAATTGTCTGCGGGTTTAATGTCATCGATTCTCCCAACTATCCTGACACGAGAAAGCCATTCGTCGCTGCCATGGAAAAAGCCATAAAGATGGGGACAAAAGCTTCCTTCACCGAGAGCAAGCTCAAAATCAGGGCCCCTTTTATCAAGATGAAGAAATCGGAAATCATAAAAAAGGGACTCTCCCTCGGTGCTGACTATTCTTACTCTGTTTCCTGTTATTCTGGAGATGAGATTCCCTGCGGGAAGTGTTCTTCCTGCCTCTTGCGCCAAAAAGCCTGGGAGGAGGCCGGAGAAAAAGACCATCTCGTCCTCAGGCTAAAGAAAGAAGGGAAAATATGAGCTGGACCTTAAGAGTAAAAGACAAATTTCAGGCTGCGCATTTCTTAAGAGAATATAAAGGAAAGTGTGAAAAAGTCCA
The DNA here is from genome assembly GCA_964526905.1 of uncultured Eubacteriales bacterium. GTDB lineage: Bacteria > Acidobacteriota > Aminicenantia > Aminicenantales > Aminicenantaceae > CAZGMN01. The sequence goes on from CAZGMN010000220.1 coordinate 4,938, forward strand.
TGGCCATACTTTTCAAGTTGAGGTTGAGGTCGAGGCCACGACGCTCGATAAAACAGGAATCAGCATTGATTTTGCCAAAATCAAGGAAAAGCTCTCTGAAATTCTGCCCGACCACACCCTTCTCAACGAAGTCTACGATTTCAATCCTTCAGCCGAAAACTTGGCCCGTCATTTCTTCACCGAGTTGAAAAAGCACTTCCCGGTGAAAGGAGTGACAGTCTGGGAATCAGAGGATGCCTCAGCCACATATTCTGAGAATAGCTGAGATATTTCCCTCCGTTCAGGGTGAAGGGCTCAGGCAGGGCGAACCCACCCTCTTCATTCGGCTTTCTGGATGCAACCTTCGCTGCTCCTTCTGCGACACAAAGTATGCCTGGGAAAAAGGCAAGGGATACACGCAGGACAAGGTCTTAGAGAAGATAAAAGAATTACACCGTCGATTTTCGGTCCGCTGGGTCTGCCTCACAGGAGGAGAGCCTCTTCTTCAGGATAT
>CAZGMN010000221.1:0-5405 GCA_964526905.1 uncultured Eubacteriales bacterium
TTCGCTCTCCTCTCCCTTCGGTCGAGGAACCATGCCCGCTCAGGCTTCATAGGGGCCTCCTCACCTCCAACTCTCACCCCATTTAACAATACGTCTGATTATGTGATCGTTAAGTATTTTTTTCCATTAGCTGAAGGGCATGATTGGCAACTTCTTCAGGAGTTATTTTCTTGAGGCACTCAAGGCTTTGGCATTTCCGCTTATAGCAATAACTGCATTCAATCTCATGAAAGGCGACTCTATCCTCGGCTCTGAAAGGCCCGTTTCTCCGCGGATTTGTCGGTCCAAAAATTCCAACGACAGGCTTAGAAAAAGCGCAGGCCACTTGAAGAGCGAAAGTGTCGCCGCTGATTAAAAGCGCGGATTCTTTGATTAAAGCCAGGACTTCCTTCAACGATAAGAAAGGAGAAAGCGCAGTGCTGGCCTTCTCCTGGATCTTCATTGCCAGTTCTTTTTCCTCATCATTCCCCCAGAGGATGAGAGAGAAAAAATTCCTGTCTTTCAACATTTCCATCAATCTCACCCAGTTTTCTGCAGACCATCTTTTTGTCTGCCAGGCGGCGCCGACATTGTAGACGAGCAGTTTCTTCTGTCCGTCGTAACCAATTTCTCGAAGCTTTTTCCTGACTGATTCTCGAAGCTCTTCAGGAAGAGCAAGGGGAAACTCATATTTTTCTTCCTCCACTCCCAGTTTCGTTAAGAGCTTCAGGTTCTTGCTGATGATGTGGATGGTTTCCGGAATGGATTCAAGCCCTTCGGTGTAAAACAATGATGCCAGAGGCTCTCTGAGGTTTCGGCGGTGGAAGCCGATTCTTCTTTGAGCGCCGGAGAGAAAAGCCAGAAATCCGGATTTTGCCAGCCCTTGAAAGTCAAGGGCAATCTGGCTTTTATCTCTAAGCTCTCTTCTCAGCCGCGAGAGCTCTTTCCAGAATTTTATTGTATTCGGCCGCCATCTCGTTTGGATAACGATGATCCTATCGATTCCGGGAACAAATTCGAGAATTTCATTCCCCTTCTTTTCAACAACCCAGGAGATTTTCGCTTTGGGAAAGTTTTTTCTCAATGCCGAAAAGGCAGGGAGAGTGTGGATGATATCACCCAGAGAGCTGAGGCGGATGATAAGAAATCTGTCCATGGCAGTCAGCGTTTATTCTTTTTTCTTATTTGCCGGGCAATGTCTTCGATGAGCCTGGAAGCTGATTTTATCTTAGGCCCTCCCGTTATGGCAATCTTACCCCCGTATTCTTTGACCGTCTCCTTTTCAGGAACAGTGTCTGCTGTGTAGTCCGAGCCTTTGGCATGGAAATCGGGTTTGAGAGCGAGAAGAACCTTGGCCACATTCGTCTCATCGAAAAAGGTGACGTAATCAACGAAGGAGAAAGAGGAGATAATCTTTGTCCTTTCCTTTTGGTTGAGGATTGGCCTCCCTTTTCCCTTAAGCTTGCGGATAGAGGAATCGCTGTTCAGAGCCACAACCAGGATGTCGCCTCTTTTCTTGGATTCCTTCAGGTATCGGATATGTCCGACATGAATCAAATCAAAACAGCCGTTAGCCAGGACGATTCTCCGTCCTCTTTTTTTATGGGCGCTGACGATTTTTTTTAGCTGATGAAGAGAATATAGCTTTTTCAATTTTAAGAAACAATCGCCTCCTTGAGTTCTTGAATGCTCAGGGTGGCAGTCCCTTTTTTCATGACCACAACTGAGCCGGCGTAGTTGGCAAGAAGAGCAGCCTCCCTGAAAGTTGCGCCGCAGCTCAGAGCCAGAGTCAGGACGCTGATGACCGTATCTCCGGCTCCGGTGACATCGACGATATCAGTCGTGCCGATGATGGGGATAAGGAAAGGAGGCTTATTCCTCTCAAAGAGAGCCATTCCTTTTGAGCCTCTGGTGATGAGCACGGCAGCCGCCTGGCTCTTATTTAATAGAAACTTGCCGGCTTTCTTAAGAAGCAAGCTGGAGTCTTTCAGCTCAAGCCCTGTGGCTCCTTCAACCTCAGGCTCGTTGGGAGTTGAGACAGTCACCCCTTTGAACTTCAGCAGCCTGAAGCGGGAATCCAGAGTCACTGGGATATTTGATTTCTTGTAGAGAGGAAGCAGAGAGTTGAAAATATCCTCTTTGACCGTAAGATAATTATAGTCTGAGATGAGAAGAGCGCTTATCCGCTTGCGGACATTCTCCAGGGATTTTCTAATTTTTCTTTTTAGGTCGCTGCGCTCAGGGACAAGGCTCTCCTGGTCGATTCTCAAAATCTGTTGTTTTCTTGTCGATTCTTCTCCAGCCAGGATTCTGGTTTTAACCGGAGTTTGATAATCTCCTTCCTGGATCAAGAAATTCGTAGAGATGCCTTTATCCTTGAACATTTTGATAATTTTCTTTCCAGAATCGTCCGAGCCTAAAACACCGACAGGAAAGGGCTCTGCGCCCAGGGCCTCGAGGTTAAGAACAGCGTTCCCTGCTCCTCCGAGGGAGAATTCCTTGTTTCTATAGCTCAAGATGAGGACCGGAGCTTCTCTCGAAATGCGGCGGGTTGTGCCGAAGACATACTCATCAAGGATGAAGTCCCCCCAGACGGCAATCCTCTTCCGGGGAAAGCGTTCGATGAGCTTAAGCAAATCTTTCTTCTGTTTGTCCATTGGCGTGCAAGCAAAAATCTTTATCAAAAACAGATTAAAAGGTCAAATGGAGTTTGCAGTTCGTAAGCCGGCTCTTGACATCGGCCTTTCACTATGTTTTAAGCTAAAGAGCAAATTATCATAAGAATACGCTGAGAGTTACTGTATAGAGTTGAGGAAGATGCAAGGAGAAAAGGGGACTGTCCCCTTTTTACTTTTTATCAAGGAGTTGAAGATGAGGCGAAATAAAAGATTAGCTGCAAGCTTTGTGCTCTGTGCTCTGGCTTTGATTCTCCTTACAGGAAAAAGCATTTCTGCTCAAGACCAATCTCAATCCCAGCCGCAATCGCAATTCCGACCTCAACTCCAATCCCAGTCTCAGCCAAAAGCCATCAACCTCGACCTGCTCGTCATCAAGCTGGAAACCGCGATTCATCAAACGATGCTTGAGGGAAAAATTCCATCGGCTACAGTCGCGCTGGTCAATGGAGGAGAAATCATCTGGACAAGCGCTTACGGCTATTCAAACCTTTGGGCCCGCACTTTTGCAGTGCCGAGCACCGTCTATCTCATCGGCTCAACTTTTAAGACCATGTCCACTTTTGCTCTTTTGCAGCAGATGGAAGCCGGCAAATTCAAGCTCGACGACCGGGTCAATGACTATCTTCAAGAGTTTAAGATTCAGGGCGAGGACCCTGAGCATCCTGTGACTTTCCGCCACCTTCTGACTCATACTTCTGGCCTTCCTGCTGATTTTGGTCCTCACCAGGTTTGGGGGGAGACAGTTCCTCTTTCTTTGAAAGAATATCTGGGGAAGCTTCTTAAGCTCAAGAATCCTCCTCAAACCAAAGTCGAGTATTCCAACATGGCCTACACGCTCATCGCTTATCTTGTCGAGAAGCTGTCAGGCGTCTCTTACAAAAAATATATTCAGGAGCATATCTTTGACCCCTTGGAGATGAATGACACTGCCTTCGCTCCAAGGCCTGATATGGAAGAAAGGCTGGCTATTCCTTACGTCGTCGACAGCAAAACAGGAAGCCAGATGCCGACTATCCGGCTGAAAGCCAATGTTTGGCCGGCTGGAATTGTTTATGGAACTGTAACCAACCAGGCGAACTGGCTGCTTGCCAACCTCAGCGGCGGTGTTTTCAAGGGCTGTCGCCTGATCAGCGAAGAGACATTCAAGCAGGTCATGACCCGCCAGTTTGACCAGTTTGCCGGCCGCATCAGCGAGGGCTGGTTGAACGAAACCACAGGCTTCGGCCTGACCTGGTGGATTTCTCAGCGCAAGGGCGATACTCTTTTTGCCCACAGCGGAAGCGTGCCCGGATACACAGCATTTCTCGTCGGCAATCTCAATAAGAAAACAGGGTTCGCCATCCTGACCAACGGCAACAGAGCCCATAGATATCTTTTTGACCTGGCGATTAAGGCTTTGGACCTTATCGAAGACTGCAGGAAATAGTAATCTTCATTGAAATTCCGGATTTGTTCACTCGAAAGCTCTTGAAGACAGAGAGGCTTATTTGAAAATATCATGGTGGACGAAAGAGTCTGACAAGGAGAGAAGATAATGAAAGGCAACAGGCTCGGCCTTTTATGGAAGTCCCGCTACGGCCACATTCGATTCAAACTCATGGACATCAATTGCCTGGCCTACATGGCGCTCATCGGATTTCTCCTGATCTTTTTCCACAAGGCGGTGCAGAGCTGGCCGTTCTATGTCCTGATTCATGCCGCCTGGATTGTTGTTGTGCTGGAAATCATTCGACTGGGTGAAAAATATCCTGAGAGGAAGATTTCTTCTGCCCTGCGGACGTTTTATCCTATCGCTGTCTTGCTCTACGGCTGGCTGGAGCTGACTCCGCTTTTGCTGATGTTTTTTGATTCTTACTGGGGAACAGAGATCATCATCCGCTGGGATAAAATTATTTTTGGAGTGCATCCCACGGTCTGGATGCAGCGGCTGTATCAGCCCTGGCTGGATGAAATCATGAATTTTATCTATGCCGCCTATTACACTTTTTTTCTTCTCATCCCCTTATATTTTTATTCCCGAAAAAGGAAGCAGGAGGCGTGTGCCATCTATTCTCTTGCCACTTTCAGCTATCTCACTAACTATGTCTTCTTTTTTTTGATGCCGGTCTTAGGCCCGAAAAGTGTCCCCCTTCTTCAACAGCTGCAAATCAAGGAGCATACTGGCTATCTTTTTACGGCCCTTAACCGAATCATCCAGGCGGGAGGCGGCGTGGCTGGAGCTGCCTTTCCTTCTTCTCATGTCGCCGGAGCTCTGGTCTGGATGCTTGCCGGCTGGAGATATTCCAAGAAGGTTGGGATTATTTCTGCTCCGATTTCCTTGACAATAGGAGTTTCAACAGTCTATATGAACCTTCATCATGCGCTGGATCCGATTGCCGGCTATCTCTGGGGCATAATCTGTTTCTTCCTTGCCTTGAAGCTTATTAAGAAGAGAGGAGAAGACCCGCGAACAATTACTTAAAAATAATTCTTTTCTATTCTGTGTGGCTTCTCTGGACGTCCTGTTTGGAATGACTCGTTCCTGATCAGGTTTTTAACGTCGCTCTTTCACCGCACTTCTCGGCAGAAAAGTCTTTTCAAAATACTCGCAGGCGTCCTTTATAGTTTTTTCAAAAGGGATGTAGCTGTGTTTGAATTCCTTTATGCTTTTCTGGCTGGAATAGTATGTCTTCCAGCCGCTCAGCCTGCCGTAAGCAAGAGTCAGAAGAGGTTTTCTATTGGTGACAGAGCTTATAAGCTCGAGGATAA
>CAZGMN010000222.1:0-5338 GCA_964526905.1 uncultured Eubacteriales bacterium
GAAAGCATCATCAACTCATTCATTAAAGAAGGTTTTAGAAAATAGCCTCGCTCCCCATTGGATTTTTAACGCCATCTCCATTCGCTCTTCTCGGCGGCTGCGCAACTTCACAAAAGCATCTCTATTTCGGTGATAGAACTTAGAGCAAAGGTCAGGCTGGGTGTTTCGAAAACACGCAGGCTTTGCATTATGAAGCGAAGACAGAGTGGTGAGAAAGCCGTGTGAAAGGCTGAGCGGGCATGGTTCCTTGACCGAAGGGAGAGGAGAGCGAAGCCTTGAACCGAGCCGCTTTTGGCTCGCTGGGGCAAAAGCGGCGTGCTTTCGAACCACTCTGCCTGAGCTATTCAAACGGTTTTCTCAATCACCCAGCCTGACCTTCTCCCGACTACGTCGGGTTCCCTCGAAGAGCGAACTCCGATGGCTAAATCCTCAATGGTCGCTGCGGCTATTTTCCAAAACCTTCATTATAGACTTTGCGACGTATTTTCATAGACATAGAGATGGTTATAATATCTTTAAAATTATGGATTTTTTTATAAGGATTGAGTATATTACAAGCGATAAAATAGCCGGGGAAAGAGAGCAGAGGAGATGAGAATCCTGAAAGGCATTTATCTTATAGCTCTCATCGATATTCGTTTTAAAAGAAATCAAATAAGGATGAGCTGATGAACGCACTCGAGATTGAAAACATTTCCAAAAGGTTTGGCGATTTTTATGCCGTGAAAAAATTGTCTCTTAAGGTTCCCGGGGGAACAATCTATGGTCTTCTGGGCCCGAACGGCGCTGGGAAGACAACCACCATCCGCATGGTGATGAATATTATCATTCCTGACGAAGGCTCGGTCAGAGTCCTTGAAGAGAAGATGGACGAGAGGATGAAAGAAAGGATAGGCTACCTTCCTGAGGACAGGGGGCTTTACCCCAAGATGAAGGTCGGGGAGCTTCTTCTCTTCTTGGCCGAGGTCAAAGGCCTGAGAGGCCAAGGGGCTCAAAAGGAGATTGATTTCTGGCTTGAGAGGTTTGACCTCTCCGCTTGGAAAAACAAAAAAGTCGAGGAGCTTTCGCGGGGGATGCAGCAAAAACTTCAGTTCATCGTCACCGTCATCCATAAGCCTGAGCTCATCATCCTTGATGAGCCTTTCGGCGGCCTCGACCCGGTCAACACCAAGCTTTTAAAGGACATCATGCTGGAGATGAAAGAGAAAGGAGGGACCATCATCTTCTCCACTCACCGCATGGAGCAAGTGGAAATGATCTGCGACAACATCTGTCTGATCAATAAAGCGGAAACGGTCCTGGAAGGAAATCTGAGCCAGATCAAGAAGCAATATGGAAAAAATACTGTTGTTCTCGATTATGATGGCGATGGAAGCTTTATTCGGAATTTATCTGAAATTGAAAAAATTGATGACTATGGAAAATTCATGGAGATCAAGCTCAGAGAAGGACAAGACCCTCAGAGCCTGCTCTCCAAGCTCGTCGGGAAAATTGCCATCAGCAAGTTTGAAGTCAGAGAGCCGACATTGAACGCCATCTTCATTGATAAGGTGGGAGAAAGAGATGAGAAAGATACTCTCAATCATTAAAAGAGAATACCTTCAGATCGTCAAGACCAAAGGCTTTATCATCGGCACAATCTTGGGCCCGGTGCTGATGGTGGCGCTGATCGTCATTCCTATCGTCGGCCAGCTCATTTCTGTGGGAAAGCAAGAAACGATTGGCGTGATTGATTTCAGCCAGCAGATGTTCGATGAGCTGAACAAGAAGATGGACCACAAGCTCAAGGATGGGACGCGGCGCTACCTTCTCGAGAAATTTGAGCTTTCAGCGAGCATCGAGGACTTGAGAAGCCAGTTGAGCAAAAAAGTCTTGGACAAAGAGCTTTCAGCTTATCTCTTTATCCCTGAAAATGTCGCCGAAGGAGGGGAGGCGGAGTATATCTCCCTGCATACAACAGACTTCGAAAAAATAAAAGATATCAGTGGAGCTTTGAGCAGCGTCATCATCGAAAGGCGGTTGAAGAAGGAGGGATTGAATCCTCAGAAAATTTCCGAATATCTGCGGCCTGCGAAATTGACGCCGGTCAAGGTGACGAAAAAGGGCGAGGAAAAGGATATCGGGGCGACTTTCATGATTTCCTATTTATTGGTCCTTATCCTCTACATGACCCTTTTCTTTTACGGGGCGATCATCATGAGGGGTGTTATTGAGGAGAAGAATTCGAGAGTTGTGGAAGTCATCCTCTCCTCTTTAAAGCCCTTTGAGCTCATGGTTGGCAAAATATTGGGAATTGGCGCGGTGGGCTTGACCCAGTACTCTATCTGGGCCTTATTTGGTTTTGCCGCCTCCAAGTATAGCAAATCGATGCTTTCTTCTTTCTTCCGCCTGCCTTCAGATTTTAGGCTTCCGAGTATTCCTTCCTATATCTTTATCTACCTTGTGGTCTTCTTCATCCTGGGATATTTTCTCTACGCCACCTTTTATGCGGCTGTGGGTTCAATGGTTAACTCTGAAAAGGAAGCCCAGCAGTTCCTATTTCCGATAACCATGGCTCTGGTTATTCCCATCATGCTCATCATGTTCATCATGAGGAGCCCGGACAGCACTCTTTCCGTTGTTTTATCCATGATTCCCTTTTTTGCTCCGATTCTGATGCTCCTCCGCATTTGCATCCTTCTTCCTCCTTTTATCCAGGTCGGAGGCTCCATTCTTTTGCTCATTTTGACAATTCTGCTCATGATCTGGCTGACCGCAAAAATTTACAGGGTGGGGATCTTGATGTACGGCAAGCGCCCAAATTTTGTAGAAATCGTCAAGTGGGTTCGCTATAAATAGAGTTCAGGCAGAGTGGTTCGAAAATACGCCACTTTTGACCCAGCGATGACTCGGAGGGTGAGCAGCTTCGTTTTTCCCTTTAAGGGGTGAACCTTTTTGAAATTGATTTCGTAGTAATCTTTGAAATTTAGTTGGAAGAGAGCGGCTGCTGAATCCGTTATTAAGGAAATTAAAGAAGAAAAATGATAAAGGAAAGGTTGGATGGAAATGAAGACATCCATACTCTTGTCGAAAAGGTCAAGAAGGGAGACAGAGAGGCTTTCATGACCGTTACTTCACTTTACCAGAAAAAAGTTTTCCTCCTCGCCTTTTCTTTTTTCCATAATAACGAAGATGCTCTAGATATCGTCCAAGAAACCTTTTTGAGGCTCTTCCAGAAAGTCAACTCATTCAGAAAAGGGCAAAACTTCCAGAACTGGCTTCTTCAGGTTGCCAAGAACCTATGCATAGATTATCACCGGAAAAATTACAGCCGGAGCAGAGAATATGATCGGGAAAAGCCGATTGAGGAGATGAATTTAGCTTTCCAAAATAGGGGAGACCCTTATCTCTCTTCTGATTTGAGCGATATATTCTCTGCCTGCCTCAAAAAGCTGGCGACGAAGCAAAGGCTCATATTTGCCATGAAGCACTACAACCAGCTTGAATATCAGGAAATCGCCCAGATTTTAGGTATTTCTCTGGGGACGGTTAAATCCCTTCATTTCAAGGCCGTTCAAAATATGAGGGGTTTGGTCGCCCCCTATTTAGGGAGACAGCTATGACCGATTGTAAAAAGCTTAAAAAAGACTTTGTGGCTTTCCTCTGCCATGAACTCGATGAGGATAAAAGCAAGCTTATCCAATCACACCTTGATACTTGTCCTGTTTGCAAGAGAGAAGTGGCACGGCTTGAAGAGTTAATCAAAGGAGCAGACTCTTTAAAGACGGATATTCAAGAAGCCATGGAAGCTGTGAATTGGGAAGAGCTCCCCAGGAAAATCGCGGAGAATGTCTTCAGACAGGAGTCTTCCTCCCCTCGAGAATCATGGCTTAGAAGGCTTTCCACATTCCTCTTCCAACCCAGGTTGAGGCCAATTTACGCCGGCCTTCTTTTGGGTATCCTGGTGGGCTCTCTGGCAACTTACTTTGTTTTGAGGCACCCGCATCTTAAAGAGGCGACGTCAGCACAAATTGTTGTGCCTGCAAATTTCCTGGAAAGAATGGAACTGGAAACGGCCAGGCGCGAGACGCTCGACTACCTGGAGAAAAGCCAATACCTGCTTCTGGACTTTGTCCAATCTCCATCCGAGAAATCAGCAGAATTCTGGCAGAGCGAGTTCGCTTCTCAGAAAGCGAGAGAACTTCTTGCCAAGAAAAAGTACATCAATCCCCAGCTTGATAAATACCAGATGGCCAAGGCAAAGATGATCTGCGACCAGATTGAATGGCTTTTCTATGAGCTCAGCCAGATCAGTGTCAGTCTCTCAGCCGAAGAGGTAAAGAAAATCCAGAAATTGATCGAAGATAAACAAATTTTGCTGAAGATAGATTTATTAAAGAGAGAACTGGGAAAAAGTGAGGTTTAAAGTGAAAAAAATAATTATAAATCTTGGAATTTGTCTCCTCGCCCTTCTCATCCTTCAGGCCAGTGCCCGAGCGCAGGCGGATGAAAAGCTTTTCCAAGAGGCGAAGATTCTCATCTTCGATGAAAAATGGGAAAACGCCCAAGCAAAGCTGGAAGAGCTCCTGGAGAAGTATCCAAACAGCCCCTGGTTTTCTCAGGCTGTCTTCTACCGGGCCAAGTGCCTGGAGGAGCAGGGAGGAAAGGAGATAGAGGCCTTAAAGGCCTATACGAACTATCTCCAACTTAAAGACCTCAGCCCCAGCTTAAGCGAAGAATCAGAGAGGTCTATCATCAATTTAGCCTGTGAGCTCTATGAGAAAGGGAAAAAGTTCTATCTCACAGAAGTGGAGCAGAGGCTCTCCAGCTCGAACAGCGTGATTCGATATTATGCAGCCATCAAACTGAGCTATGTGGATGATAAAAAAATCGCAGCCAAAGCCATTCCGGTCTTGAAGGAAATTCTCGAGAAGGAAACCGATAACGAGCTCAGAGATAGAGCAAAGATAGCTCTTCTTAGAGTTGACCCGGATGCTTTGAAAGCCCCCGAAAAGGAAAGATACGAGAAGGGAATATTGGTCTTGAAAATAAGAATTTTTAAAGAAGGAAAGAGTACTCCATCAGTGATCATCGATATCCCCTGGGCACTGGCAGACCTTGCTTTAAGGTCGTTCTCTGATAGCGATAAGCAGATAATGAAGAAGGAAGGTTACGATTTTAATCGGATTATAAAAGAACTGTTAGAAAACGAAGGGAAAATCTTCGATTTTCATGATGAAGAAGAGGGAACAACTATCAAGATTTGGATAGAGAGAGTAAAAAAATAACGGAGGTGTCTTATGAAAAAAATTGCAATTTTAGTCTTTATCGCTTTTGCCTTCAGCCCGCTTTTTGCAAA
>CAZGMN010000223.1:0-5332 GCA_964526905.1 uncultured Eubacteriales bacterium
GGCCACCACGACCCGTCTTTTCTTCATTTTCCTGCATATAGGATAACAGGAAAAAAGAGGGCAGGCTACTTTTTTGTCCAATAAAAAAAAGTAGAATTTCAAATTGAGAATATGTAAAATAAGCCGAATATGCGTAGCCTATTTTCCAGAAAGACCCTGAATCCAAGATGAGTGCCAGAAGGGCTCTTCTTGTTTTAGAGAACGGCGAATATTTCAGCGGTCAATCTATTGGCTTCGAGGGAGAGGCTGAGGGGGAAATCGTTTTCAATACCTCCATGACTGGCTACCAGGAAATCCTGACCGACCCATCCTACAAGGGCCAGATCGTGACCATGACCTACCCCCTTATCGGGAATTACGGCTGCAATCTTGAGGATGTCGAATCCAGCCGGCCATGGGTCGAGGGCTTTGTCATCAAAGAGCTGGCAGCCCTTTCCTCAAACTGGAGGAAAAAAGAAAGCCTGGAGGATTTCCTCAAAAAGCACAAAATCGTCGCCATCCAGGGTGTGGACACAAGACGGCTAACCAAGCTCATCCGCACCGGAGGCGCCCAGAGAGCCTTGATCTCCAGCGCAGAAGATGACCCCAAAACTCTCCTCAAACAAGTGAAAAAAATTCCCTCCATCGTCGGCCTCGACCTGGTCAAAGAAGTCACGACCTCTGAAGCTTACAGGTGGCGTGAAGGCCATTACACTTGGCCCAAGGGCTATTCAGCAAAGAGAAGATTCAGGCACTTTGTCGTGGTTTACGATTTTGGAGTCAAGCGAAACATCCTCAGAAACCTGGTCCTGAATAAAGCCGAGGTTCTCGTCGTTCCTGCCGCGACACCGTGGGAAGAAATCCTGAAGATGAAGCCTGACGGCGTTCTGCTCTCCAACGGTCCCGGCGATCCTGCTCCGGTGAGCTATGCCATCGAGAACATCAAGAACCTGGCCGGGAAAATCCCCATCTTCGGAATCTGCCTTGGGCACCAGCTCTTAGGCCTTGCTCTGGGTGGAAAAACGTTCAAGCTCAAGTTCGGCCACCGCGGAGCAAACCACCCGGTCAAGAACCTGGAGAGCGGCGCCATCGAGATCACCTGCCAGAACCACGGCTTTGCTGTCGATGTTAAGTCTTTGGATGGAGTGGCGAAGCTGACTCACCTCAACCTCAACGACCTGACAGTTGAAGGGCTTTCCCTGAGAGAAAAATTTCTTTTCTCGGTTCAATACCATCCGGAGAGCTCTCCAGGACCAAAAGATTCAAGATACCTCTTTCATCAATTCAGCAGAATGATGGAAGACTTCAAGGGAAGATAACGTGCCAAAACGGGAAGACATTCAATCGATCATGGTCATCGGCTCGGGTCCAATCATCATCGGCCAGGCCTCTGAGTTCGATTACTCCGGCACCCAGGCTCTCAAAGCTTTAAAAGAAGAGCATTATAAGCTCATCCTGGTCAACTCCAACCCGGCGACAATCATGACTGACCCAGAGTTTGCAGACCGCACCTATCTCGAACCTCTGACAATTGAGTATCTGGAAAAGATAATCGAGAGAGAAAAACCTGATGCTCTTCTAGCCACGCTCGGCGGGCAGAAAGCTTTGAATCTATCCTTGGCGCTTGACGAGAATGGCATTCTGAAGAAAAGCGGAACCCAGCTCATCGGAGTCACAGCAGATTCAATCAGGAAGGCAGAGGACCGGCTTCTCTTCCGCAGGTCGATGGAAAAAATCGGGCTTGAAGTCCCTGAGTCCGGCTATGTTTCGAGCATGAAAGAGGCAGTGGACATCGTCAAGAGAATAAAATTCCCGGTGGTAGTCCGGCCTTCCTTCACCTTGGGTGGAACAGGCGGCAACATCCTCAAGAACTGGGATGACTTCTATAAATTCGTGCCTCTCGGACTTGCCATCAGCCCGGTCTCAAAAGTCCTGATCGAAAAATCCATCATCGGCTGGAAAGAGTTTGAGTTGGAAGTCATGAGGGATAAAAAAGACAACGTAGTCATCGTCTGCCCTATCGAAAACTTCGACCCGATGGGCGTCCATACCGGGGATTCGATCACAGTCGCTCCGGCCCAGACTCTGACTGATAAGGAATACCAGAGGCTGAGGGATGCCTCAATCTTGATCATGAGAGAGATTGGGGTCGAAACCGGAGGCTCGAACATCCAGTTTGCGGTCAATCCTGAGGACGGACGGATGATGGTCATCGAGATGAACCCCAGAGTTTCCCGCTCCTCGGCGCTGGCTTCAAAGGCCACTGGCTTTCCCATTGCCAAAATGGCTGCCAAGCTGGCCGTGGGGTATACGCTGGATGAAATTCTGAACGACATCACTAAAAAGACACCTGCTTGCTTTGAGCCAGCGATTGACTATGTTGTGGTCAAAATCCCGCGCTTTGCCTTCGAGAAATTCCCGGAAGAAGAGCCTTACCTCACTACCCAAATGAAATCCGTCGGGGAGACGATGGCCATCGGCCGAACCTTCAAAGAGGCCTTACAAAAAGCCATTCGCGGTCTGGAGATAGACCGCTGGGGATTTGAGGAGAAGCTCAAGAAAGACAACAAAAAAAGGCTGAAAGAGAGGCTTGCCGTTCCCAATGCTGAAAGACTGTGGCTCATTGCTGATGCGCTCAGAGCTGGAGTCTCGGTGACAGAAATCTATGAGCTTACTCAAATCGACCCTTTCTTCATCCAAAACATCAAGGAAATCGTTGATTTCGAGGAAGAACTGAGAGCCGCGAGAAAAGGACGATTGAATACTGACCTTCTGCGCAGGGCAAAGGAGCTTGGTTTCTCTGACCGAAGGCTCGGCTCGCTATCAGGTTTGAGCGAAGAAGACGCGAGAAAAATGAGGGAGAGAGCGAAGGTGCTTCCGGTGTGGAAGGTCGTGGACACTTGCGCTGGCGAGTTTGAATCTGAAACACCTTATTTCTACTCGACCTATGAAGAAGAGAATGAAGCTTCAGCCATCCCCCAGAAAAAAGCCATCATCCTTGGCTCAGGGCCAAACCGCATCGGCCAGGGAATCGAGTTTGATTACTGCTGTGTTCATGGCGTTTTTGCTTTGAGAGACTTGGGCTACAAGGCGATTATGATTAACTCCAACCCTGAAACTGTCTCAACAGACTATGACATATCCGACCGGCTTTACTTCGACCCTGTCACCTTGGAAGATGTGCTTTCAATCTATAATAACGAAAAGCCAGAAGGAGTCATTGCCCAGTTTGGGGGGCAAACCCCGCTCAAAATTTCCGTCGGCCTCTGGAAAAACAAAGTGAAGATATTGGGGACAAGCTCCAAGGCTATCGATGAGACTGAGGACCGGGAGAAATTCGACAATTTTCTAAAAAGATTGAACTTGTGCCGGCCGAGAAACGGCATGACAAAAAACTCATCTCAAGCCCTTAAAATTGCGGCTCATATCGGCTATCCGGTCCTTGTCCGGCCTTCTTACGTCCTTGGAGGCAGAGCTATGAGAGTCATCCGCGACGAGGATGAACTGGATAGATACATAAAATCCATTAAAGAATACTGCTCTGAATATCCCATCCTGATCGATGAATTCATCGAAAGCGCGGTTGAGCTTGATGTCGACCTTCTCTGCGACGGCGAGGATGTTTACATCGGCGGCATCTTAGAGCATATCCAGGAAGCTGGGGTTCATTCCGGCGATGCGACCATGGTCACCCCTCCCTATTTTTCGGCTGACAGAGTGATTGAGGAAGTGAAGCGTCAGGTTATACTCATGGCCAAAGAGCTTAAGATTGTAGGCCTGATGAATGTCCAGGTTGCGGTCAAAGGGACAAAAATCTACATCTTGGAGGTTAACCCCAGGGCTTCAAGAACAGTCCCTTTCCTATCAAAAGCCACTGGAGTACCGCTGGCAAAGATTGCCACCCGGCTCATCATGGGAGAGAAGCTCAAGGAGATGAATATCAATCGCCGTGATTCAAATCTTTATGCTGTTAAGGAAGCTGTCTTCTCCTTTGACAAATTCCTAGAGGTTGACCCCATCCTCGGTCCGGAAATGCGCTCCACAGGCGAATCCATCGGAATCGACCGCTATTTCCCTCTTGCCTTTCTCAAAGCCGAAGAGGGAGCAGGCTTCCATCTTCCCCAAAAAGGAAGAGTCTTTGTCAGCGTTCCTGACGAAGATAAGCCAAAGATCATCCCTATCGTCGAGAAGCTCGAGCGCCTGGGATTCAAGCTGGTAGCGACTGAAGGGACAACCCAGTACCTCCGCCGCCATGGATTTGGGGTTGATGCCATCGGCAAGGTGTTCAAGGAAAAGAGAAACATCCTTGAGTACATCAAAGAAGGAAAGGTTGGAATGATTTTTAATACACCCTCAGGAACTTATGAGTGGAAAGACGCCCGCAAGATAAGGACAGTTGCTTTCTCATACCGCGTGCCCTGCTTTACGACCATCCCTTCAGCCAGCGCTGCGGTGAATGCCATCGAGGCTCGGAGAAAATCCTCCCCTTCGCTCCTCTGCCTCCAGGATATCCATTCCAGCTAGCTCTCACGTAAATCCCTATTATGGACAACACGAGTTGTCTCATTTTCCTTAGGGCCGTCAACCGCTGTTGACTCTCTGAAGGAAAGAGATTGGGTCTCCTGCGACATCTTTCAGGCGGATATGCCAAGAGAGTGTGCTTTGTGCGATCCGGCCTGTTTCTTGATGAAAAGCTCCTGCTGTGCCAGGAGTCTATCGTCCCCGCCACCCAGAGCGCACTGTCCTTTATCGGGTGCTCTTTCATTATTTTGACAGGTTCCTGACCGAGTATGAGGAGCGCTTCGAGAAGGAATACGGGTTCCTCCGGCCAGTCATCAAGGAAGTCGTAGAACGCTATTTAGACTGTGGCAACCCGCGCTGCGGGTTTGCCCGCACCCGCGGATTTTGTCCATCGTGTCATGCCAAGCGCCTTGAGCAATGGGGCGAGTGGATGCGGGAGACACTTCTCCTGGATGTCCCTCACCGTCAGGTGGTCTTCACCATCCCCAAGATGCTCCGCATCTTCTTCAAGTATAAGCGCAATCTCCTCGGCGACCTCTGTCGCTGTGCCGTCAACTCCCTGACCGTCTACTTCAGGGCTATGGCAGAGCAAGATACCATGCCGGGCATCATCTCCTCGATCCAAACCTTTGGGGATCGGATCAACCTTCACCCGCACCTCCATTTCCTGGTGACCGAGGGCGGAGTGGATAACGGCGGCATCTTCCATAAGATCCCCCGTCTGGACGACTCTCGACTGGCCGAGCTGTTCTGCCGAGCGGTCCTGGCGTTTCTTGAATGAGGTTGACCCGCTCCTCTGTCCCCAGTGCGGCGGCCAGATGCGAATCATCGC
>CAZGMN010000224.1:0-5320 GCA_964526905.1 uncultured Eubacteriales bacterium
TCATCAAGAACGGAAAGCTTGTGGTCAAGGATGGGAAAATTGTAAGGGGGAATTCATAAGTTTTTTACCTTCCTTGACAAATTAAGTCGTCCAGCGTATATCTTTTCCATTTCCATTAAGCAATGGTCAAGAATAGAAAAATATTTTTTAAGGTAATTCTTTGGGGTGCTGTTGCCGGAATCATCGCTTACCTGATCCTTGCTTTTATCCACAGTCCCTGGGAAGAATCCTTGGCCGCGCTTTTTATCGGCACCGTCATCGGGGCTGTTGAAAAGAAAAAAAGCCTCGTTCTCATCGGTCTCTTTTCCTGTGTCCTTGGTTGGTTCGTAGGAATGTATTTCGTCGGCGTCTTGTTTGAAATCGGTCTCGGCGCCTGGGCGTTTGCCGGCGCTGCATTTGGCCTGGCTTCAAACCTTGCAAGCTCCTCCTTCTTTCGGTCTCTATTCGGATTCATCCTGGGCTTTTTCGCCGGCCTCATTGCTGAAGCATCAAGATATCTCTTCGTCCTCGGCGCTGGAATAAGGGCGACACAGTTGCGACAGACGCCTATTGCGCTGAGCTCTTAGCAAAGTACGATAAATCCTTTGAAAAAGAAATGCATGTAGCCGGACAGCTTGCCCATGCCGAACGCCCGGGCCTCGGGATCAAAGACCTCTCCCAAGTCGAAATCATCGAAGTGAGAACTTGATATCAATGATGATGAACCTTTTCTTTTTGATTTTCGTATGCTCTTATGAAGCCGTTTGAGGGCTGTTAGACTTGACCGGGAAAAAAG
The DNA here is from genome assembly GCA_964526905.1 of uncultured Eubacteriales bacterium. GTDB lineage: Bacteria > Acidobacteriota > Aminicenantia > Aminicenantales > Aminicenantaceae > CAZGMN01. Next base: position 776 of record CAZGMN010000224.1, read on the forward strand.
TTTTTTCAAAGCTCCATCTACTTTTTGTATTTTATGCTGCGGTTTTTCCTTCTTTATTTTTTTGGAGCCTTGTCGGTCTCGATAAAATAGAGGAGAAATGGCTATCTGCAAGCTACCAAATGGCCTTTAGCCATCTTTTGTTGACGGCTCTTTTTATCGGCGCGATATCATTCCTGCCCGGCGGGCTGAGAGGCTGGGGGGTTAACCTCAAGAATTGGCGAAAAAGCCTTGTTCTCGGCATTGTCTTAGGAATCGGCTTCGGAATCCTCTTTTCCGTATTCAGTTTTGGCCCTAAAATAATTGCATGGAAATTTAGCCGTATGCTGGAGCAATTCCATGTTCCGGAAAATCTTATTCAAATGGTTTCTCAATTGTTTTTTGTCGGCTTAAGTGAGGAACTGTATTTTCGAGGCATTCTGCTGACTTCTCTGAAAACCTTCTTGCCAAAAAAAATCTTGGGAATTCATTCAGCGAATATAATTATTTCTCTTGGCTTTGCCGCTGTGCAGTTTTATAAATTGATTTTCGGAGCTTCTTTAGGCAGCATTTCGCCTTTATTTGTAGGAGCTCTTCTCTATGGACTGGTTCTGGGTGAAGTGTATTTGCGCACAATGAGCCTTCTTGGCCCTATTCTGATTCATAGTCTCGGGAATTCCTTGATGTTTCTCACAGCCTTAGGAATATAATTATTTGGTTAAAGAAAGAAGAAATCCCTCATCCACTGCCTAAGCCTCAACCCCGTAAAGCACGTCATCAAGAGCGGAAGACTTGCAGTCACAGATGCGGAAATTTTAAAAACCAGTTATTAGCGTTTAATTTCAGAGTCCAATCTTGAATCTCGTCCCCCTTTCTCTTTCAAAGTGCAGAATGCTTCCAGGCTATTTACTCTGTTGAATTACCCTAACGGATAGCGGCGCTCGTGGAACCACTGCCTCATGGATTTCATCTTTTCCTGCTGAGAAGCAGGCGCCCGGCGGCTGCAGCTGGAAAGCTCTTCGCTTCCTTCCGGAGCGCCCCATCGGATCTCGATGCAGTCATTCGGGTTATATGACATTTCAAATGCTCCGCTTCTTTTGAAAATTTCTTCAAGACTCAGGGTTTGCTCTTTTCCGTTTGACCTGATATAAGTGATGGTCATCTCTTTCGCCAATTTCCTGTGAAACTCTTCTAGCTCTTTCTTTACTTCTTCAAGGGATTTGCCTTTGGGCAATTTATAATTTTTTGGAGCCCTTGCGACCTGGTCAGGGAATTCAGTAACTGCGTCCATGGCAATTAGTAGCCGAAGGTCGCGACTGGGAGTGGAGTAGTCTTCCCATAATCCCACTGTCTGGAAAATTTCCCTTCCGCTGGGCATGAGGATGATTGTCTCAGGGTGGGATTTCAAATATTCTTCTCCAGTGGCAACAGATTGGACCCGAGTAAGAAGCTGCTCGTGGAGAGCTTCAAAAAGGTCATGAAGAGCCCTTGCCGGGTCGAGCGGCTCAGGGTTGATCAAGCGCCCCATGATGTCATAAAAATCACTGCTCTTCATATTTTTCTGCTGGAGGGAGAAATTGGCGTAGTCTTTGTTCTTAAGGATTTCTTCATTCTTAAGAGGCCTTAATTGTCCATTTTCCTGCGTGATAGGCCTGAAAGCCTTGAATCCAGGAGCGCCGATAATCTTTGAAGTCGTAAACAGGAAATTTCCTTTCCAAAAGCGGCTGATTCCCACCGAACCGTCAGGTTGGGCCGAGACAGCGAGCAGCTCTCCAGGATGCTTGGACGTCTGTGCCATCCACCTGACAATGACCAGGGTATGGCCATAAGGGTCGGCGAAGACGACTCCTGGACGAAGCTGGTCTCGCTCCAAAGGCAATGGGTAGAGGTCGGAATCCTCGTCGGTGAGATATGTCCTGGCACTTGCAGCGTGGATGGTGTTCATGATGCTCAGCAAAAATCTGCTGAAAACTTTAGACTCGCTTCCCTCTCCCCTATCTCCGCTGTTTGAGAACCATCTCTTACATTCCGGCCCTTTCTGAAGAGTCCCTCTTGTGCATTCATGGAATCCGAAAGGAAGTCTCAGCTTCCAAGCAAAATAGGCGCGCAAAAAATAGGGGTTGTCGGCACAGTCCGGGTTCATGTCGATAGAGTTTTTTCCGCCTTTATCATCTTCGCCAAATCCAAGGTGGTTGTAGAGGATGTTTCGCTTTGGGTCTTGAGTTACCTCCTTAAGTCCAGGCCAAGAAGCCCCTTCTTCTGCATCCTGAAAAAGAGCCTCAATCCAGGCTGAGTAGAGGTCTTCATTTTCTCTGTTCCACTGTCTTTTTACTTCCCAAAAAGCACTGCTCGCCTTCAGGGACGGCTTCGGACCAGGAACTTCAAGCTTGCGGCTTATAAGAGTTCTGCCCTTCTTTATCAAGGAGATCGTGTAGCGGCCTTCGCTGCCGATTCTAAACTCAGCGCTCAGCCAAAAGGGAGGGCCGCCGCCTTTTCTCATTCCTGCGCCAGCAACAGGACCAGCCGGGCCCTTGACTTGAAGACTTGTGCCCTCAAGCTCTTCTTCTGAGCAAATAAGAACACGCAATGTGCTTCCGGCAGAGACACTCTGCGGAGAGGTCAAGATAAAAAAAGGTCCAGAGGAATTAGGTAATCCCCGAGCTTGCGACGGGAGTGACAATGAAGCCAGAACAAGGGCGACGAATAAGAGTGCTGTGAAACCTCTGCTCATTTCCTTGGATAACACAACGGCGTTTATATATCGGCAAAACAAGAATGTCAATTTGCTGAACCTGTTCATTAGTCAATGAATAGCATAATAAATAGACTTTGAAAATGACTCGCTGCGTGATTTTGAATTCTCTTATTTTCGCTAAGATATTTTTCTGACTTTAATCTATTTCTTCGGCTTGACTGGAGGCTTAAGGTCAGGAGGCAAAGGCGATTGATACTCTTTGCCTTTCGTCTTCTCCAGCCACTCCTGCCGCGCTTTTTGGATGAGTTCAGGATGAGTCAGGAAGTCAAGCCCAGAAGCAGTCATAACTTTGGCCGCAGTCAAGACGCATTTGTGGCCGATGGACATACCGCCGCAGGCAACGGCTGACCAATGATGAGCAGGGGTGTCGATGGGCCTGAAGGCTATTCCCAAGGCCGTGGTCGGCGTTAGCCAGCTCACCTCGGCCACATCGGTCGAGCCGCTGCCCCAGCTCCGCTCGGGAAGCTTAAAGGGTTCGATGCCCGTTTTTAATCCTTTTTCCTCGAGCCCCAAATTCTTCTGAATTTCCTTGGCAAAGGCCTGCTCATCTTCTGTAAATTTTGGCGGGCCGACAAGGAGAAGATTGCTGTAAACAACTTCTGCGCCTGCGCGGTTCGGCAGAAACTCATGAACTCCGCTGATAAAGTCTATCTTGTATGTCGTGCCGGTCATCTTCGCCGCGCCTTCTATGATATTCAGGACCCTTTGATAGTCCTGCTCAACAGTTTCCCTGTCGATATCGCGGACATAATACCAGGCCCGGGCATAATCCGGAACAACATTCGGCGCACCTCCTCCGTTGAGGATTACATAATGAATCCGAGCTGTGGGCTTAAGGTGCTCCCGTAGATAATTCAAACCGACATCCGTTAGCTCCACTGCATCCAGAGCACTGCGGCCGTCCCAGGGGTCTCCAGCCGCATGGGCTGTTTTTCCAAAGAATTCGACCTGGAACTGGTTCAGGGCATTGCTCGAATCAAGGGGGACGTCGTTCTCAATGCTTGGATGCCACTGAACGCAGCAGGAAAGGCCGTTAAAAATTCCGTCGCGGGCCATGAAGACTTTCCCGACAACAGTCTCTTCTGCCGGACAGCCAAAAAGCTTGATTGTCCCTGGCAGCCGGTTTTTTTCCATGACTTCTTTAATAGCTGCAGCCGAAGCGACGCTGGCCACTCCGAAAACATTGTGACCGCAGCCGTGGCCTGAAGCGCCTTCCTTGACAGGTTTTTTATAAGGGACTGTTTCCTGGGAAAGGCCGGGAAGAGCATCATACTCGGCCAAGATTCCAATCACCGGCTCTCCCGAACCATAAACAGCCACAAAAGCAGTGGGCATACCGGCCACGCCCCGGGCGACTGTAAACCCCATCTTCTCTAAATAAGAGGCTAAGAGCTCTGAGGATTCATCCTCTTCCATAGCCTTTTCGGCGAAGCTCCATATTTTGTCATTGAGCTCTGAAAGCTGTGCCAGGCTTGAATCGAGCCAAGAGAAAGCCTCTTTTTTCAAGGGCGTTATCTTGGCGGGATTGACCTTTATCAAAAGAAGGTCTTCCTCCTTTGAAAATGCCGCAAGAGAAAAAAGGAAGAATAGGCTCAATAATAGGACAAAAAATCTTTTCATCTTGCCTCCTCGTTTCTGAAAGAAACTTCAAAGGTTTTGGGAAACAGCCGTAGCGAGCATTGAGGATTTAGCCATCGGACTTCGCTCTTCGAGGCTGTTTCCCAAAACTTAATAACCTTTTTTATAAATATCCCATATCAAAAATTCTCTTGATAAATACTACAACCGAGCTTTTAAATCAACGGTGAAGCAAA
>CAZGMN010000225.1:0-5312 GCA_964526905.1 uncultured Eubacteriales bacterium
TTATTAATTTTCTGAAAATTTTCTATTATCTCTTCGTACATTCCAAGCCTGTAATACTCCCTGACCCTTTTTTTTGCTTCTTCTTCTGAATAGCCTTGACCTGTCAATTCTTTTACTCTCCGAGGAAAACTCATCCACCTTGTCATCACATAGTGTTTTTGCGCTTCCATTTCCCTTGTTGTCGGCAGAGGTCTCACCGATTGGGCCAGATAGGGACTGAGAGAGGGAGCGACGAAGCCGAAAATAACCCACAAAATTAATAAAACAAGAAGAGAGAGATATGGCTTGTTAACCAGCAAGGAAACAAGCAATGACAAAGCGATAAAGACAGCAATGAATATCACTCCCGATATGTAGATTACCGCTAAGACGAGCCAATCCCCTTTGCTAAAACTCGTTTTTCCATAGAGATTGACGATGACCAGAGCAAGTATGAATGAGAGGGTCAGCGGAATAGAGATAATGATCAAGTTTCCTATAAATTTGCCCCCAATGACAACCGCCTTGGAAATTCTGTTTGACAGAATTAGCTTTAAGACTCCCCTCTCCTTTTCGCCATTAATTCCATCATAACATAAAAATATAGCTGTCAGACTGATCAAATAGGCGATGGCTAATCCAAAATCAAACGCAGGGGAAAAAAACCTCTCTTGTGTGCTCAAAAGCGAGGTGTCTGAGATTGGGTCCTGACTCTCTGTAAGCCAGTAAGTCTTTGCAATCCCATCATAGATGCCAGCAAAGAGAAGTGAAATCTCGGATGGAGGCAAGTCTACTGTAATACCTCCAGCAGAAAGATTATCGAACTTATCCCCTCCCTCAACAGGAGCACCAATCTGCTTGCTGTGCAAATCAACGTTGAGATGATATTGCTCACTCTGAGCATTGTGTTTTTCTAACCTGACGAAGGTAATAATCAAGCTTACGATTACAAATAAAAGCAGCAGGATGAAAAATCTTGCATCGACAAGTTTCTCGAGAAGCTCTTTACGAATAATCGTCAGCATCTTACCCTAAGGCTTTCATCTCACGTCATACTTCAGAAATCTGATGTAAGAGAGAAGCCCAAATAGGAAACTAAAGAAAACCAGACCCGTTGATTCGAGGAGTGAATTCTCAAGCCTTTCTTTTAATCCTCTTGATCTATACATGAAAAGGGGTGCTTTCAAACTGTCCTGAGCGGATTTTTTTTCGCCGCCAATCTCCCTTTCAAATTTCTTTGCCCCATATATCCTCAGCTCATTCAGAAAGGCATTGACTCGGCTTAGATAATTCTGTTCATCACCAACGCTGGTGCCCGAAATATTTGTATTGATATAGTAGAGCAACGAGGCCGGGGAAATAAATGTAAGCTTTTTAATTAAAAGCTGTTGATTGAGGAAGTTATTTCTATAATTTTGATCGATAGTTATAAAAATCTCTCCCACTTTTGCCCATCTTGGATAGCTTTCCCGCCATTCTGATGCGCCCGCCATCACTTCTGACTTCTTTAAAAACTTCAGGCTCTCTATCTCTTCGGGCAGAGGAAGCGATGATATTCTCTCGGCTGCCAATTTTCCCTGGCTCGGCAAAACCAAAACAAAAAGAAACCAGGCAATCAAAGAAAGCAAAAGAGATAAAGAAGACTTATGGACAATGCAAGAAAATAAAAATCCTATAAAAAAGAAAATGGCCACATAAAGAATTGAATTGATAAGGACTCCGGTGATGCCTAGGTAGTGGCTGAGCTTTAAGGATAATATCGGCGATAATAACAGTTGTGAAAATCCAAGCAACGCAGCTATGAGCATTGATGCCATCAACAGTATGAATCTTCCAGTCATCTTACCCAGGATGAGCTTTGATCTTGGGACATTATTCGCCAAGATCATTCTAAGTGTTCCCTGCTGCTTCTCTCCGCATACAGCGTCGAATGAATAGAAAATTCCAAAAATGCTCAGGATGAAAATCGTCACAAAAGTAAAATCAGGCGTTGGAAAATAGGCAAAAATGGGATTAACTTGAGCCAAGGAATGAGCCCTGGACAGGCTCAGTTCCCCTGAACTCTTTCCTCCTTCGGTGCTTATGGTTCTATCCGCTCCTTGAGCGAAAATTGAGAGTGGATTGGGCTCTTCCAGAAGGACATCTGTATATTCAACCATCCAGGCCATAGGCGGAAGCCAGCCGTTTTCCTTAGCTAATCTCATCCATGTCTCGGCTCTGATCTTATCCTGGTGAAAATTGTTGAGTCTGAATTGATAATCCTTAATCATGGTAAAGAAGCTCAGGGATATGATTAAGGTACAAAAGACAGTCGAAAGAATAAATTTCGCGTCTAAAAGCCCTTCTCTCAGCTCTTTTTTAAAAATTTCAAAAAACATTTCTTGCTTATTCTCTCCAATTACAGCTTCTTCATGACTTCTCTTAAGTTACCTCACATCCGCACGCAGGAATGCGGAAAAAGCGAGAGAGGCTAAAATCAAGTTCCAGACAATCAATCCGGCGATGTCATAGAGGGCATCATTTAAACTCCGGGCAATCGACGGTCGGCTTTCTACAAATTGCGGAAAATCGGATTTATCGCCCTGATATTCTTCAGGATAAGGAGAAGAAATTGGTATGATCTTCTTATTAATCATCACATTCGTTCCAAAAATCCACATGGATGTTCCAACCAGTTTGCCCACTTTTTTGAAAATGTAATTATCATAAATTCTTGAATAGCTCCGGGCATCCTTTAAAAAATGTTCTTCCCTTCTGGCTCCGCTCTGAGCTATGTCTTCTGAAGCATACTGGAAAAGAGCTGCCGGAGATATTCGAGATAAATTCTCGGCCGTCGCGGCGCGCTGTTTCATGGCATTTTGATAGCTTTCATAATGTTTGATGAGCTCCTCCTGGCCTTCATCAAAGGCGCGGTCGGCTTCCTGCTTCACTTCCTCCTCTGTTTTCAGCTCGCCTTTATGGACTCTCTCTTTTATCCTGTTAATTCTCGCCCAAACCTGCTCCTGGATCATCGGGCCAACCATCTTGGCTGTCTGGTATTCGCTGGGCACGCGAGAAAAACTCTGCGACAGAATACCGGATGTGTTGGGGACGATGACGGCAAAAAGAACCCAGATGGCCAGCAAGACCAGAAGGACCAGTGATGACTGGTGGATGAGCGATGAAAAGAGAAGGCTCAGAAAAGCAAAAATGGATATATAGACAATAGTTAGAAGAGACATCACAAGTATTCTTGAAAAACTTCCTAGAGTCAGCGCCTGGGGAATGAAAATTCCGATGATGATCAGGTTGGTGATAATTCCCGTTACCAGGGGCACCAGAACCGTCAGAAGGATGGCGATATACTTAGCAACGAGCACCTTGACCCGGCCAATAGAATTAGACAATGCCAGCCTCAGTGTTCCCTGCTCCTTTTCTCCAGAGATGGCGTTGAAGCCTAACAAAATAACATAGAGACTAAAGATAATTTTTATAATGAACGACCAATCCAGCTCAGGGATTTCGGGAAGCTTAAAATTGCGGGGACCGGCTGGCAGAGCATCCAGCACACCTTTAGGTTTCAAGCTGTATCCGTTTGGACGATATTTATCCCCGCCTTCTGCCATAAAAAGCAATTGGTTTGGCTGCTTGTAAAGTGTAGTCGATACTGTGCTGGGCCGCATTGCTGAAAGCTGCTCGTTATAAAATGAGGTCTGCTGACGGTATCTTTTGACTGAAATTATTCCATTGGCCAAAAACAAGATGATGCAGATACAAAGAAGAATGATAAACTGGATACTCTGCAGGTGGTCGAGAAGCTCTCTTTTTATGACCATTATCATCGCCCTACCTCACGTCTTTTCTTAAAAAGGCCGTATAAGCCAGGGCAAAGAAGACCAGACTGAAGACAAACAGAATCGCCCACAAAGGTAAGGTGGCAACAAGGCTCTGGGAAGTTGTTTCTGAAGGATAGGTAAAGTCCGGTAGCTCCGCCTTTGTATAAGCTTTTGGGTCTTTATAGAGCAATTTCTGCATTTCCACCACCTGTCCCTGCCAGTAACGGTAAACCCCATCCATGAATCGCTCAAAGTCAACCATGTCGGTCCGGGCCAAGCGGTCCACAATCTGGTCATAGACGGCAGCCGGCGAGAAAATGGATATGGTTTGGGCCAGCTTCATCTGTTTGGTCAGAGTACTGTAGAACTCTTTGTCGACCTGGTATCTCTTTTCTGTCTGCAAAGCCGATAACTCCACACTTCTCAGGCCGAGTTCTGCTGAAGGCATGCTGCCGGATCGAATCGAGCTGCTGAAAGCATCCCGAGATTTTCTATATTCTTCCGTGTAGGGCTGGAAGGCATCTATCTTGCGTTGGCTGATTTCCTTTTCACTCGGAAGGCTGTAAAAATTCTCGGCTAAAACAACTCCCATATTGGGGTAGATGATGGTCAAAAATATCCATGCCTGGAGCAATATCAGAAGGGCGATAAAAGGCCGATTGACCAAAACAGAGACAAAGAGACTCAGCGTGTAAAAACAAATAATAAAGAGCGCAGACACAGCGAGTATAAGCAAAATACGCATCCAATCTGAACCCGAAAGAGAGATGGAAGGATGGAAGAGCAAGATTAAAAAAGCTATAACCGCTGAAACGAGCAAAGAGCCGATAACAACGATAAGCCCGCCTGTAAACTTGCCAAGAAGCAATTGGTCTCTGGGCAGCCGGTTGGCCAGAGCCAGCCTCAAAGTGCCACGAAATTTCTCTTCCGAAATGGCATTATAAGCCAAGAAGATGACCATCAGGCTGAGCACAACCCGGACGACAAAGGCAAAGTCTACAGCGGCAAATCCCGCCGTGTAGCGACGATGCTCACTGGCATATTCCCCCATATAGCCTGAAGTGCGAGACTGAAGATTGAGGTATGTCATCTCCAGCCTGTTTCCTAATTTCCTGTCTTTTCCCTGAACAAGCAAGCTGAGCACTTGAGGCGGTCTAAAAACCTGAACACGGCGTTTCCCTTTTTCCTTTAACTCCTGCCTGGCATTCAGATAATCCTGATGGCGCTGTTTGAAATCATTGATATTGATCATTGTGCTAAGCGTGATGAGGATGACCGTGATTGCTAATCCGATGAGAAATTTCGCCGATTTCAGGTAATCCAGCATCTCTCTCTTGACGATTGTCCAAATCATCTTTATCTCTTACAGCTTTACATTGTCATCGTGAGCGGCCAAAGGGAGCGTGGCGATCTCTTTTTAAATTTTAGAGATTGCTTCGTCGCTTCGCTCCTCGCAATGACATCTTATTTAATGATTTGTATCGGCTACACAGTCAGAGGCTCGGAGCGCATGTAGTC
>CAZGMN010000226.1:0-5272 GCA_964526905.1 uncultured Eubacteriales bacterium
CAGAAGATCAGAGCAAGTTTTTCCTCGCCATACTTGAGCTCATTGCCATGAATCACCTACCGACTATCGAAAGCCGAATCAAGCGCCTTGAGAAATGGCTACTGGCAGGAGTTGCCGCGATAATAGCGGCCATTCTATTTGGCAATCAGCTTTCAATCGAGATGCTGGTTAAATTGATAGGGAAGATGTTCTGATGGAAATAGCTTTTGAAGCCTTAATAAAAATGATTACGATAAAAAGTTTAGTGAGCGGAGATAAAGAGGCAGAGATAAGACTAAGGCTTCAAGACAGGGCTGTGGAGGATGAAACGCTCAATGCACTCAATAAACTTCAGCGGGCAGATAAGCAAGTCATGGTTGTAATTATGGATGAAAAGAAATGAATAAGCAGGCAGTTTTAAAAACAGAGAAAAAACAAAAAAGGGGCAATCCTAATCTGCCAAAGCCTGGCCCTGGAAGACCGAAAGGATTGCCGAATAAATTTACGACTTTAAAGCAATCTTTTCTTGAAGTTTTCAATGAACTTGGAGGAACACAAGGACTTTTAGCTTGGGTGAAAGAATCAAAACACAATAAAGCTCTTTTCTATGGTTGGATAACTAAAATGCTTCCTTCAAATATTGATGTAGAGCCTGATGGGGCATTGCAAGCCATATTAGAACGAATTATCACCGACAAGAGGCCAGAGGAATGAACGGAACGCAGACATTGAATAAACTGAGAATTCCGCTTTTTTACCATTCTGGCCAGAATAAAGTCTTCTTTGAATCGAGAGCCAAAAAGAAGGTCATCGCCAAAGGCCGGCGGTGGGGACTGACCAATGCTTATGCCAATAGAGCCATTGAATACCTTGCCGACAGCGTATCACCTGGACTCTGGGTCGATACGGTGAATGGCAACATCGACCGTTATGTCGAGAGATATTTCTATCCCGTCCTGCGGCACATCCCGACGAAATACTGGACATGGAGGCAACAAAAGAAAGAGCTTGAGCTTTTTGGCAAGAAGCTTGATATGCGAAGCGCGGATCGGCCAGAATTAATTGAAGGTTTCGCTTATAAGTTCATCATGCTCAATGAAGCTGGTATAATCCTGCGCAATAAATATCTTTACAATAATACGATTCTGCCGATGACTTTGGATTATAATCCGGACTTGTATATCGGGGGGACGCCCAAAGGCAAGGGATTATTTTTTGAGCTTTCCATAAAGGCTCAGACTAAAGAATGGATTGATAAAGGCTGGCAATTTTTCCGTTTCACATCTTTTCAGAACCCATATCTGCCGAAAGAAAAAATAGATGAATTAGTGAACGAAATCCCAGCCTCGATCCAGAGGCAGGAGATATATGCTGAATTCCTTGAGGACTCATCAACCGTTTTCCGCAATCTTGAAAAGTGTGCCGTATCAAGAATCGCAGAGCCAGTCAGAGGAGAATATTATGTCGTCGGTTTTGATATCGCAAGGCTTCAGGACTTCACGGTCATTAATGTCCTGAATTCAAAAGGAGAGCAAGTCTATCATGAGCGTTTCAAAGACCTGGATTGGATTATCCAAAAGCAAAAAATACGAAATGTCTGTCTGAAATATAATAATGCCCAATGCTGGATGGACTCAACCGGGGTGGGCGACCCGATATATGAAGACCTGTTGAGAGAGGATTTGAATGTCATCGGATATAAGTTCACGAATGAGACGAAAAAGCAACTTATCCACGCCCTCATGATGTCGCTTGAGCAGCAGAAAATAAAAATCCTGACAAAAGAGGCGGCACCAGAACAATATAACGAGATGGTGATATTTGAATACGAAATGACGCCATCGGGGCTCATCCGCTATCAGGCTCCTGAAGGCTATCACGATGACTGCGTTATGAGCTTGGCGCTTGCCAATTGGGGATTTGTGAACGGTGCATTTGGGACCGCCGATGTCATCGTTATTGGCGAAACCCAGGCGGACCGAGACTGGGAGCAGGAGATGATAGCCGCACGACAGGCCAGCCTCGAAACCGAGCAGAAAGAGCCGGAGACTTTGAACGGGATGAGCCGCAGGGAAATCGCACAGAAATATGTCAAACTCATCAGGGAATATGACGGCGATATGAATAGAGTGGCCAGAGAGATGGGGCTCGCTTCGCAGGATCTGCGGGTCTGGGTTAACAAGAACCTTGGATATATCAACTCCGCTGGAATGGGCGGAGAGGATGAGGAATTTATAGAAATATGAATATCGTAACAATTGCCGAAAAAGCCGCCAATGCTATAGGCAGGATAAAAGGGCAATATCTTGCTGGCATGGAAAAGGCGAATCCTTTCTCCACAAGTTGGACCGAGCCGAAACTAACCGATGCCTCAGCATGGATAGATCCACAGTCATGGGGACAAGCATTAATCTCTGGCCGCAAACCGCAGACCAAACAAGAATTCATCGCCGCCTTTACATCCTGGGTTTATATTTGCGTCAAACATAATGCCCAAGGCGTGGCCTCTGTTCCCTTAAGACTATATGTAGCAAAGGAGACGAAAGGCAAGGCGTTTAAAACCATCCAAACCAGGGCAGTCAACAAAGAAAAGATGCGATGGTTATATCGTCATGAGAATCTCGACCCGTGGCTGACCAAGGCTCAGGAAGTAGAGGAAGTGACTGAGCATCCTTTTCTTGACTTGATGAAAAATGTGAATGATTTCGCAAACCGCCGGGACCTCTGGGAATCTACAGTCATGTTTATGGATTTGACTGGCGAAGCCTATTGGTATATTCCGCCTTCCAAACTGGGCGTGCCTTCACAAATCTGGGTAATTCCTGCCCAGTGGATAAACCCAAAATTCGGAGCTGGCGATAAAATCATCGACCATTACGAATACAAAAGAGGCTCAGCGGAAGCCGATTTCCCGCCAGAGCAAATAGTCATGTTCATCTATCCCAATCCAAGCAATATTTTCACGGGATTCGCAAGCGTAAGAGGCATAGCCGACGCCGTCTATTTGCAGATGAAGATGAATGAATTCGAGGAAAGCCTGATGGAGAATAAGGCAAGGGTGGGTGGGATCATGGTTCCTAAAGGTAGGATGTCGCAACAGGATAGGGAACGAATGGAGCAGAAATTTGCGCAGAAGTTCGCCGGCACAGGCAAAGCCGGCAAGATTCTCATCCCTAACTTTGAGATGGATTTTATCAGAGATTCAATGACACCAGAGGAAATAAATTTCATCGAGGGCAGGCGATTCAATCGGACTGAAACATGTGCTGGTCTGGATGTGCCAGAGGCGATATTTGTGAGCGAAAGCTCAAATAGGGCGGTAGCCGAAGCGGCAGAATATCAGCACGCAAAATATGGCATCAATCCGAGATGCAAGCGCATCGAGGAGAAGATAAACGAGCGGATTATGCCTCTCTATGATGAGAAGTTATTTTGTGCCTTCGACGACGCAGTGCCAGAAAATAGGGAATTGAAGCTTATGGAGCAGGATAAACGGATAAATCGGAGCAAGACAATTAATGAAATAAGAGCGGAGAATGGAGACGGGCCAATTGAGGGCGGGGATGACATATATGTAGATTCAATGCAGATTCCAGTAGGCTCTACGGCAGTGGCAAAGCAGGCTGAGGCATTCGCCGAGAAAGTAGCGGAGGCGATTGAGAGGAAATTGGGATGATTAGCCCAGCACTCTTGACTGACGACATGGCGAGGCGGATCGCTGATAGGATTATTCTGTCAAGATTCGGAAAAGCGGTCCGTGAAAAGCTTGTCGATGAGATTAGCGAACAAATAGCCGAAGAGACGAAGCCTTGGCCTCATGCCGAATTCTTTGAGACTTTATTCAAGGCGCTCGCTCCGCATGAGAAGAAATTCAAGGCGATGATTCAGGCTGTCTGGGAAGATGAGCGGAAAATAATAGAGGCGAATTTGAAGAAGCTAAAAAAATCCTGGCTGAAGAAAGACGATGCCGAAAAGATAGCGGAATCGGTGCTGTATCCAAAAGCTCAATTTGTCCAGCGGATTATAACTGATTCGACCGAGATTTCTGTCGTGCTGATGGAGGAAAGGGCAGAGGCAGAGATAGCGAGGTTCGGTCTGGATGTGGCTTTTGATGCGCAGAATCCTGAAGTTCAGCGGTGGCTTGAGAGCTATTATCCCAAACTTTCAGAGAATCTTGAGCAATTGAACATATACGAGCTGAAAAGAGTTCTTGCCGAAGGAATAAGGAACGGCGAAAGCATAGACCAATTGAAAAGCAGGGTTTATGAGCTTTACAAAGATTGGGGATTCAGGCGGGCCGAGATGATAGCGAGGAGCGAAACATTGAGGGCGTCGAACCGTGGCGCGCTTGAGACATACAGGCAGAGCGGGGTGGTGGAGAAAAAGATTTGGATAACTCACTATGATGGTCGCCAATGTGAAGATTGTGAAGCAATGGACGGCAAGGTCATTGGATTGGATGAGGCTTTCGACGAGAATGACTACGAGACGGTGGAGACGCCGCCTCTTCATCCTGATTGCTTATTGCCCAATACGCCTTGTAAACCTGCCGGTGATATTATCGCGGGGTTGAGGGCTTGGTATAACGGGGAGGCCGTTGAGCTTTCTTTCTCCAATGGAAGTAGGCTTTCCGTTACCAAGAATCATCTTTTCCTTACGCCCTATGGATTCGCCCCTGCGTATCTTCTCTGCGAGGGCGACGATGTAATTTATTGCCCCCAATCCCAGAATGGAGAAAAAATAGAGGTTATATTTGAAAATTTGAATAAAGTTAAAAATGCTAAATCATATTTAATAAAATCTAAGCCCGAATTTTTACATGGAGACGGCTCAAGCGTTGATAATATTCTTGTTTCTGTGCTGGATAATGATTTTTACTCAAATTGCAACAACGATGAGTTAATTGAACATTTGTCCAAACATGACCCCCAAATCGAAGAGGAATTATATGGTCAAGAGACATCTCAGAAAAAGGGACAGAAAGACCACATAATTGGCAAACGCCATTGTCTCTGGAATAAATTTTCTCCCAATCTATTAATTCTCTTGGAACACCTAAAGCAATGGCTCTTTTCTGGTGGAGTTTCTCAAGCAATTTTGCCCGTCTTTTATGATAAGACCTTTTCTCTATTTCCCTTCTGTGAATTAAAAAATCGACGTTCTTTGTGCGCCTCTCTCGTTCTCTCTGAAGTATTTCCTTCTTGTATTTTGCCCGATAACGAGCACATCGCTTTCTCGAAAGAAGGCGTTCATGTTCAGGGTTTTTCTTGCGACGGTCTTTCTCATAACAAGC
>CAZGMN010000227.1:0-5260 GCA_964526905.1 uncultured Eubacteriales bacterium
GATGATAGTCAGCGGAGTCTTGCCCTCAAAAGGAACTTTTCCGGTGACCATCTCATAGATGATTATTCCCAGCGAATAGATATCAGCCCGCTTATCGATTTCGCTTGATTCAGCCTGCTCTGGGGCCATGTATTCCGGTGTTCCAATCATCACTCCTGAGCCGGTGAGGCCTTCAGCCTCCACGAAGCGCGCGATGCCAAAATCCATGATTCTCGCATTGCCATCTCTATCAATCATAATATTCTGCGGCTTTAAATCTCTATGGACAAGGCCCTGGCGGTGGGCTTCAGCTAATCCTTCGCAGATTTGCTTGGCAACGCTTACGGCTTTTCCCAATGTCAACTGTCCTGCTCTTCTTATGAATCCTTTCAAGTTCTCGCCGTCCACATACTCCATGGTTATAAAATGCGTGTATCCCTCTTCTCCGAGGTCATGCGTGCGGCAGACATTCCGGTGGGAAACCTTGCGGGCAAACTTCAGCTCATTCCGGAAGCGCTCGATGGCTTTTTCATTGACGCTGATTTCAGGATGGATGAGCTTAAGAGCCACGACTTCTTTTATCTTCTGGTCGAAGACTTTATAGACTCTGCCCATGCCTCCCTTGCCGAGCTCTTCAATAATCTCGTATCTTCCGGCAAAGATGGAACCGCGGGAAAGCTTATTGACTGATTTTTCTAAAGTCAGGGTGGGCAGAGGAGCATTCTTTTCTGCATATAGGGGCGTGGCGCACTTGTGGCAGAAGCGGCTGTCAGGAAGATTTTCTGCATGGCAGAGGGGACAAATCATCTTTCAACCTTTCATTTTTTAGACGGGAGACAAGAGAAAATCTTTCGAGTTTGACTCTCTTTCTGTCTCATGACTTTTGTATATTCTATTTATACAATTAGCATGCCTCATGAAAACTGTCAATTTGAGGAGAAGGTTGGAAATCATCCTAAATGCCGTCACAGGATCCCATGGCTACAATTTTATGATTATCACGGAATTTAGGATGCTTAGAGAAGGTTTGCTAAAGAAGAAATCCTGTTATGTCTCAAGCAGGTCGATACCATCTTTTGCATTTGTCAGGCGAGATTCATCTTCTTCAAAAGTTCAGCAAATCTCGGGTCTTCTCGCAGGGGATCAAACATGCGCAGGACTTTTAAATAATCCATCCAATGGTCTCTGATCTCATAAGCCTTTTCAAGATATTTAAAAGCCTCATCTTTATCGCCCAGTCTGGCATGAATCATAGCAACCGCCACTGGTGAAACGTATGTCTTCTTCGCAATTTCAGCTAATTCACTCAGTATCTTTTTTGCCTCCTCGGCTTTCCCGGCCATCGCATAGGCATATCCCAAAGAGGCCTTGGTAATGCTGGCCCCTTTGGTGAGCTCAATCGCTTTCTGAGCTTCGGCAAATGCCTGTTCAAACATGCCCATCTCGGGATACGTCCACCAGCCGAGGAAAAAGTGAGACGGGAAGAAGGTGGGGTCAATCTCGATCGTTCTTTTGAATTCTTCAACGGCTTTATCGTAGAGGCGCATTTGATAAAGGGTAACTCCTAAAACCATGCGGAATTGCGCAGACAGAGGCTCTAAATCCAAGGCTTTTTTGGCCTCGGCAGCGGACTCCACCCATCGATCCATGGCTCCTAGCAAGAGAGCATACCAATGGTACGAGTTTGCATAGTTGGGATTGAGCTCAATGGCCTTCTTGAATTCCATTTCTGCGGCCGGCCAGTTCCATTCATACTTGTCCAGAATAAAGGCCATTGAGGTGTGAACCTCGGCAAGGCTTTCATCCAGCTCTAATGCTTGCTTGGCCGCGGCCATGGCTTTGGGAAAAGCCTCTTGAGGAGAGAGGAAATAAAACCCAAGATTGCTGTAACAATCGGCAATCCCAGAATAGGCCAGGGCATAATTCGGGTCCTTCTCAATCGCCTGCCTGAAGCACTCCATGCCTTTCTGGATTCCCTCGACCGTCCGCTTGAACCAGAAGTGCCTGCCCTGCAGGTAGAGGTTATAAGCCTCTGGCTCTTGAGTATGGAGTTTGATCAGATTCTCTTTTTCCTCGCCCAATAGGCTGATTTTGAGGTTATCGACGATGGCCAGAGTGATTTCTTCCTGGATAGCGAAGATGTCCTCAAAATTCCGGTCATATTGGTCAGACCAGAGATGGTAACCCTCAGCGACGTCGACGAGCTGGGTGGTGATGCGAAGTCTGTCCCCAGCTTTCCGGACACTCCCTTCGAGCACTGTTGCCACGCCCAGTTGTTTTCCGATTTCGCGGACATCGATATCTTTTCCTTTATAGGTAAAGGCGGATGTCCGCGCCGCGACTTTTAACTTCCGGATCTTGGTGAGCGCGTTAATTAACTCATCAGCCAAACCGTCGCAGAAATACTCCTGGTCCCGTTCAGGACTTAAGTCAGCAAAAGGAAGGACAGCGATGGAATTCTTTTTTATCGTCGTTGTCTTTTCTGCTCGTGTCCGAGGGGAAACGAGCGCTGTCTTCTCTGCGGCGAGTGAAACCTCAAGCTCCGCCAACTCTTGATGAAGCTCATCGGCCCGCTGATCCCTTTTTGCCGGCTCCTTTTCCAGGCACTTGAGAATGAGACCGCACAGGCTTTCAGGGATTTGAGGATTCAAGGCCCGTGGGTCCAGAGGAATCTCCGTCCTATGCTTAGAAATCAGGGAAAGTGCCGAATCAGCTTCGAACGGCCGCCGTCCTGTCAGCATTTCATAGAGAATCACGCCCAGGCCGTATAAATCTGAGCGCTGGTCGGCCTCTTGACCATCAGCTTGCTCAGGCGACATATACTCTGGCGTGCCGATAATGATCCCTGCTTCTGTTTCCTCCCCTGCCTTTAATGAGCGGGCAATCCCAAAATCCATGATATGAGCGTTTCCCTCGCGGTCAATCATGACATTCCGCGGCTTGAGGTCGCGGTGGACCACGCCCAGCCGATGGGCTTCTGCCAGACCATCGCAAATTTGCTTGGCGATGAATATGGATTTATCGACGGTCAAGCTGCCTGACCTTCTAATAAAGCTTCTCAGATCCTCTCCCTCCACATATTCCATGGTGATGAAGAGCGCGCCTTTGAACTCATGCAGGTCAAACATGCGGCAGACATTTTTATGGATAATCTTGCGGGCCAAGCTGAGCTCATTCCTGAACCTGTCGACTGCCTCCTCGTCGGCGACGACTTCTGGATTGAGGACTTTGAGCGCGATCTCTTCATCAACCTTCTGATCCACGACTCGATAGACACTCCCCATACCGCCCTTTCCGAGCTTCTCGATGATTTCGTACCGCGCAGCAAACAGGCTCCTGCGTGCCAGCTCTTGAGTCTGGGCTCTGATTGTTCGAGTCGGTTCCCCCGATAACTCTTTGGACGTCTGGAGCAAGGCACCGCAATTTCCGCAAAACCGAGTGCCTTCGGCATTGTCAAACTGGCATTTCGGACACTTCATTTTTGCAATCCCAGATTCAGTTTCTTTAGCATTCCCTTATAGGCAACAAGAATCTGCTTTTTGTTGTCGCAAGAGATTGCTCCCCATAAGGGGAAGAATTTTTGCTGTTGAGCATGCAAAAAGTTTATTCTCAGAAGATGGTGGGTGTCAAGGAGGATAAAAAATGGATGCTTATAACAGATTGCTATTTTTAACTGGATGGGTAACATAAAAAGAATGAACACTGACCAACTGAATACCTGGGTGGAGATTTCGGAAAAAGCCTATGCCCATAATCTTGCTTTTTTTAAAAAACGGATTCCTGCTCGCACAGAATTTTCAGTGGTGGTCAAGGCCAATGCCTACGGCCATGGAATCGGTGAAATCTCGCGGCTGGCGATGAAGCACGGCGCGGATTCCCTCTGTGTCCATACGCTGGATGAGGCTCTATTCCTTAGAAGTCAGGGGATCATCCAGGATATTCTCATCATGGGACCCGTCCCACGTCTTCGATTAAGAGACGTTGTGGCCAATGACTTCCGTCTGGTCTTGTATAACCGCGAGACACTGACAGAGCTAAACCAATTGACGCGGGAGATGAATAAGCCTATTCGGGTTCACTTGAAACTGGAGATGGGGACTCATCGCCAGGGAATTGACGCTCAGGATTTAGCTGATTTTTTGAAGGATCTCAAGAATTTCTCTTTGGTCAAACTGGAGGCTGCTTATTCCCATTTCTCGAACATCGAGGATACAACCGACCACAGCTACGCCCTTTATCAAGTCGAGCTCTTCAACAGGATGGCCGCTCAAATCCAGAGGAGCGGATTCCCAGAGGTTAAAAAACATGTGGCCTGTTCAGCCGCCATGCTCTTATTTCCTGAGACACGCTTCGATATGGTTCGGCTTGGAATCAGCCAGTATGGCTTATGGCCTTCCCGGGAAACTCTTGTTTCCTATAAGATGAAACAGACTCAAAACACCGAAGAAGCCCTGCGCCCTATTTTGAGCTGGAAGGCTCGCCTGGCTCAGGTCAAGAGCGTCCCGGCCAATCGCTTTATCGGCTATGGGTGCAGCTATCAAACCACGCGTGATTCTCGCATCGCTGTGCTGCCCATCGGCTACTCAGACGGCTACGACCGCCGCCTGAGCAATCAAAGCTATGTGCTTATTCACGGCCGTCGGGCTCCTGTTCGAGGCCGGGTCTGCATGAATTTTATCATGGTTGATGTGACAGATATCCCGGATGCAAAAGTGGAGGATGAAGCAGTTCTCATCGGACAGCAAGGGACAGAAAAAATCACAGCCGATTACCTGGCCCAGCTGATGGGCACGATTAACTATGAAGTCGTGACCCGCATCAACTGGCAGATTCCCCGCATCGTCATCTAAAAATGGAAAAAACAACGGTATTCTCTGGCTTCTCAAAAGATACCATCAAATTTTTTGATGGACTTCAAAAGAATAATAACCGGCATTGGTTCGAAGAGCATAGGGGCATGTATGAAAATTCTGTCCTGGAGCCGTCCAAGGCTTTTGTGAAGGCCATGGGAGCCCGGTTGCGGACAATCGCGCCCAAGATTATAGCTGTTCCAAAAGTCAACAAATCCTTGTTTCGAATCAGCCGCGATGCCCGCTTCAGCCTGAACAAGTCTCCTTACAAGACCTTTCTTGGGATATACTTCTGGGAAGGGATGCGGCAGAGAATGGAATGCTCAGGATTCTATTTTCATCTGGAACCGCCCAAAATGATTTTAGGTGTCGGAGTCTATGTTTTCTCTGACCGACTTCTTCATCAATACAGGCGCGCGGTTATAGATACG
>CAZGMN010000228.1:0-5192 GCA_964526905.1 uncultured Eubacteriales bacterium
AGCGAAAAAGCTGGCGGTGAACTCAGCTATGGTTTGCAGCTGGCCGACGGACACTGCTGGCATCTCGTTTCAAGCAGTGGCTTGAAATCCTGGGCAGCAAGGTTTGCTTCGATCATGGAACTTAAGGTAGATAAATCCAACAGTTCTCCTAAGCTAATCTTCATCGAAATGGAGTCAAGGAAGAAAAAATTCGAAGGTCTTGAAATCCGGCAGGATATTTTTAAAGTCAATAAATTACCAAGGCGCGGCTGGAAGGCTCAGGATTTCAATGACTGTCGAATCTGGTCGCACGGCGATACAAAGGATATGGTTTTGGAGGTTAACAGCGGGGAAGAGAAGCTGGAATTTTTTGCAATGCGCCTTTCACTTTATGCTGTCTATCAACGAGCTCAAGAAAAAGGCGGCCTTCCCTTGCATGCTGCTCTTGTTGGGCAGGATGGAAAAGGTATTCTGCTTGCAGCTCCAGCAGAAACGGGAAAATCGACCTGCTGCCGCCGGCTTCCGTCTCCGTGGCGAGTCCTGGGCGATGATGAGGCCCTGGTTGTAAAGAATGGAAACAAACAATATTTCGCCCATGCTTTCCCCACCTGGGGTGACCATATCATGAAACGTTCGCAGCGAACTTGGAATGTCGAGCAGAATGTTCCTCTCTCCCTTATTTTCTTTCTGGAACATGGGGCGCCCGATAAAGCATTTCGCCTCGGACAGGGCGAGGCAGCAGCCCTCATCTTCAATTCAAGCGAGCAGGTCTTTTATCGTAACTGGCATTGTCTGAGCCAAGAAGAAGCAAGGCTTATCAAGAAAAAGGCCTTTGACAACGCCTGCGAACTCGCCAGAGCAGTTCCGGCGTTAATGCTTCGAGTGAGTCCGAATGGCCGGTTTTGGGAAGAAATAGAACAGGCTCTGTCCTCTAAGTTGAAAGTATAAATTTTTGAACTGAGCATCAGTCCTGATGAAAACAAAGATTCCAACTCGATTTAAAGCAATGAGCTATACTGGCAGCAGCATGAATCCAACTCTCAGAGCAGGGGATGAAATCTGGATTATGCCTTATGAGGGAAAAAAGGTGCGGAGAGGAGATGTTGTCGTCTTCACTCCTCCAGAAGAAGGTTCCAAGATTGTCCACCGCGTCGCCGCTTTCGACTGCCAAGGAATCAAGACTAAAGGCGACAACAACAGCGGTGTTGATGAGTATCTTCTCTCTTCAAATCATCTCCTCGGAAAGGTGGTCTATGCGCGAAGAGGAAGCAAGATGCAGAAAATCTACGGAGGAACAGCCGGCCGGGCAATCGCAGCCGCGATGAGGACGATCAAGACTCTTAGGAACAGCCTGTTCATCCTGCTCAGGCCGGCTTATCGCTGCTTAATGCGCAGCGGCGTTTTCAAAGGATGGATACCTTACTGGACCAAAACACGGATTGTCACTTTCAGGCGGCTTGAGGGCACAGAGCTTCAATTGATGGTCGGACGATATGTGATTGGCAGATTACTTCCAGGAAGAATTCGGTGGCATATTCGCCGTCCCTTTCGAATGTTCCTTGACGAGACGACGCTTCCTAAAAACCAAGCTCCGCTGTCTGCTGCCCGCAATATCAAAAATCCTCAGCAGGAATCCATTGGCAAGAGCCTTTCGCCGCTTCAAGGATTTGACCATTCCCAATCTAAAAGACAAGCATCAGATGAATAAACGCTCAGGCAAAGTGGTTCGAAGGCACGCCGCTTTTGTCCCAGCGAGGCAAAAGCGGCTCGATTCCAGGCTTCGCTCTCCTCTCCCTCGGTCGAGGAACCATGCCCGCTCAGCCTTCCACACGGCCTTCTCACCACTCTGCCTTCGCAAGGCAATGAAAAGCCTGCGTGTTTTCGAGACACCCAGCCTGAGCCACAACGTGCTTTTCTATCATGGAAAAAAGATGCATAATTTTTCCCAAAACGAAATGAGGCCAAGCATCCATCCCGGGCTGGCCGCCCATGGACTGTCAGAAAATGGCCAGTTGAGCTTCTCCGGCGACCTCATGCCTTACATCCATTTCTTTCTCAAAGATGAGCCGTCCCTGCTGCCAAGGCTCAACAAAGACCAATGGCTCAAGCTTTTTTCTATTCTCATCTCCCACAGAATCTTTCCCTTGGCATTCTGGAAAATCAATTCTTCGTCTATGGAATTCGTTCCTCCCAAACAGATCAATTATCGAATGAGAATAGCATTCCTGAGAAACTCAATTCGCTGTTTCCGCATAGAGAAGCAACTGCGTGAGCTCATCGAGGCTTTGAAGGATGAAGGAATTCGCGCCCTGGTTTTAAGAGGGCCTGGCCTGGCTTGGTCGGTTTACCCCAATCCGGCCCTGAGGCCCTTTGACGACCTTGACCTCTTGGTTCTTCCAGAACAAATGATTAAGGCCCGAGCCGTTATGGAAAAACTCGGCTATAAATCTTTGAATAAAAAGTTCATTCTTTCCAGGGATTTCTATCGTGAGGAGAACTTCATCCACGACAAGAAGCCGGCCGATCACCTCCTCGTCGACCTTCACTGGGAAAACTGGGAGCTTTACCCCTTCTTCAGAAGAAATGGGAATGGGATTGAGGAACTCTTTGAGCGAGCCGTCAGGATTGAATCCTCCCCTTTGAGTTTTGAGACCCTCCATCCTGTGGATTCTCTCATCCAGTCAGCCATTCATTTAACCGTGCTCCACAAACAGAGCATGAGACTGATCTGGATTTACGACATCGCCCTGCTCGCCGCAAGACTTCAGGGACCGACACAGTGGGAAGAATTAAAAGAAAGAAGCGTGGCCTGGCTGGCCCGACTGGCTGTCGAGACTTCCCTGAAAATGGCACATTCCTGGGTGGGATTGCGGCTTCCAGAGCGATTCGAAGATTTTTCCGATTGGCCGCAGCCCACAGCAGATGAAGCCATGGTCTGGTCTCATTCTATCGACGGCCACTGGATGAGAGTCTTATTGAAAAAATGCCTATCAAGCCCTTCAGGGCTGTTGAAAATAGCCCGGTCTCTTTTTCATCTTTTATTCCCCCATCCGGACATCATGCGCTATTGTTATCCTGCCTCTTCTAATTGGCTGCTTTGTGTCTCCTATGTCAAGCGCTGGCACCGCTGGCTTGTCCAGCTCATCTCAAATCATGCTAACTCTTCCGGAAGGCGAAGGTAGGTTATGATCAAGAACTGGCTCTCCTACCTGAAAAGCGGACTTTCGGGGAAGATGCCGCATGACCGGCTTGCCGGCCGAATGAGCGGCTCTGACATCAGAGCCAACCTCAAGATTCTGCGCCCCTTCCTCGTCCGGCACTGGCGCAAGAGCCTGCTCGGAGCCGCGCTCCTTATCTTCGCCTCCCTGCTTGCCTTTCCCCAGCCGCTCATCACTCGCTATCTCATCGACAAAGTCATCCTCGGCCATAAGCTCCAGCTTTTGGCTGGAACCATCTTCCTTATCGTCGGAATTTCGCTGGCCAACAGATTGATGGGCATCTTCCAGGAATTCTACTTCATCCGCCTTGAGCAGGAGGTGACGCTCGACATCCAGAACAATCTTCTCCAGCGCGTGCTGCACTATCCAAAATCATTCTTCGATGCCAATCAGACAGGCTACTTGATGTCGCGCCTCTCCTCGGACGTTCAGGGGCTGCAGTGGTTCTTTTCCAGTTCTGTCATTTATCTTATCAGCAACATCCTTCGATTTGCGGGAGGACTATTGCTTCTCTTCTATCTGGAATGGAGAATAGCCAGTGGAATCCTCGTTACTCTTCCGCTGATTGTCTTCTCTGTCCGCTTCTTTTCCAAAAAAATCCATATCTTGAGTCACCAGAGCATGGAACAAGAGGCCAACGTCTCCAGCAATTTTCAAGAGTCTCTCTCCTCGATGCCGCTCATCAAGGCCTTCAGCACTGAAGCCCGAACCGCCAGACGCCTGATGAGCGGCTTGAAAAAGGCTTTCCATCTCTCGCTGGAGCAATCCACCGTGAATTCAGTGGCCAATCTTTCAATCAGTTCCGTGCCCAGCCTTGCCCGGCTTATCGTGCTCGCTTTAGGAGCTTACTTGGTGATCAAGAACCAATGGACACTGGGCTCCCTCTTTGCTTTTCAAGCCTACTTGGGATATGTCTTCGGCCCGGCACAATCTCTGGCTGCATCCAACCTTGAAATGCAGAGCGCAAGAGCGGCGCTGGCAAGAGTTTCGGCTCTCTATGACCTCCTTCCCGAAGAAAATACGGGAATCGGTATAAAAGTCGACCATCTGAGAGGAGATGTTGAGTTCAAAAACGTTTCCTTCTCCTACAACGGCCGCGAGCCTGTGCTCAAGAATGTCTCATTCCAGATTAAAGCCGGAGAGCGGGTGGCGATTGTCGGCCCCAGCGGCGTGGGCAAGACGACCTTGATCAGCCTTATCCTCCGTTTCTACAAGCCGGTTTCAGGCGAGATTTACTTCGACGGACAGCCTGCATCAGACTACGAAGTCAGCTCTTTGCGCCGCCGGATTGGCTATGTCTCCCAGAACACACTCCTTCTCGCCGGCACCATAATGGATAATCTTCGTTACGGCAATCCAGAGGCCGGCGAGGATGAAGTCATTCATGCCGCGAAAGTGGCCGGCATCCATAAGTTCATATCCGGACTTAAGGCAGGCTACAAAGCCGATATTGGAGAAAAGGGTATCAACCTCTCCGAAGGACAGAAGCAGCGGCTGGCCATCGCCCGGGCTTTGGTCAAGAATCCAGACATCCTCGTCCTGGATGAACCGACCTCCGCCTTGGACAGCGAAACAGAAAAGTCTATCTTTAAATCCCTTCCCTCCTTCATCCGCAAAAAGACTCTTTTTGTGGCAGCGCATCGGCTTTCAACCATCAAGGACTCAGACCGCATTCTCCTTCTCAACGAAAGCCGTCTTGTCGCCTTCGGCACTCACCAGTCACTGCTCAAGGCCAACGACTATTACCGCTCGGTTGTCTCCTATCAACAGAACCTCAATCAGAGGAATTCAAGACCTTCTTAGAGTGCTGAAAAATTTCCCGCCTCTTATAGCCGGGAATTTTAAAAAGATTTTGGTTATCTTCCAAGCACTGTGGATAAAGAATTTTTGGCGAGCCACTGAAAACACCAATTCGGAATGGCCGGAGCGGACATTGAAGGTTTAGCCTTCCCCTCACACCTTGGAGGGGGAATGCGGCATTCCCCCTTCCAACGG
>CAZGMN010000229.1:0-5154 GCA_964526905.1 uncultured Eubacteriales bacterium
ATTAAGTTTGGAAAAGATATTCTGATTTATTTCCTCTGTTTTCTGGGAAGCCGGGACAACTTTAAAAGATATTTCAAATTCAGCTCTTTGAGGCGGGAGGCATGACTTGCTGTCGCAAGCCTGGAAGCTCAGATTTCCCTTTAATTTATGGGAGCCGAGTTCGGCGCCCGCATCGGCCTTGAGCAGAGCGCCAAATATCACTTCGCCGTCATAGATTTGAAGCATGGATTCTGTATACTCAAATTTTTCCATTCTCGGCTCTGGATAAGAATATTTTATGATTTCGACCTTTTCTTTTGCTTCAAGAGTGAATTCGGTGGGAATGAGGAATTCGTCAATAAGCTCGTGGGCATGAATATGCCAGCCGGGAGTGATTGCGGCCAGAAGTGCGACTTTGAATGTCTCTCCGGGATGGATTCCGCTTTTTGAAATATAAGTTTTTATTTCAACAATATCCTCTTCCTGGGCTGAGAGATTTGTGAGTCCGAATAAAAGAAAAATCCCAGAGAGAAAGAGGGCTGCAATTTTGAGGCTGCCTTTGGATTTAAATGGAAAGCACACTCCATTTCTCCATAGTCTGCCTATCTTTTATTTCGGGCGAGCGGGTGAATGGATGTTTGAGGAGTGAGGGATGAAAAATTTTCAGGAGATAATTCAATTTTAATTTCAGCTTCAAGATATTTCCCTCGATTCAGAGAGCAATGATTATAATGAAATGAAGTGAAGTTAGTCAAATTTGGAGATACTTGCGGATATCAAGCCTTCACGGGCTGTTTTTTCTTGGGAAAGAACTCATACTTGACTGCGCCGTATGGACAGACATCCACACATTTCAAGCAGCGCACACAATCAGGACTGTTGGGGCTTTCATAGATTCTGAGCTCTGTCGGGCAGCTTTTCAAACAGTCGTCACACTGGGTGCAGCTCTCTTCGTCGACCATCATTTGGAAAAGGCTTGCTTTGTTGAAAAGCCCGAGCACAGCCCCTAAAGGACAGGCTGTTCGACAGAAAGGTCTTTGAGAGAAGATCATCCAGGCTAAGAATAATATCAAAATCGACACTTTCCACGAAAAGAGAAACCCGATCTGGCCGCGGATGCCCTCGTTCAAAGAGACTAAAGGAATTCCCGCCTCAAGAGTTCCGGCCGGGCAGAGCCACTTGCAAAACCATGTTTCTCCTAATCCGTATTCATCCAGGACCAAAAGTGGAAGGGCAATGACCAGAACGGTGAGAGTGACATACCTCAGGTAGGATAGAATTTTTGGAATAGAAATTTTTGGAGTCGGGATCTTGTATAAATACTCCTGCAAAAGTCCAAAAGGACAAAGCCATCCGCAGGGCATTCTGCCGGCAAGGCTGCCGACCGCTCCAAGCAGGCCGATGACATACAGGCCGAACTGATAGGACGAAATGCTGAGCTTGAATCTCAAAGAGGCGAAGAAATTCTGCAGGGAGCCGATGGGGCAGGCGCCGATCGCAGAAGGACAGGAATAACAATTTAGAACAGGAACGCAGACTCCTTTGATATTCCCCTGAAAAATTTCCCCTTTGAGGAATGACGGCAGGTAGAGGTTGAAGCCGATTGCCCCGCCGACTTGAAAAAACCTTCTTTTTTTTAATAGATTCAATTTGTTCTCTTTTTGGGCTAAGCCTTTCCTTTTCGGTGATGGAAAAATGCGTTATGGACCGGCCTCGTCCTTATTTGATTTGGAAGATCCTTCACCGGCTAACCGATTCCGATACAGCTCAGGCAGATGCTTATTGATTTTTCGAGCACAGCTTGGAATTCTTTTTGCTTTAATCCAATGATTATCAAAAGGATAGAGATGAAAAGCAGCAGATAGGGCCAGCGGCGCTTCATTTTTGCTCTCCTTTGATTATCTCTCCTATTGTCTTCTCGAGCTCTGTCATCTGCTCTTTTTTAAAGCCGACGTGGACGTGGACAATGACTCCTTTTGAATCGATCAAGTAGACCACAGGAATTTCCTGAACTTTATAGGATGATTTCATATCTCTTGCGGTTCGAATGAATCCTTGCTCAGAGCCTGAAGTGGGGTCGGCGAGCATGCTGTAGGTTATTTTGACTTTCTTGAAGAAAGGCTTTACCACTCTTGAGCCTTCAATGTCGATGGCTATTCCGAACAATTCCAGCCCGCCTTTATCCTGACCTTCCTTGGCTCTGAATTTTTCGTAAATGCTCTGGATATAGGGCATCGCCGCTCGACAGGGGACACACCAGGTTGCCCAGAAATCGAGCAGAACAGCATCGGGATAATATTTTTTGGTGAGAGTTTTTTCGTTCTCTGCGAATTCTGAGATGACGGTCAATTTATTATCTTCAATTTTAACTGTTATCGTCTTATCATCAATGGATTTGAGCGAAAAGGCATGAAATTTATCGCCGGTCTTTAACACCGCCGATGCAGGATGATTGGCGAATAAGATAATCAGAAAAACAATCGCTATTTTGGCCTGGAGCCTCATTTCCTCTCCTCTCAAATCAGCAAGCAGGGGATTCTTTGAGTGCACCTGCTCCCATGGGCTTTATTTTGAATTTGCTTCATGAATATTTTCGCTCAATTAAAAAAATGAAAATTAGCATTAAAGGGCTTTTTTGTCAAACCAGCACAGGAGAAATTTAACTTGCTTTTAGTGAACCTCTATAAAAGAATTTAATTAATCTCTTGTTTCCAGAATAATCAGGGATAAAGAAAATTTAGAGCGGGAAATTGAGCTCGCCCCATCCCACTACAACTGGGATACTCTGAGCTTTTTCTATTTTAAATTAAAGAAATATGAGGATGCCCTGAAAGCCGAAGAAAAAGCCATAGAATTGGCGGGTCGGCCTGTTCCAGACTATGAGAAGAGAATAAAAGACATTAAAGAGGCTATAGCCAAGGAGAAGAAGTCAAATAGGGCAAATAGTGAAAGATATTCATTGCGTTTGTATTAAGTTGCCAGCCTCAGCAGGACGTTGAGCAGGAGGTTCGCTCCCTTCTCCAAATCCTCCCATTTGACCATCTCCTGAGGGGAGTGGCTCACTCCGTCCGCACAGGGGATGAATATCATTCCAACCTCGGCTACACTGGAAAGAATCTGGGCATCATGGCCTGCGCCGCTTGAAAGCTCCATGAACGGGTAACCAAGCTTCTGGCATTCCTCCTTCATCGTCTTGACCATCCGGGAAGATATCTGGACTGGCTTGGTTTTGTCCATAACCTTTGAGCCAAATTCAAGGCCGCGGCTGGCAGCAACTTCTTTGGCAAGGTCAAGAAGAGATTTTTCGAGTTCTTGCAGAGTTTCCTTTGAGCTGCTCCTGTATTCGAGTGTAAAATCGACCTGGCCGGGAACCGTGCTGAAAACACCCGGCCTGACGTTGACTTTTCCGACTGTGACCATACTTCCGTAGTGCTGAGTGGCAACAAAGCGGGTGCTTCTCAGAGCAAAATCCGCAAGCCCTAAGAAGGCATCCCTGCGGAGCTCAAGCGGAGTTGTCCCGGCGTGGCTTGCTTCTCCTAAGAAGGAACACATCCTGTAATGTTTGCCCGAGATGCAGTTCACTATGCCGATAGGCTTTCCTTCTGTCTCGAGCAGCGGCCCTTGCTCGATATGGAGTTCAAGGAAGGCTTCTATCTCCGGTCTCTGTTGATGAGCAGTGACGATGCTCTCCAGAGTAAATTCGGTTCCTTTCAAGATTTCGGAAAGAGGTGCACCGACTTGAGTGATTCCTTTCTCCAGTATTTCCCTGTCAAGAGCTCCGGTGAAAGCGCGGCTTCCCATGAAGTCTCCGGCCAAATTTCCTTCCTCATCGGTGAAAGAGGCAAGCTCCACAGGCTTTGTCAGGCGAAGGCCTTCTTCTTTTATTCTTCGCAGACACTCCAAGGCTGAGAGAACTCCGATTGAGCCGTCAAACATTCCGCCGTTGATGACAGTGTCCAGGTGAGAGCCGGCCATCACCGTTTTTCCTCTGCCCTCTATTCGGGCGAAGATATTTCCTGCCCCATCCTGACCGAGCAGGAGGTCTGCATTTTTTATTTTTTCTTTGAGCCATTCTCTGGCCTCAAGGTCAGCCTTGCTGAAAGAAGGCCGGCTTATCCCGCCCAGAGGGTCACGACCGATTCGGGACATAGCCTCGATATCGTTTTTTAGTCGTTCAAAATTTATGGTGATCACTTTATCAACTCAACCATCTCTCTGACCGCCTTCTCTATGCCCGCAATCGCTGAGCGGGCGACGATGGAAAAGCCAATGCTGAACTCTGTAATCTCGGGGATGGACACGATTTGAGCGACATTTTTGTAATCCAGTCCGTGGCCGGCGTGGATTTCCAGGCCGAGTTTATGGCCATGTTCGGCAGCCTGTTTTATCTTGTTGAGAGCTTCCAGGCGTTCCTTTCCCGGCCTGAGCTCTGCGTATTTTCCGGTGTTGATTTCGATGAGGTTGACTCCCACCTTGCGGCAGGCTTCGATTTGTATTAAGTCAGGGTCAACGAAAATGCTGACTCTTATTCCTGCTTTTTTCAGTTCCTGGATGAAGGGAACAAGATTCTTTTCGTTGCCAGCGACATTCAGGCCGCCTTCAGTGGTCAACTCCTCCTTGCGCTCTGGAACAAGAGAAACGACATCCGGCTTCACTTCCAGGGCGATTTTCTTCATCTCTTCAGTTGCAGCCATTTCCAGGTTAAGCTTGGTTTTGACCACTCCTCTCAGCAGCTTCAGGTCTCTTTCCTTAATGTGACGCCTGTCTCCCCTTAAGTGACAGACAATGCCTTCTGCCCCTGCCTGTTCGGCAAGCAGGGCTGCCAGGACGGGTTCTGGCTCGCTGCTGCGGCGAGCTTCTCTGATGGTTGCGAAATGGTCGACGTTGACCGCAAGTTTCATTTTTTCCTCCCTCATGATTCAAACAACTCTTAGCTCTTTTTAGCCAAGATGCTTGGTGATCAAACCTGCGATTTGCCGGGCGTAATCTTCAATCTCTGCCTTTTGCCGGCCCTCGATCATTATTCGGGCGAGCGGCTCAGTGCCTGAAAATCGGACATGAAGGCGCCCGCTTGAGCCAAGCTTTTCTTCAATTTCATTCATCTTGCCCGCTATCTCAGGGAATTGACTGAAGTCTGTCCTTTTTCTCACTCGAACATTGAGCAGGACCTGGGGA
>CAZGMN010000230.1:0-5115 GCA_964526905.1 uncultured Eubacteriales bacterium
CTGACTTTAAGTTGAAAGATTCATCCTGCCCCTTCTGCGGAGCACATGTTGCCGGCGTATTTAAAGGAATAATGCGTAAATCCATGATATAAAGAGGCTCAGGCTGAGTGTCTCGAAAACGCGCGGGCTTTGTATTGCCGATCAAAAGCAGAGCGGTGAGAAAGCCGTTTGAAGGCTGAGCGGGCATGGTTCCTCGACCGAAGGGAGAGGAGAGCGAAGCCTGAAACCGAGCCGCTTTTGCCTCGCTGGGGCAAAAGTGGCGTGCTTTCGAACCACTCTTCCTGAGCTTTAACGATTTTTCCCCTTTTGTCTTATCTGCTGAAAGCTTCGGGCTGTTTATTTTTTCGGTATGACCTTGAACTCGACGAGTTTTTTATCTCTGAAGACCAGCCTGATGTAAGCATATCGGTCAGCCGCATGTTCAATCGTTTGCGACCCTGAAGTGCCCATGGGAGTAATCTCCTGGGTTGTGGCCACGTCCTTGGTCAGAAATTTAGAGTAAAGCATGACTTCATACTGGCCAGTTGGAGAGAAAATCTGCTCTGCCTCTTTCTTGGAGAATACTGCCTCCCACTTGGTGTTTTTCAGGGCATCATCAGGATTTGGGTCTGTGGCTTTCCAGATCCGGGAAAGTTTAAAGCTCCATGATGTCTCAAGCTTGGAGATGATTTCTTTAGAGTCTTTTCCCATCATCAACTGCAAATCATTCTGATAGATTTTTGCCTGCTTGACATAAGCAGAGGTGCAGCTCAAAAGAAAAAAAGAAAAAATTAATAAACTTGAAAATTTAATCTTCATTCTTGTCTTCCCTTGCGGATAAAGGTTTTGATTTTCACAGCAAAAGGCTTTTTGGATTTTATTTATCCAGCGCTTCAAAAATAATATAGTTGCGGCAGAATACAGTGTCAATAGTGCCCTATTTCTCAATTTCCAATTTCTTTTTCAGCTCCTTGAAGAAAGGAGAGATGTCTGTCCATTCTGTATGCCGGGTGATATTCTCCCGCTCAGTTATTTCTTTGAATCGCGCGTATGTTCCGTCATCATATGCTTTGAAAATGTCCCTGTTCAGCTTGAGATACATGACTGGCAGGCGGGCAACCTCGACCCTGCGGCGGATGCTCTCATCGTCGGCCACCCGCTCTGCTGCATCAAAAATTCTATCTGCTTCATAGACGAAGTCTTCGCTGAAGAGGGGCTTATCCACAGGGTCGAAGATGAAGAGGTGAGTCTCCGGCGTGATGAGCCTGTGGAGAAGGTCAAAGTACTGGCGGATGTACTGTCCGCTCCGTCCGTAGTAACCGCATATGAAATCATCGATTACCGCTTCCAGGTCGCAGTCGGGATTCCATAAAAGCTTGGAAATAACGTAAGCCCGGAGTTCGGCAAACTCTGTTCCCCGGTTCTGGTAGGCTGCCTGCTCCATGACGCCGATAGCTTTGTTCTTGCGGAAAGCCTTTAAGTTCGGCTGGAGCACATAAAAATTGGGATGAGGAAGGAGGTAATGCCTGAAATTGACCACATAATCCCAGATGTAGAGATGAGGTGCGATGGCAGCCCAGTCATTGAGGTCTTTCAAGAAAGGCTGGTTCAGAGGGCAGTCGTCAAAAGAATGGGCAAAGCAGCATTCAATGCTGCAAAGCCTTATGACCACATTTTTCCTCGGCCTGATAGTCTTCGGCGGTTTACGTGTGTATTGATAGGCGAGCGTCCCCACATATTTATCCGGAAATTCTTTTTCCACGGCTTCGGCGACTTTGTTGACGAAAGATAGCAAGGGCCCTGATTCGCTTCCCTCGCGCTTGGCAACAGCCTGGCAGGCATCGCACTGGCAGGCTCCTCCACAGTCATTCTGCGAGACTGAGTAGATTAAATAATCAGGATTTTCACGGATAACCTGCTTGAGGCGTTCGATGACTATTCTCAGGACATCAGGATTGGACAAACAGAGCTGGGCATTGTCCTTTGTTCTTTTGCCGTTGACGAGCGAGAAGCACTCGGGATGCTCGTTAAAAAATTCCTCGGGCGGAACAAGCCTGTAGAAAGTATGAACAGACCAGTAGGCCTCCACGCCTCCGGGCTGTTTTCGGGCCTGCATGGCGCCGTTCACCCGGTTGCGGGCAGCCCAGAGAGGGTCGAAGGCCTCGAAATAAAAATCGTTCCTGACGCGCAAGCCTGGCCCGTCGCTTCTTTCCATCCTGATAAAGCTATACCTGTCTTTCCTGGGAATCTTGCTCACGGTCGGCGTGTACCAGCGGCAGCCAAAATAAGTCTCAAGAAAATCCATGACGCCGTACATCGTGCCCCGGTTTTTTCCGCCGTAGATGAGGACCTGAGGCCCGATGCTGCGGATGGTGAAACTCTCGTCATCAGCCGAAGGATGAGGCGTTTCATCCTTGAGAATCTGTTCTGTGTGCCGGTTGATGCCGAGTATGATTTCATTATCGCTCAAGGGCTGAGTATCATCAGAGATGGGAAAGTCGGCTCCGCTTATTTCCCTGAGCCAGGAGCGAAGCTCCTGCGCTGCCCAGGATTCAGATTCAGAGGCATCCCTGCCGATAATGATTCGATAAGCTGTCCGGCCGTTTTCGAAAAGTGTTTTTGGCTCAATAACTCCGATACTCAAGGGAATCGTCGTCAAGCCTTTGGCGCCGTTGATATAAATCCTTTCCTCGGTCA
Organism: uncultured Eubacteriales bacterium; assembly: GCA_964526905.1. Lineage (GTDB taxonomy): Bacteria > Acidobacteriota > Aminicenantia > Aminicenantales > Aminicenantaceae > CAZGMN01. Next base: position 2,677 of record CAZGMN010000230.1, read on the forward strand.
GCCGATAATCGCCGTACTCCTCATCGTTTCCCGGGAGCTCGACCTTATCCCCGAACGGCCAATCCGCGCTCCAGATGACTTTGTCTTTTTTCTCAGCCGGTCTCAGATTAAAACTGACGCGCTTGAAGACAGACTTTGTGTAGTTTGAATTGTAAACAGAGAAAAGATAGGTTTTCTTATCTTTGGCTCTTCTTGCTTCGAAAAAGCGGATGCCTGTGAACGGCTGATGAGAAAAGGGCATCAGGCGGGCGGAGAATCCCCAGCCTCCCACTCCGTTTTCAACTTTTAAGAGAAAGCTGTTTGTCCCCCGGTTGAGCTTGACAGGAATGATATCCTGGTCGGGTTTAAGGCCTCGTCCGACAGGATTGTCCCAGACTTCTTCGCCGTTAATCCAGACGCGGACGCCGTCATCGCTTCCCAACAGCAGAAGGTAATTGCCTGATTGATTGGCTTTAACCAGACAGTATCCATAGGCAAGGGCATGATCGTTCGGCCCGAAGGCACGGACAAGGTCTATGGTTTGATCCTCAGATTGGTAGTTCCTCCACTTCGCTTCTCCGCCCTCGTATCTCACCACATCCCCGGCTTTCATTTTAAGGCTCGCCTCGCCTCCATAGTCTTTAAGGTAGTCGGTGTAGAAGCCGGGAAGGTCTTTGGTATGCTCCTGCCCATCGGCTGCGGGAGGATTGGGAAAAGGGCCGCAGAGCAGCCATGCCTGAAAATACTTGCTGGTTTTTTCTGCTTGATAAGTCTGTGCGCTTGATAAATTCGCTGAAGAAAAAATAAAGATAAGAAACAATGGGCAAAGGGTCTTGAAATTTTTCATGGTGTTGACCTCTTTTTAAATTTTTTATCCCTGACTTTCATCGAAACTTATATCAAAGGAAAAATTCATAATCAATTTCGAGATAGAATTTCCTCTTAGCGTCTCGTGATCAAGCCAACTTTTCTGACCTTTTCCAGATTTTCCTGCCATGAGCCCGCAGCCCCCCAGATGTAATAAGAGAAATACATCGTGCTCTTCTGGTGGATGGGCACCCACGGTTGGAATTCAGCGTAATAATGATGGGATTCCTCGTTGGAAGGATGATTCATCCACATGTGCAGGAATTTGGGCTGAGTCACAGGAAAGGCGCCGATAAAGGTTGTGTCTTCTCTGGATTCGTACCCTGCATTCCACCCTTCCCGGAGAAGGAGGACTCTTCCATAATATTCCTCTGGCCTCATCCTGAACTCCTTGACTCCTTCTTGAGTTGGGACGAAGAACAAGTCTTCTGTCCAATGACGCTCACCTAGCTCAAGGATCGGCTGAGGACCGAGCATGTTAGCTTCAGGATTCCTGAAAGTCAAGGCAAACCGGACTTCGAGCAGAGGCGTATCCCCGTAGAGGGTGAATATCTTTTCCAGCTTGTTGCCGTAATAATCCGCCGTCATTTTGACCTGGACGTAATCGCCTTCTTTTTTGAGGATTTCAGCGTCGTAGACTTGGTGGGTTTCCATGCTCGCCTGCCCGAGGAAATCCTCGAACCCGCCAAAGGGATAAAATCCGCGCTTCCGGAACGGCCGCTTGTCCGTGTCTTCCTTTTGCGGCCAGAGCTTGAAGAAAAGGTTGTCGTTGCGCTCCTTGACGATATACTCAATAACCCTTGCTCCGATGCGGAGCAGAGTCACTCGAACGAAGTCATTCTCCATTCTGTACTCATTCAGGCCGTCGTGGTTGAGGTCCAGTTCAGAGAGAGTAGGAGAGCCTGACTTCTCTCCAACAGCTAACTGGCCTGTGCTTTCTGCGCCGAGTGCCGAGACCCTGACGTCAAACTGACCAACCGGAACTTGCAGCACAAAGGAAAGCGTCTGGAATACTCCAGGCTCAGCCCGGCATTTCTGGGTGGCTTCGAACACAACTCTTATCGGGATATTTTTTTGGATGACCTGGACCTTTACCGGAAACTCGGCTTGGGAGGTAAAATTATGAATGGTAACCGGAAACGCCACTTGGGGAGCATGCCCGTATAAAAGTTTATGAATTGAAATGGCTGGCGGAAGCTGCATCACCGCCAGTGTTCCTTTATTCTTCTTTTCCCAATGAAAATTCACAGCAATCGGATTGTCCTTGTCCATGGCAGCCAGGGAAGGCTGAAGGTCGAAGGAGAGAGTCAGGCTTGACCTTGGAGCAAGAGTCAATTCGAGAGATGGATTTGATCTCAGGGTCAATTCCTCAGGAACCGTGATTTCGAGCCTTCCCCGGACAGGACGCTGAGAGATCGAGGTGATGGTCAAGGCAAGGCTTTGGCCTTTCACTTCTGCTTTTAATTGAATCTGCTCGCCAAAATATTCATCGAGATAAACCCTGTCCATGAGGAGCATCTGCAGGGCGTTTCGGAACGATTCCGGCCCCATCATCTTTCCCCCTTCCATGACAGCCACATTCCTCCGCGACAG
>CAZGMN010000231.1:0-5005 GCA_964526905.1 uncultured Eubacteriales bacterium
TCAAATTCAAAAAGAAAGAGCTCGTCTCTGAAGGAGATACGCTCTATAAACGCTTGGTCACCCTCTTTGACCCAAACTCTGTCATCGCCGAAGCCTACAAGAGCCTGAGGACGAATTTAGACCTCACCGGCCTAAAAAAACGCGGAAGCACCATCGTCATCACCAGCTCTGCTCCGGAGGAAGGAAAGACGCAAACCCTCTGCAATCTGGGAGTGGCCATGGCCCAGGCCGGTCAAAAAGTTTTGATTATTGGCTCTGACTTTAGAAAACCCACGCTTCATAAGACATTCGGGCTCAAAAGAAGTCCGGGCTTAGCCGAAATTTTGCTTGGAAATTTGCCCTGGCAGAAAGCGATCAACAGCGCGACGGACATGCTCTTGGGCGGGCTCGAATATGAAATGATATTGAGGACTCCGGGCATAGAAAACCTGCACGTCATCACCTCTGGAGAACGCTCGCCTAATCCAACCGAGCTGCTCAGTTTCCCTGAGATGGATACTTTGATTCAAGAGCTCAAGACGAATTTTGATGTCATCCTCTTTGACAGCCCCCCAACTCTTCCCGTAACCGACTCAGCCATCTTGGGAGCTAAGGTTGACGGCGTCATCATTGTTTATCAGGCTGGAAAAACTTCAAGGCATGCCCTCCTCCGGACCAAAATCCAGCTGGAAAATGTAAAAGTCAAGATTATGGGAGTTGTCATCAACAACCTTAAGGCTCGATTCATAGAGGATGTGACCCCCTATCAACGATACCGCTACTATGGATATTACGGCGAGAGAGAAAAAAGATAATCACTTCTTCCTGGCTTAGCCAAATCGATGGTCTGGATGATATCCCTCTTTAGGAAATAAAGGTTATGCTTATCGACTGGGAAGGACCCACCATCACCACCATCCTTGTCATTCTGGCCATCGTTGTCATCAGCATCTTGCTGGGCCAGGTCACCATAGGATTTTCCTACAAGATCACCTTGGCCTTAATTTTTGGCACTATCATTTTCTTGGTCATCCTGGTCAATACCGACGCCGCGCTGGCCATCTTGATTTTTTCGATGCTCCTTTCTCCAGAAATTCTATTGGGCCAGGTGCCGGGCAGGGATATCATCATCCGCTTTGACGATCTTCTGCTGGCTCTCATCACTTTTACCTGGCTGGCAAAAACAGCCGTCAATAAGGGATTGGCTTTATTCATAAAAACACCGCTCAATAGGGCTATTGCCATCTACATCTCGATATGTATTGTAGCCACGCTGAGAGGCATGATTCTGGGATATATCCTTCCTGCCAAAGGATTTTTTTATGTGACGAGGTATGCGGAATATTTTGTGCTTTATATTTTAGTGGCCAATCACATTCATAGCCGGAAGCAGATCAATTTCTTTCTTAAAGCTTTTTTCATAACATGTGCCATTGTCTCCATCTATGGAGTATTGCAGATTCCATCAGGAGAAAGAGTGAGCGCTCCCTTCGAAGGAAAAGTCGGAGAACCCAATACCTTCGGCGGCTATCTGCTCTTCATCCTCTGCTTGGCCATCGGAATTCTCTTGCAAAAAGTTTCTCCAAACTTAAGACTCATTCTCGGCGGGCTGAGCATTTTGATTTTTGTGCCCTTCCTCTTCACCCTCTCCCGGGCATCCTACGTGGGCATTGTCTTTTCCTTTCTGACGTTTATCGCCTTCAGCAAGCGAAAGGTGGAATTGTCCGTAGCTTTGGCCGCACTCCTTCTGGTTGTCATCCTGATGAGGCCTGAAGCGGTTTTCTCTCGAATAAAATACACATTCCAGGAAAGAGAAGCGCATGCAGAAAAGATTGGCGGTGTCTATCTCGATCCATCCGCTTCTTCGAGAATTAAAAGCTGGAAACAGAGCTTTGACACCTGGAAAGAGAGCCCCATCCTTGGTCGAGGGGTGACAGGATATTTCTTTATTGACGGAGAATATATGCGCACACTGCCTGAGCTGGGGATTGTCGGCCTATTGGCCTTGCTCTGGCTCTTCTGGAAAATTTATATAAATTCTCTGCACATTTATAAACAGATGAATGATGAGCTGTATAAGGGACTCTGTCTTGGCTTTATTGCCGGGTTTATCGGCCTGACGATTCATGCCCTGACTGCCAATACCTTTATTATCATCCGCATCATGGAGCCTTTCTGGTTCATGGCCGGCATCATCATGATGCTGCCCACGCTGAAAGAAGAATTATCAGAATCAAGCCCACCAGTCCCAAAAAAGACTATTCTCAGCAGGCTCCCCATCTGAGGCATCAATCCTCTGCTTTGACAATTAAAATACGGCTATGCTATAGAATTGAAGAGGGATTGGGGTGCGAAGAGCAAGAAATTCCTGCAGATTAATCTTAAGAGGTGAGACAAAATTATCTCCTGCAGTGAAAAACAAGGAACAAAACCCCCCTCAATTTCATCCACTAAGGCGATTTACTAATTCCCTTCAATGACTTATCTTTTCGCTAAAGGAATTTTTGTGTAATAATGAGCTGATGATTCTTAGCTGAAAGAGGGAAAAAAATAAGCTTCAATTGCCTCGGGGAAGGACAGCGCAGACAAGAAATAAGGAGAGGCAATAGACAAGATAGACGAATTGAGTTGAATGAAAAAGAAAATATATCTCTATCTTTTAAAGGCGGTAGCCTGCCTCAGTCAATATTTATTCAGGACGGAGGTCAAACCATGCTCGATAAACAAAGGCCATTGGCCAATTCTCTGCTGGTCTTGAGAGAGGAGTTCGATGACTGGGCTGTTCTTTTCGACCCTGATTCCGGCAACGCCTTCGGCCTTAACCCTACGGGTGTCTTCATTTGGAAGCGCCTCGATGGCCGGCACACGATTCAAGGCATCTTGAAAGAGCTGCGCGAGAGCTGCCCGGATGCGCCGGACGAGGCTGCGGCTCATCTCAAAGAATTCATCCGGAGACTGGTCGAGCAGGGGCTCGCCGGATACGAAGTAAAAAAGGATTAAAACCACGATGAAAGTGATGAATACGCCGAGGTCGGTGGACATCGCCATCACCAACCGCTGCAATCTCCGCTGCAAATACTGCAGCCACTTCGCCAGTGCCGGTGATGTCAGCCAAGACCTGCCCTTGGAAGAATGGCTTCGCTTTTTCGAGGAGTTGAACCGCTGCGCTGTGATGAGGGTCACACTTGAAGGCGCAGAGCCCTTCTGCCGGAAAGACTTAAAAGATATCATCCAGGGAATTGTCCGCAACCGGATGCGATTCAATATCTTGAGCAACGGGACTTTAATCACAGACGAGATGGCAGCCTTCCTCTCTTCCAGCGGGCGCTGTGACGGAGTTCAGGTCTCTATCGACGGCTCGATACCAATCATCCACGACTCCTTCAGAGGAAAAGGGAACTTCCAAAAAGCGATGGACGGTATCAAGACTCTTCAGAAATACGGCGTTCCGGTGAGTGTTCGGGTGACAATTCACAGAAAGAACGTCAGAGACCTGGAAGGAATTGCCCGGCTCCTCTTGGAAGAAGTCGGACTTCCGGGATTTTCGACCAACGCCGCCTCTTATTTAGGGCTCTGCCGGAAGAATGCCGAGCAAGTCCAGCTCACCGTCAAAGAAAGGTCCCTGGCGATGGAATCTCTGCTGAAGCTCAACCAAAAATATGGCGGCCGCATCAGCGCCCAAGCGGGTCCTCTGGCCGAAGCAAGAAATTGGCTGGATATTATGCACGCCCATCAGGAGAAAAAAGAGGGCTTCCCTGGATGCGGCTTTCTCACCGGCTGCGGAGGATTTATGAACCAGCTCGCAGTTCGTGCTGACGGAGTCATTGTTCCCTGCACTCAACTGAGCCATATTGAGCTCGGCCGCATCAACCATGACGGCCTTCGAGAAGTCTGGCAGAATCATCCTGAGCTCAAGCGCTTGAGGGAGCGGTTCAATATTCCCTTGAGCAGCTTTGAATTCTGCAAAGGCTGTGAATACATCGACTATTGTTCAGGAAGTTGCCCGGCCCTTGCCTACACAATCTTGGGCGAGGAGAATCATCCCAGCCCTGAAGACTGCTTGAAGCGTTTTCTGGAAGGGGGTGGAAGGCTTCCAGACGAGAGCTTATTAAATGTTTAACTTTCATTGAATGGGGCTTTTAAAGGACAGACAATGGCCGAAGAAGCTGAAAAAAGAAAATACCCTTTAAACAAAATTTATTTTTACCTGACCAAAGGCTGCAACCAGCGCTGCCGTCACTGCTGGATTGCTCCTCAATATCAGACCAAAGCCCAAACTTATCCTTCGCTGGACGTCAAGCTCTTTTGCTCGGTCATCGAACAGGCAAAACCTTTAGGGCTTGCCGGAGTCAAGCTCACAGGCGGTGAGCCTCTTCTTCATCCTCAAATCGGAAGAATCATAGATATTCTTCAAAAGGAAGAGGTCAGCTTCACCCTGGAGACAAATGGAGTCCTACTCACAGAAGAAATGGCTAAAAAAATTGCCGAATGCCAATCCACCTTTATCTCGGTCAGCCTTGATGGCATAGACGCCGAGACCCATGAGTGGGTCAGAGGTGTAAAGGGCTGCTTTGAAGAAACCTTGAAGAGTATCCAGAACCTTGTCGCTGCCGGGCTCCGTCCGCAGTTGATCATGACCCTCATGCCCCGCAACAAAGGCCAGATGGAGCGAATGGTGCGCCTGGCTGAGCGACTCGGAGCAAATTCAGTCAAGTTCAATATTCTCCAGCCCACAGCCAGAGGAGAGAGGATGCACGACAGAGGAGAAACCCTGACCATCGAGGAGCTGGTGGAAATAGGGCGCTGGGTGGAAACAAATCTCTCAGCCTCAACCAGCCTGCCCATTTACTATGACCAGCCGGCAGCCTTCCGTTCTCTTGGAAAAATTTTTGGCCGGAATGGCGACGGATGCTCGGTCTGCGGAATCTTAGGCATTATCGGAGTTCTGGCCGAGGGCTCCTATGCCCTCTGCGGAATCGGGGAGACAGTCCCTGAGCTTATCTTCGGACACGCAGCCAAAGACCGA
>CAZGMN010000232.1:0-2540 GCA_964526905.1 uncultured Eubacteriales bacterium
ATATAAAGTATCAACCGTTGAGCAGGAATTTGCGAATTATATGAGTGATGCGGAAAGGACAAAGTTGGGTGCAGACTGGTGGAACAAATTGACCTCGAGCGAGAAATGGACCTACCTCTTCAACTGGAATCGTCGAACGGGCTGGAAATACCACAGCTTTGTCACTTTCAATAATGATCTTTTCTTGGTCTTTGAGCGCTCTTTTTGAGACCAAATCAGGTCCTTCTCGACTAAATAAGTGTTATGAATTTTAAGCTGAAAAATTTGATTCTTGTCTTTTTTATGTTATACTCTGATTCGAAAATTGAGAGAAGAAGCCAAGAATAAAAGGGGAGAAAAAATGAAAAAGCAAACATTTTTGATTCTTTTTACACTTTCATTATCTCTTCTATTTTTTATTCAACTGCCGCTCGCCTCGCAGGAAAATAAGCTGAGGGTGACTGCTGAGAGAGTCAATATCTATATTGACCCGGATATCAATAGTCCTGTAATCGAGACAGCGCATAAGGGCGATGTTCTTACTCTCCTCTCGCCGAGAAAGCAAAAAAACACATGGTATTACATCTCTTTCTTTTCAGGAACAAGAAACATCATCGTCTCCGGCTTTGTCTTGGACTCATCCGTGGGAGCAATCTCAGGAGAAGCTGCGGAGGAACTCAAGACGAAAGAAGTCTTGTTTGAATATCCCAGAGAGGTCGAAGTGATATTGGAGCAGGCGAATGTCAGAGCCGAGCCGAAATTCGAGTCTCAGGTGTTGCAGCAGGTTCAGGTTGGAATGACTCTTCTTTCCATAGCCAAGGAAGGTGATTGGTATAAAGTCACCTTGCCTCCTGATGAGAAAGGGAATGTCGTCATCGGCTATGTCCATCAGAGTTTTGTCGAGCCTCTCTATAAAGAAGAAGCCCCAAAAGCTGGAGTCAAAGAACAGGTTATTTCTCCTGCGCCGGAATTGGGTGCAGGCAAAGCGCGGTATAATTACTTAAAGGCAGGGGCAAATTATTTTCAATTCGCCGCAGGGTCGCGGCGGACGACGTATGGGAATGTTGTCAACTACGAAGCTGAGGTCTCCGTCTCGTTCTGGAAAAACCTGGAAGCCTGGGTTGGAAGCAACTATCTTTACCTGAGCAAGAGCGGGAGCCGCATTAAGGTTTTTCCAGTGGGCGCAGGAGTGAAATACAGATTATCCTCGGGAATATTCAATATTTATGGCGGCGCGGGCGTTAATTATCTTAAGTATGAGGAGTCGGGCCTGGCGCGGAATGAGAGAAAAGAAGAGGTGGGCTACATCGCCAAGCTGGGAGCTTTTGTGAAAATAAAATGGGGATTCATCCTCGACTTTCATTTCAACTATTCTTACTGCTACTTAAAGCTCACCTCTGGGAATGTGAATATCGGGGGGCCTGAAGCAGGAATTTGCCTCGGCTATTTGTTCTAAAGAAGACAGCCACCTTAAGAATTCTTGATAATAAAATCAGAGATGAGATTAAGCATCTTCTCGAAGTCTTCGGGCTTTGAATATCTGTGATCAGCGCCTTTGATAATCTTCAGGCTGCAGTTGCGGATGAGGCTTGCGGTCTTTTTGCTCTGCCCGACCCGAACAGTCTCATCGCGGTCTCCATGGACGATTAAGGCAGGAATCTTGATTTTCCGGGCTGAATCGTAGCCGTTGATTTTTTTTGCATCCTCAAAGAAAGCATAATTTATTTTAAGCTTTTGCCCGTCGGCGGTCTCATAAGTAGTGAATCCTTTTGCTTTCCATTTTTCTATCTCCTGCTTGTCCTGGTGAGAAGAGAGAAAGCCCAAATAATCCGAAACCGGCGATTTTAAAGCCAGGAGATAGAGGCCGGCAATTTTTGAGGCGGCAACCAAGCTGGCAAAGCCTCCGAAGCTTGAGCCGACAAGCCCGATTTTGCTGTAGCCTTTCTTTTTCAAAAACTCTATCGCTTTCAGAATATCATCCACTGTCCCAGAGGCTGTAATCTCTTCAAGCTTTCCTTCGCTTTCTCCATGGCCGAAAAAATCAAACCTGAAGGTTGAGATTCCCTGACCGCCCAGAATTTCTTCTAATCGTGTACAAGTGAAGCCGTCCTTGCTTGTGCCGAATCCATGGCATAAGATAATGACTGGCTTGCCCTTATCGGAAGTCGGATCGGAGAGAATCGCACAGAGTTTGTTGCCGCGGCTGTTTGTAAAGAACAATTTTTCTTTCATCGGAGAGTCCTTTTAGGTTTGATTTCAAAAAGTTTTGAATATGTATTATATAATATGAAATTTCATGATTAAAGCGATTGCGCTGGTATCAATAGCAAAAATTTGGAGGAGGAGATAAAGATGAGCCGGTTTCTTGTCTTAGGCGCAGGGAAGATGGGGTCAGTCATGGCCAAAGACCTGGTTGAATCCAATTCAAGGAACATTGTCACCCTCGTCGATATCAGCTCGATACAGCTCAAAAGAGCGGAGAGATTTATTAGGAGCAAAAGGCTCAAGACGATTCAAATGGACGTTGAGGACAAAAAGAAGCGCGAGGAAATTTTTGACGG
>CAZGMN010000232.1:2640-4952 GCA_964526905.1 uncultured Eubacteriales bacterium
TTCATCCCAGGCCTCCTCTCAATTACAGGATTGTTTATGCTGTGAACAGCGTTCTTAATTTTTATCAGAGAGAAGTTCAAATCCTTAAAAAAGGGAAAATAAAAAAAGTCCAGCCCCTTTCAGGCCTTGAGCCCATAAATTTTGCCCCTTCTTTTCCTGAAATGGAATGCTTTTACACCGACGGCTTGAGTTCGCTTCTCTACACGATGAAGGGAAGAATCAAGGATGAGCTTTTTGAAAAGACAATCCGCCACAAAGGCCATGCTCAAGGAGTCAAAACGCTGAAGGAGTGTGGACTTTTCTCGCACCAGCCTGTTCTTGTCGGCGAAGAGAAGGTCATCCCGCGGGAGTTTTTGGAAACCCTTCTGGATTCAAAGATGAAACTGGGAAGGGAGAAAGATGCGACTCTGCTGAGAATCATCGTCTCAGGAAAAAAATCTGGCAAGCCCGTAACCCATGTTTTCGAAATGGTCGATTTCTATGATTCGAAGAGAAATTACACGTCTATGGCCAAGACAACAAGCTTACCCGCTTCGATTTCGGCTCAGATGGTAGCTTCAGGAAGAATCCGGAGGAGAGGAAGCCTCTTTCCAGAAGATGTCTTTCAGGCAGAATTGTATGAGCCTTTCATGGAAGGATTGAAAAAGAGAGGCGTCATCGTTAACCATAAAATTATTTGAAAACTGAAAAATGGAGAAAAAGAGGAATAGACTATTTTTTCTTAAGAAAGCAGCCTGTCCTCTTGTTCTCTTTCAATCAAGCCCTTTTTTTGTTTGCAAGTGACTCAGCTTTTTTCGTAAAATCTTAGCTTTCCCTGATAATATGAATTCATAAAGGGAGAAAGGACTTATGTCTAATAAAAATTTTTCATATGCTCTAAGCAATCCTCTCTCGGCTTTGTTCGACAAAGCCTCCCAAGATTTTGAACGAGCGGATTTCATAAAGGTCATCGAGCAGAAAAGGATTGAGCGCATAACTTTCCATTACACGGCTCTGGATGGAAAGCTCAAAGAGCTGAGACTGGCTGTCTCGAACCGCAAGCAGGCCGAATCCGTTCTCGCTGAAGGCGAGAGGGTGGATGGCTCCTCTTTGTTCAAGGGAATGGTCGACCCTTCGCTTTCGGACCTGTATGTCGTGCCCGAGTATAAAACTGCGTTCTTGAATCCTTTTGACCAGGGGAGCCTTGATTTCATCTGCCGCTATTTGACAAAGGATGGAGAGCGGGCTCCGTTTGCACTGGATAATATTTTGAAAAAAGCTGTCGAGCTTTTTCGTGATAGTACAGGCTTAGAATTATATGCCCTGGGCGAGCTTGAGTTTTTCGTCGTCGGCGAGAAAGAGAAGGATATTTTTCCGCTTCTCAGACAGCAGGGCTACCATGCCTCTGCTCCCTTCATGAAAAGCGGCGAAATTCTCAATGAGATCATCCGTCTCAATACCCAAATCACAGGAGCTGTGAAATATGCCCACAGTGAGAACGGCTCAATTGATATGATTCAAAGCACAAACAAAGAGATTGACGGCAAAAGAGCAGAGCAGCTTGAGGTGGAATTCCTGGCCAAGCCCGTCGAGGAGATGGCGGATGCTCTTGTTCTTGCCCGCTGGCTGATACGAAATGTCGCTTACTACCATGGCTGCACCGCCACCTTCACACCAAAGCTCGAGGAAGGAGTGGCTGGCAACGGGCTTCATTTTCATCTGGAGCTGAAGAAGGCTGATAAAAATATCATGGTTGGCTCAGGCGGAAAGCTCTCAGAGCCTGCATTATGCCTTATCGGCGGCTTGATAGAATATGCGGATTCTTTGACTGCGTTTGGAAACACTCTTTCCTCATCTTACCTGCGCCTTGTTCCTGGCCAGGAAGCGCCAACGCGTATTTGCTGGAGCGATTTAAACCGGAATGCGCTGATTCGTGTGCCCTTGGCCTGGTCAAGCCTAAATAATCTTTCCAGAATTATCAACCCTGAAGAGAAATCAGAGGTCGAAGATTCAGAAAATCGGCAAACGGTTGAGCTGCGCGCGCCAGATGGAAGTGCTCTCATCCATCTCCTCTTGGCCGGCGTGGTCATGGCCGCAGAATGGGGACTCAGACAGAGAGAATCTTTAAGGCTTGCAAAGAAATTCTATGCCAAGGCTGATGCTTTTGAGGATAAAAAAGCTCTCCAAGCCTTTCCGCTGCTGCCGGCAAGCTGTGTCGAATCCAGCCGAATCCTTTTAAAGAAACGAAGCCTTTATGAAAGGAAGGGGATATTCCCGGCAGCTATTATTGAATATATGGCAAAGCTTCTGGGGGCTGAAGATGATGAGCGGTT
>CAZGMN010000233.1:0-675 GCA_964526905.1 uncultured Eubacteriales bacterium
GGAGCTTCCGGCAAAGACAAGGTGTTTTATCCCGAAGCGCCGGCAACCTTCAAGGATATTAAAAAAGCCAACGATATTGCTGTGAATATATGCATCAGGATTTTCAAGGCTATAGCGGACACCGGCTTGTGCGGCCAGATGGCAGATTTTGTCGAATTTTTGTTCTTCAAATAATTTCAAAATATTTTCTTTTTCCTCTAAGTTCATTTTAATGAACTTGTATCCACGATATTTATTGCTTTTAGCCAATTTATTGTGTTCAATATCTTCTTTGGCAATGCCAGTTTCAGCCAATCTTGAATATTTCAAATTAATGTCGTAATAGCTATTAATATTATCGAGGCCGATAACTTCATCTCCTCTTTCGAGAAGGGCTTTTGTCAAATGAAAGCCGATAAATCCTGCAGCTCCGGTAACCAAGACTTTGCATTTTTTCATTGCTTTATGGATCAATTATACCTTATTAAGTTTTTGATTTTTATTATAGCATAAGAATAAGTAATGAGAAACAAGTTCAGTTTTCCAAGCAGCGAAGGGAGAATGGCCTCGTTTGGTCCTATAAGAAAAATTTGAATTTGGGGCAACTGGCCAAGAGAGAACGCAAATGAAACTGAATTCGTTTAGCGATACTTTGCAGAATCTCCTGCGGCTTGCCGCAGAGAGCTTCAATATGGG
>CAZGMN010000233.1:685-4941 GCA_964526905.1 uncultured Eubacteriales bacterium
TTTGTTTGACATAGAATTTATCCTGTGTTACATGCTGATTTAAAAGGAAAAGCTCTCGCAGCTGAATAGTCTATTCTAAAAATGAGCCGCCAAATTAAAAAACAGAATAAAGAACCTATCAAAGTCATTTACGCCACGGCTCCAATAAGGATCAATGATATTGGGGGCTGGACAGATACTTGGTTTTCTGGAGAGGGAAAAGTTTTGAATATGGGCGTTTCGCCTTTGGTAAGAGTTAGAACTGATGTTTTTGAGAACAAATCAGGAAAAGAAGATAGAGTTTTGGTCCATGCTGAAAATTACGGTGAGACATTCCTTGTTAATCCTGAAAATCCCAACTATAATAAGCATCCTCTTCTTCAGGGAGCCATAAATTCTTTACCCATTCCCAAGGAGCTTGAGCTCGAAATCAGCCTTTCTTCTCATGTCCCGGCTGGCTGTTCTACAGGAACATCAGCATCTGTTTGTGTTGCTCTCTTAGGAGGCCTCGATTTTCTTTCCCCTCAGAGGCATTCTTTGGATGAGATCGTGGCTTTAGCCCACGGCGTAGAAACAGAAAAATTGGGGCTTCAGAGTGGAATCCAAGACCAGATATGTGCAGCTTATGGAGGGATTTGCTTTATCCATATGTACAATTATCCCAAAGCGAATGTTATGAAGTTGGAGCTTGAAGAAGCATTAAAACAAGATTTGAGCCAGAGGTTATTTTTAATTTATTTGGGAAAGGCTCATAGCTCCTCAGCTCTGCATGAGGAGGTTATAGCTTTTCTCGAAGAGAAAGGGTCTCAGTTCGAGATTATTCTTGAATTAAGAGATTTAGCTGAACGAGCCAAGGATTTATTATTGAAGGGGGATTTAGATTCTTTTGGCAAGGTGATGATTGAGAACAACGAATGCCAGAGATCCCTTCATTCGGGACTCATTTCAGAGGAAGCCGATTCAGTTATTGAAATCGCAAAAAAATATAAAGCAATTGGCTGGAAGGTCAATGGAGCTGGGGGAAAAGGCGGCTCTTTGACTATATTGGCTGCTCAAGAGGAAGATTTAAGAAAGAACATGCTGCAGAAGATAAAATCTTTAAAGAAAGGAATAAAATCTATTTCAATTTCCATTGCCTTTTCCGGTCTTGAGGTCTGGGAAGACAAAAGATAGCTACATATTAAAGAAAAGTTCTTAAAATCACCCAGTTATCTTTTACTTTAAAAAATGCAGTAGCTAAAAATTGATATAAACGTAATAAATTTTGTTACATTGTCATGGCGAGCGACCAGAAGGAGCGTGGTCATCTCATTTAATTTAATGAGATCACCACGTCGCTTCGCTCCTCGCGATGCATTTTTATTATTGAGTTTATTTCAGTAGTGCGTCGGTATTAGATATGTGGATAATTTTTATTTAAGCTTTGACTATTTTATGCTTAGCGGTTGTGATAGCGGCTGTGGCGTTTCTGGTATCAACGGTCAATTTTGCATTCTTTACAATCCATTCATAATCATAGGATGAGTGGTCGGTGATGATGACCACGGCATCCATGCCTTGAAGAAGCTCTTTGGTGAGGGGTGTGGAGCTGAGGCTTAACTTATATTTTCTCATTTTAGGAATGAGGAGGATGTGAGGGTCGTTGTAAAGGACTTTGGCTCCTTTTTCCTGCAGCATTTCGATGATTTCAATGGCAGGTGATTCTCTCACGTCATCCACATCTTTTTTGTAGGCAATTCCCAGAACGAGGATTTTGGCATTCTTGAAGCATTTTCCGTTTTGATTGAGGGCATCGCCAATCTTTGAGAGCACATAATTGGGCATAGCGGTATTGACTTCTCCAGCGAGCTCGATGAAGCGGGTATTGAAGTTGAGCGCTTTGGCCTTCCAAGAAAGGTAAAAAGGGTCGATGGGAATACAGTGGCCTCCCAGGCCAGGCCCGGGATAAAAAGGTAAAAAGCCAAAGGGCTTGGTTGAGGCGGCTTTGATGACTTCCCAGATATCAACATTCATCCTGTCAGCGAGAATTTTGAGCTCGTTGACAAGGGCTATATTGACTGAGCGGAAAATATTTTCGAGAATTTTGGCGAATTCTGCGACTTCGGGCGAGGAGACAGCAATGACCTCATCGACAATCTGGCTGTAGAGCGCCTTTCCAGCTTCAAGGCAAGCGGAAGTGATTCCTCCCACGATTTTGGGGATGTTCTTTGTATTGAACTTGGGATTGCCCGGGTCTTCGCGCTCAGGCGAAAATACAAGATAATAATCTTTTCCGGCGCGGTAATTATTTTTCTCAAATTTTGGAAGGAGAACTTCTCTTGTTGTTCCGGGATAGGTCGTGCTTTCAAGGGAGATGAGCTGTTCTTTTCTCATGTATTTTGCGATTTCTTCTGTGGTTTTTTTGATGTAGCTCAGGTCGGGCTCTTTGTTAATGGTAAGAGGTGTGGGGACGCAGATGATGATACAATCAGCTTCTTTTAATCTGGAATAATCAGAAGTCGGCTCGAATCTACCCCTGGCAACCAATTGTTTTATCTTTTCAGCCGGAATGTGTTTGAAGTAGCTTTGCCCTTGAGTTAGCTTTTTGACTTTTTCCTCATCTATGTCAAAGCCAATGACTCTGAAATCTTCCTCGCCAAAGCGGATGACAAGGGGAAGGCCTACATAGCCAAGGCCGATGATGCCGATGAGAGCTTCTTTTGATTTAATTCTTTCAATCAGGTCCATTTATGTTTACCTCAGAATTCTTTTTACAAAATGAGATAACTTAATGCAATAAATTTCGTCACATTGCGAGCCCGAAGGGCGTGGCAATCTCTTTATTTTATGAGATTGCTTCGTTGCCCCTCTCCTCGCAATGGCACCCTCGGATCGCCATCGCAATGACAATCTCGAATCGCTACGTCTCTTTCTGCCACGCTCCGCTTGTGGCCTCGGCTCCTCCTCACGATGACAATTTTTCTAATGCTCTTGTATTATTGTTTATCATAAAATTCCGAGATTTTGTGGATAATATAGTCTTTTTGAGCGATGGTGAGTTCGGGATAAACGGGTAGAGAGAGAACGGATGATGAGGCTTCTTCAGAAAAGGGAAGGTCGCCTTTTTTGTATCCAAGGTCTTTGAAGCATTCCTGGAGATGGAGCGAAACAGGATAGTAGATTTCCGTTCCGATGCCATTTTCCTTAAGAAACGCCTGGAGCTTATCCCTATTTTTTGAGTGGATTGTATACTGGTTATAGATGTGATAGTTCTTATCTCCGCTCAGCCTGTAAACAGGCTCAGGCGTTCTTATATAACCATTTTCTTTCAATCCGATTTCCTGAAATTTCTTATCATAATAAACGGCATTTTCCCTTCTCTTTTGAGACCATGTATCCAAATATTTCAATTTGACATTCAGAACCGCGGCTTGCAGGGCGTCAAGCCTGAAATTGCCTCCGACGATCTTATGGTAGTATTTTGGCTTTGAGCCGTGGACGCGGAGGATTTTTATTTTTTCATAAAGTGCTTCGTCATCGGTTACGACCATTCCCCCATCGCCATAGCCGCCCAGGTTTTTGGAAGGAAAAAAGGAAAAAATTCCAAGGTCTCCCATCGAGCCCGCTCTTTTCCCTTTGTATTCTGCGCCGATGGATTGGGCTGCATCTTCAATGACACGAAGGCTGAATTTCCTGGCCACTTCAAGAGTGGGGTCTATGTCGGCGCACTGGCCGAAGTGGGGGACAGGAATAATCGCTTTTGTACTGTCAGTGATTTTTGATTCTATAAAGAAATCGAGAAGATAAAATTATGAAATTTTAACGAAGGGTTCGGGTTCGCTTACTTTTTATCTATGACGATTTGATTGCCGATGTAATCGGCCACTGCCTTCTGCGCTTCGTTATCCTTCCACCCTGTCCACCAGAATTCTGCGCCAACCTCATACTTTTCCTTCTCGCTTTCTTTATGGCACCAGATGGTTTTTCCCAAGGCAATGATGGAGGAGGGAAAGATTGTTGATTTCAATTCAAGGGCGAGCATCGTTCCTTTAGGAATATCATTACTTGCTTCAAAACAGATTCCTCCTCCGCTGATGTTCACCGTCAGGCCTTTTAAAGGATTTTCCTTAAATTCTTCCACGCTTATAATCCTGTAATCCAGCTCCCATATTTTGCCCAATCTCGGAAATTTTCTCTTATCGATCATTCCTTACCCCCGATTCTAAAAAAATAATTGGCATTTTTCATTTATTGCCTGGTCAAGTGAATTTTACATTCAAATGAAATCTTCCTTGGCT
>CAZGMN010000234.1:0-4923 GCA_964526905.1 uncultured Eubacteriales bacterium
TCCTACTTCCTCGCGTGGATTGTTAAGCGCTTCTTTTAGGATTTTCTGTTCAAAATCTGTTCGATCCCAATCACATTTATCATCAAGGAATGGCGAAAAGTCTTTTCGAGTAAACATAATCGCTTCTCCCTGTTCTTTCCTCCCTACTCGTC
This sequence comes from uncultured Eubacteriales bacterium, assembly GCA_964526905.1. Taxonomy (GTDB): domain Bacteria; phylum Acidobacteriota; class Aminicenantia; order Aminicenantales; family Aminicenantaceae; genus CAZGMN01. The sequence continues at coordinate 153 of CAZGMN010000234.1, forward strand.
CGAGTCGCTGTATTGCTGAAGGCCAATATGTTGCTTCAAAAATTATGCTCTTAAATTTCATATCAATACCAACTTCAATTGCCGATGTCCCAAGGACAATAGTCTCGTCGTCTAAGTCTGAAGCCAAGCTACTATCTTTTATCATTCCACTCCATTCCTTAATTTTTAATCCTTTTAATTTATTAAATCTTAATCTCCTCTCTATATGCCGTAATCTGAAAATGCTATCAAAAATGACTGCACATGGCCGAGGTAAATGCGGTAGCAAATCAAATAATTGTCTTTCTGTTTTTTCTAAGTTAGAGTATTTAAAAGATTGAATATCAACTCTTACAGGATAGTTAAAACATGTATCTTTATGGTTTCCTAATGAACTTAAGAAATCAATTTTGTTTATTCCATACCTTTGCTCAATTTCCTGCAACGCTTCGCTCTCAACAGGAGTTGCAGATAATAAGACAATTTTTTCAGCAATAGTTGAAAGTAAAAATTCCAATAGAGTCGGAAAAGTAGATAATCCGTGATAACAATGAAATTCGTCAAAAATAAGAATAGAATTTTGTAGATTATTCAGAATTTCTTTAGACTTCTTGTATCTGCCTTCCTTCAGCAGATAAAGAACGTCAGGAGAGGTTATGACTCCTCCCTGTTTGCTATACCATCCTAAATCGTTAAAAAGTCTGTATAACAGCTCACTTCTATTAATAATATTCGTAAGTCTTTTCTCCCTTATAGCTTGCAATAAAGAATCAGTAGAATACAAAAAAAGGTTAATAGAGTTTTTTTTCATATCTTCAAATGGCCATATTCTAATTTTTTCTCTCCCAATTTCTCTGCGTAGAGAACTTACTTGTGCTTCCATTAGTATTTTTGTTGGATAAGTGAAGACGATCGGCCGTCTTTCGAATTCTTTTTGTTCGAGTAACTGTCTAACAATGTAAGTCTTACCTGATCCGACTGGAGCATTTAATAGTATTATGCGAGTATTACCACTTTTGATTTCCTGTAAAAGCTTTTTTTGAAAAGGTCTTATTCCATCTTTGCATTCTTTAACATGTCTAGGAGAAAGTTTAGTTTTCAACCTCAACCTCTAATTCCTTTATTGCATGAATCATTTTGGCTCCAGTTTCGGCTCATTTTCAGAGCACAATAAAACAAGAAGTCGGAACGACATCAAACATGGACTTAAGTTCATGAAGAGGGCGCCATAAACTAGTACTTCTTTCGCCACTCTCCGATTCTCCTTGAGCGATGAATGAAATTTTTTAAGGGCTGATGGCTATTTGCTTTCATATTTCTCAATCATCCCGAATCCCTGGCTATTTTTAGAGCCCAGGCCGCAGTCGAAGGCGATTTTAATGAGCTCCGGAGAGCCGTCGAGCCGGTAAAGCCCGGACCAGGCTTTGATGATCGTTCCTTTAAAGAAAAGGATGTGCTGGTTGTGGTTGGACACTTTTTCAGGCCGAATTTTGAATATCTCAGTTATATTTGCATTAGACAAAACTGTCTCATCAGAATTTGTTTGAGACAAGTTATTCTTTAGAATAGTCATCTTTTTTAAAAGATTTTCCTGAATCAGCCTCGAAAAGTCTTCCTCAAAAGGCGAATAATAATAAGTTTTGCGCCTGCCATCCGCAGTTCTGAGGGTGCTGTAGACAGTGATGGGTGAGAGTGTCCGGACAAGAACCAGGCTCTTGAATTGTTCATCAAATGAAACCTCGACGCTCGCAGGCTGGAGGTAGGAGTTCCCCAGTTTCACTTTCCCTTTCTTGATTAAATGGGATGCGAATGACTCTAAAATTTTGACTAATGGAGAGGCGAGCCAGAGATACAGCGGTCCTCTAAAGGAGATGTTGCCGGCCCTTCTGTCAAAACTGCCGAAGAGCCTGGAAAAAGTGAAGAGCTTGAACTGTCGCTTCTCAAATCTTGAACCCTGATTATGGAGGGACTCGGCCAAGGAACTGGACAGATTATTATATATAAATCCCTGAATGATGTGATTATAGTGGAGAGGAAGCAAGAGCTCTTTTGCGAGAGGCTCGAGGCTGATTTTTATTCTAATGTCCCTTTCCCTTTATTCTGATTGCCGTTCGTAAAAAAGAGGAAGTATAATCGGCATTAATGTCTTTACTTTCGAGGCGCCTTATTAGCCCCCTTCTTTTGATTTGTAATTCTTTAGCTAAATTTTAAGACCTTAGTGTAACGGGAAAGATGACCTTTGTCAATCTCATTGAGTCAAATAAAACTATAAAAAGACTTTTTTTGGAGGGCCATTAAAGCATTTCGACTATCGCCTTGGCAATCTCTTCAACCACTGAATCAGGAACGCCATCAGGAGTGTCTGATTGAAACCTCATATCGCACTGGTCGTTGACATAGTCAACAACCACAAACTTTCCCTGCTCTGTCTGGACAATTTCAGTCGAGAAGAATTCAAGGCCGATAATCTCCTGGATTCTCTCTGTTATTCTCAACAGCTCGCTGAAGACCGTCTCCTCTTCAGGAGAGAGCCTGTGATAAATATGAGTCAGGTCATCCCAAAAACAAGGGATGACCTTCCCACAGATATAAAAAACGCGGAACCAGCACCTGCGCTGATTCAACTTCCGGGGAATGATATTCTCTTGAACCAGGATTTGCTTGCCCGGATGGTGCTTCCTCACCCTCTCCACCTCATCAACAGTCTTGGCGCCCAGAAAAACCCCCTCCCCTCCGCCCAACCCTTCCATAGGCTTAATAACAAAGGGACGTCCTATGACTTCCAGTGCCCTGTCATCAATCGTTTTATCCGGGGGTATCATCAGCGTATAGGGGACATTCACTCCTCCGTTCATAAATTCAAGGTGCATAAGGGCGTTGTTGTGAGTGCGGATTGCTTTTTCAGTCACGTTGATGACTCTATTTTGACCTTCCTGATGAAGGCGGACAATTCCCAAAAAAGCGGGCTCACTGTCAGTCGCCCTATCAAGGAGCACCCGAAAGCGAAGCTCTCCGCTTGAAATCCTGGCCATGCTCTCATTGAAATTAGCAGGCCAAACGAGATAGCTTGTCTTTCCTGACCTCTGGCAGATGGCGTCAATAAGCCTTACAAACCTCTCGTCGTATTTCCATTCCCAGAGGATTCCAAGGTCATATAACATTCTTTTCTCTTTTTAATCCAAGCCGCAAATTTCAAAAAATGAAATAAATACCAGATTGACTATCCTCAAATCAAGAAAAAATCCTATGACAAGCATCTTTTTAGCACGACAGCGACAAGCTTGACGCTTCTTGTCTTAGAATAATTTTGATTGAATTTTACTATATTTTTTATTAAATTTATATACATATAAATCCTGATAATCCAAGAAAAGTTGCAATTAATGGCAAAAGTTGTCTCAATCATCATGGCCGGCGGGCAGGGAACCCGTCTCTACCCTCTGACAAAAAAGCGCAGCAAGCCAGCTGTTCCAATTGCCGGAAGGTTTCGGCTCATCGACTTTCCCATCAGCAATTGCATTCATTCCGGTCTGCGAAAGATTTTTATTCTCACTCAATTCAGCAGCGAATCCCTCCACCGCCATATTTTTAACACCTATCGCTTTGATTATTTCAGCAAGGATTTCCTGACCATCCTTTCCGCCCAGCAAACGCTCGAAAGCCGCGACTGGTATCAGGGGACAGCCGACTCTGTTCGGCAAAATCTTCGCTATTTTCGCGATGAAGGAGAGCTGGTTTTGATCCTCTCCGGCGACCATCTCTACCGGATGGATTATCAAAAATTCATTGATTTTCATCTGAAGAAGAAGGCAGATATCAGTATCTCTGTTTATCCGGTCCTTTATGAACAGGCCCCTGAATTCGGGGTGATGAAGGTGGATGAAGACGCAAGAATCATCGATTTCTGCGAAAAACCAAAAGAAGCCGATGAGCTGGAGAGAATGAAGGTTTCAAAGGATGTTTTTAAAAGTTTTCAATTGGAAGCTGCCGGCAGGACGCACCTGGCATCGATGGGCGTCTATCTCTTTAATCAGGAAGTTCTTCAAGAGCTTCTGGAAAATGCCAGCTTTGAAGATTTTGGCAGAGAAGTCATACCTTTTGCCATCAACAAGAAGAAGGTTTATGGATACTTCTTCGACGGATACTGGGCGGACATCGGGACCATCCGCAGCTTTTTTGAGGTTCATCTGGATTTGACCCGGCCTCTTCCCAAATTCAACCTCTACGACGAGCAAAAGCCTATCTTCACCCATGCCCGATTTCTACCTGGCTCCAAAATTCTCTCTTCAGAGGTTCATAACTCCATCCTCTGTGAAGGAAGCATCATCAACCGCTCCTGGATTAATCATTCGATCATCGGCATCCGTTCAAGAATCGGAGACAACTCTGTCATCGACCGCTCGGTCATCAACGGGGCTGATTTCTTTGAATCTAAAGAAGAATTGGCCCAAAACGCAGAAAAAGGTGTGCCAAACATCGGCATCGGGTTCAACTGCGAGATTCGAAACGCCATTGTCGATAAAAATGCCAGAATCGGGAACGGCGTCAGGCTGATCAATGCTCGAGGAATCAAGGAAGAAGAGAGTGATGACCACGTCATCGAGGATGGAATCATCGTCATTCCCAAAAACTCCATCATCCCTCACGGCACAGTCATCTGAATCAAGAATTTTCCCCTAAAATACATATATATTAGAAATATTTTTTGAGCTTGGCGAGGGCTGAGTGGTTCGAAAACCGTTTGAAGGCTGAGCCTCTTATTTGACGCCCCTGATTTCCCTATGTTATATAC